>JBEKLV010000205.1:0-5820 GCA_050008835.1 Bacteroidota bacterium | reverse complement strand
AGCGGATATGTACTCTTGTCAAAATATTTAAAATGCTCGTTAATAGAGATATCCGTAAGTTCGCCAAGCCGAAAGCCGAGCAGAATTCCTTTTTTTACCCAATCATTGACAATCCATCCAGATTTATTTTCTTCGTTCGCTGAAGGTGATGCAGCACGGATTTCTCCGTTGTTTAAAAAGAATTTTAACTCATTGAATGTTTGAATTGCTTCATGCCGATCTATCTTGTCGATATCTTGCGGATAGAATAATTCAATTCGCTCTTTTAGAATCATGTTGCTAATCTCTTCGGCTATTGAGAACCGTTGGTGTTTTTTCCATTCGTTGTTGGTTTAGAAATAGTAACCCCCATTTGTTCCAGATTCGAGCGCAATCCTTCAAGCTCTTTAGTGTTTTTAAATGTTGCATTCAGCGCTGCGGCTTTATTTGCAAACTCTGCAGCAACAAAGCTGTCTTTGGACTTAAGATATTGGTACAAAAATGCTGCGCCAAATACATCGCCGCATCCAACCGTATTTATTGCATTGCCGAAAGAAACACCGGCAATGTCTTTCTGCGTAATCTTCTTATGGATATCCTGTACAATCGCAGTTACTCCGCGCTCGCTTCGTGTAATCAGCAGTGTCTCAACCATCAAGGTCATTAAATGATTGGTTAGTGTTTTCTCATCGTATCGCTCTGCAGATAATCCGAATGCCTCTTCTTCACTCATCTGAATCGAATTCAGCATAAAGCACCATCGCCGCCAGTCGGTAATAGGGCGGCGGAAACGCTTAAACTCCTGATCTGTACCAAGCGTGAGCGAATGGAAATCAAAATGGATCGGAATGCCTCGCTCGCGAACCTCCATCCGAATATATCCCAGCGTGTCAAGAGTGATGTCCGAGCCTGAAACCATATTAATCAGCACGCCATTGCCGTCTAAGTACGGCTTGATGCGATTGAATGGAATCGGGGCAGAAATATTTTGTGAACATTCAATTCGTGTCTGAGCATCTTTCTGATAGAAGAGTTGCACCTCATTTGTTGGATCTTTGAATTTGAAAATCCCGCTCACATCAATATTCTTGTACGGTTTTAATTGTTCTATCAGTATATCGTAGTCAGCTTGCCCAATTCCAAAAACCGGCTGGACACAGTCCCGCTCACTCATCAAGTTGGCAAGAGTAAGCAGTGTGAACATTATTCCGCCGAATGATTCTTCCTGAATGTCTTTTTCGCCGGGCAAATGGAGGATGTCTTTACAGATATGTCCGATAATTGTGATAGTCATTTATGCTCTTCGCGTTGGTCCAAGATCGGTGAGCACTAATTCGTTTAAGCGCCAAAGTGCTTGACATGGAAAACGATTCTCATACAATGGCTTCCCGATGACGACAGAATCAACCCCATATTTTTCCAGTTCCTGAATTCGCATTAAATCTTTATAGTCGGAAACGCCCCCGCGGGCTGTGATTCGAATTCCGGTTTTAATCGCAAGTTCTTTAAGCGTATCGTATGGTAATGATCTATCAAGATCGCCATTCTCGCGTTCACCATATAGAATTCGGGAAACACCGATGCGGACCATCTTCAGTGCAAGTTCTATCGGTGAGATTTCTGTCGGCGTTGCACCACCCTTGATAGAGACTTTTCCGCCTTCCGATATTATAGCAATGTCAATTTTCCGCGTGCCGAATTCTTTCAAAAGCCGCTCGATCAAACCTGGCTGCTCCACCGCTGCTGTAGCAATTGTAACGCGATATACACCGAGGTCTAATACTTTTTTAATCTCATCGTAAGACCTTAAACCGCCACCCACTTCAATGGGGATATCAACAGCTTTGACCATTCTCCGGATAACATCTTCGTTTACAATTCGTCCTTCAGCAACTCCATCCACATCAACAACGTGCAATGTTTTGGCATTTTCACCACGCCACATCACAGCCAATTGAACTGGATCGACAGAGTATTTATGTTCCGCCCCTGACATGCCGTGGACGATTTCGATACTGCATTTGTGACTGATTTCGATTGCAGGATAAATAAGTATCATCTTAATGATTCCATTAAACAAAAAAGTTCTTTCCAAATATTAAGGAAGAACTGCTCGCTAAATCAAAATGCAGAAAAAATTGGCGAGATTCAAGAAACTTAGGTAACCCCATTGCACTTGAACGCACTGATAGTGAAGAAATTATCCAATCGTGACAATAGTGTTTATTCAGAATATGAAGGTTTGCACCTCCATTAAAAACATTGTAATTTCTTCACGATATGGTCGTTCCTAAAAAAATACTCGTCATTCGATTTAGCTCAATAGGCGACATCGTATTGGCAACTCCGCTGATGCGCGTGCTTCGTGCAAGTTTTCCATCTTCTAAAATAGATTTTATAGTGCGGAAAGAATACGCCGAACTTATTTGCAATAATAAAAATCTCGACCACATATATGAGTTTGATGCGAAGACTGGGTTTTCCGGGCTGTGCAAACTCAAAAATCAGCTTCGCGCGGAACACCACGATCTTGTTATAGATATACATAATAGTTTGCGGAGCCGCTATCTTCGGTGGATGCTGGGAGCCAACGATGTTGTCGTTATCGATAAACGGATATTTGCCAGAACGATACTCGTTCGATTGAAAAAAAATATCTACCGAAGTGCGATCTCTGTTGCTGATCGATACATAGAATCTGTGCAAAAGTATGGGATTGAGAATGATGGCAAAGGTCTTGAATTGTTCATTTCAGATGAAATCCGTACTCATGCTTTAGCCAAAATGAAAAAGCTGGGCATTCGTCACTCCGGCAAGGTGATCGGATTTTGTCCATCGGCTAAGCATGCGACCAAGTGTTGGCCGCAAGAACGTTTTGCAGAATTGGGAGCAAAATTATCTAAGGATTTTAATGCAAAGATACTTTTATTTGGAGGACAAGAAGACAAAGAAAAATGTTCCTCTATCGCGGATGCATTAAATTCATTAAACAAGGAAGGAAGTGCGACCGATCTCAGCGGCGAATTATCGCTTCTTGAAAACGCGATCGCGATGGAGGCTTGCACTCTCATCGTAACCAACGATTCTGGCCTTATGCATATTGCCGCTGCTATGAATAAAAAAGTGGTTGCGATCTTTGGCTCAACCGTGCGTGAATTCGGTTTCTTTCCGGTTGGGACAGAAAGTGTAATAGTGGAACGGACTGGATTATATTGCAGGCCATGCTCTCCTATCGGGCGTGACTCCTGCCCAAAGAAACATTTTCGATGCATGAAAGAAATTCAGGTTGAAGAAGTGATTAAATCAATTCATGCCATATCTTCGTGAACATGAATAAATTAAGCTGGCGAAATAAATGGATTTATTCTGTTTGAATCACTAACATTATACCATGCTGGTTTTACAAGGAGAAAAGCACAATGGGTAATTCAATAGAAAAAGATGCGTCGCAATATTCCAGCATCATCCGCACTTTTGCCGAGTTAGAGCAGATTACTACAGAGGGAGAAAAGTCGAATGGGTGGTATATATTATTGGAAGGGAGAATCGGTGTTTACAAACACGATCGGCAGGTTGCAGAATTCAAGGAGCGGGGAATAGTATTTGGCGAATTGAGTTTTATTCTTAATAAGCCGCGCACAGTTTCGATGATCGCGCTCGAGCCGACAAAAGCGGTCCATTTCAACATGCCTTTAGATCAGCTAATTGCAGAATATCCTGATGTGACAAAAAAAATTCTCGTCAATCTTGCAGAGCGCTTGGCAAGAACGACAGATGATTATATTTCATTTGTTGAAAAAGATATAAAACCATATTAACACTACTTCAATTAGTTAGTGTAGTATTAAAAAGGCTCAGAGATATCTGAGCCTTTCTTGTTAGGTATCAACGACGGACATTGAATCAAAATTGAATTTTCAGTACTATGTAAATGCTCTATGGCCCCGTAGCTCAGGTGGATAGAGCAACAGCCTTCTAAGCTGTGGGTCGCGTGTTCGAGTCACGCCGGGGTCACTCTGACTATAGTCTTTCACTGCTATCTCTTACTATCAAGAAATAAAAATCCCGTCTCTTGCAAAACAAAAGACGGGATTAATATCCTAAAATATTTTTCTTCTATTTTAGATTCCAGATCAGCGCGCGTTTTTCCGGAGCTAAATACATTTTTCCATCTTGACCGCATCCGAATGCATCGTAAAATGCTTGAAGGTTTGGCAACGAACCATTGACCCGGAGTTCAGCAGGTGAATGGAAGTCGGTTTTTACCTGCATTCGAAGTCGTTCGGGGCGCACATTCCGCCGCCACACTTGTGCGAACGAAAGGAAAAATCTCTGTTCTGGAGTGAATCCATCAATTGGTTCAACTTTTTTTCCTTTAAGTGTATTTTCCAGAGCCGTATAGGCAATGGCAAGGCCGCCAAGGTCACCGATATTTTCACCGAGAGTCATTGAGCCGTTGACGTGAAGAGAATCAATTGGGACAAAGCTATCGAACTGATGAGCGAGCATTCCTGTTCGTTCGTCGAATTTCTTGCGTGTCTCCGGAGTCCACCACATCTTCAAATTCCCTTCTGCATCGAACTTGCTTCCTTGATCGTCGAAGCCATGAGAAATTTCGTGGCCGATAACGACGCCGATGCCGCCATAGTTCACAGCATCGTCTGCCTTGAAATCGAAAAACGGGGGTTGAAGAATTCCTGCTGGGAATACGATTTCATTCATCGATGGATTATAATATGCGTTCACGATCTGTGGTGACATACCCCACTCTATCCTGTCTACCGGTTTGCCAATTTTATCAATTTCACGCTGCATGGCAAAATGTGCTGCATGCCTTACGTTTTCCAGATAGGAAGTTCGATCAATAGTGAGCTTGGAATAGTCCCGCCATTTGTCGGGATACCCAATCTTTACAACAATCGCGTCAAGCTTTTTCAGTGCGGCTTGTTTAGTCGCGTTATCCATCCAGGTAATGGTATTAATATGTTCTCGCAACGCAAGTTTAATATTGTTGACCAATTCCAATGCGCGAGCTTTTGCTTCCGGCGGGAATGCTTTCGCAACATAAACCTCACCAACCGCTTCTCCTAAGAGATAATCCATGCCACCACGGATACGTTTCCACCGCGGCTGCATTTCTTTAGCACCAGTCATAATTGTTCCGCGGAAATGGAAATACTCCGCGACGAATGCAGAACTTAGAGAGTTTGCGGAGTTACTCACAACTCTCCAGCGGAGATAGTTTTTCCAAGTCTCAATAGGAACGGTTCCCATCATGGTATTCACTTCCTTGAAAAACTCTGGCTGACCAACATTAACCCTTCCTGGGTTCAACCATCCCAAATCTGTAAAATATCGTTTCCAATCGAAAGCGGGAGCGAGTGCGGCAAGCTGTTCCTGCGTCATCTTATTATAGTTCTTATCCGGATCGCGAAGATCGACACGCTTACGCGATGCCTTTGCGAGCTGTGTTTCAAATGCCATCACAGATTGTGCTGACGCAGCCGCTTTTATAGTATCATCACCTATCAATTGAAACATTGCTGTCATATGCTTTACATATTCTTCACGGATTCGTTTGGAGCGCACTTCTTCTGAAAAGTAGTAATCACGTTCAGGTAGTCCCAGACCTCCTTGGTGAATCTCACCTATGACTTCAATGCTATTCTTCGGATCCTGTTCAGAACCAAAGCCGAAGAGAGGATTCAGATTTACAAAATGAAGACGATCGATTTCTCCCTGCACATCCTGGATATTCTTGATCGCCTTGATGCGGTCCAGTTCTCCAGCAATCGGTTTCATTCCCAGTGCTTCTATAGCGGCAGAGTCCATACCTGTGAC
>JBEKLV010000204.1:0-5842 GCA_050008835.1 Bacteroidota bacterium | reverse complement strand
ATGAGTGGATACCAGCGGCTTCCTCTATCCAAAAGCAGTAAGGAATCGCCGAGTGGGCTGATCGGGAATGTATATTTAAACTCAATCGTGAGTGAATCTGGCTGGCGCATTCTTAACGGAAAGTGTAATTGCAAAGTATCCCTGCCGACAAATTGAAACGGGATTTCTGACCAGCTGCCGTTTGTGAAAGACCGGACAGCCTGCAACCTGGAATCTGAGCTTAGCAATAATACTGACTGTGAGGTTGTATCGGTTTTCTGTATAAGACATGTCGCCGTTATGTCGACTTTGTCGGCATGTATACCGATTATAGCGTTAATATCATACGAAATGATATTGATTCCGTGACCTTGACTCATCGCAAATTGAGCTATAGAAGCGAGGAGTCCAAAGAGCATTAGTATGGTTCTGTGATAACGCATTACGTTTATTGGGCAGACTCCATCCTTGCGAAAATGTTTCTTTGGTACCAACGAATCTGCATCTTACCAAACCTGTTTTGGAAAATTATTTTGTTAACCGTGGACTTCCCCTCATGCAGTGTCAGTGTCTCCGGCGTCTGCAAGCTGGCTGTACGGTACTAAGTTTTACATTTATCCGCAAGTATCTGGAAGTATGAAAATATTGTCATTATTTAAAAAATAATTCATTTTTCATGTAACTTTTCCTTATATCGAAGATAGTATAGTATAGATATGAGCATGAATCTTCTCACGTTCAATCAGTTGTATCACACATACGCAAAGGATGTGCATCGGTTTGCGTTCTGGCTGTGCGGCGATACGGATGAGGCGAACGACATTACGCTGGAAACGTTCGAGCGTGCATGGCTTGCCGATTCCGAAATACGCACCGAAACCGTGAAGGCGTATCTATTTACGATCGCGCGGAATCGCTTTCTGTATAAACAGAAGCGGCATAAACGTCACACAACGCTGAACGAAGCAATGCCCGATACCGCAATGGCGTTGGAAACGAGGACGGAGCTTCAATCGGAATTGCAATTGACCTTAGAGGCGATGCAGCAATTGCCGGAGATCGACCGGGCGGTATTGATTCTGCGAGCAGAAGAGGGATTATCATACGAAGAGATTGCACGCACAACCGGCTTAACAGTTGTCGCAGCGAAAGTAAAAGTGTTTCGCGCGCGCGCAAAATTAGTTTCTCTATTATCTAAAACCACAACAAGGAATTACCATGAATGATGATTTGATTTCACAAGAAGTGCCTCAATCTTTTTTTCATCGCGTCTTCATTGGTAAGCAGGGAATTCGTGCCGGCTGGAGTATTGGCATCTTCTTCCTTCTTATGGGGTTGTTTACTGCAGCCTTCTTTATGCCGACCATAACTCTTCTTAAACATTACAATATATCACCAGAAGATATGCAGCCTTTGTCAGCGTGCGCTACCGAGCTTGCCGCATTCCTCGGGCTGCTGGCCGCCACAATGGTCATGTCCCGCATCGAACATAAGCCAATTATTTTTTACGGACTGGAAGGAACGCGGCGCTTTATGCGGTTTCTCTATGGATTATTTTGTGGCGTGATCGCTCTTTCAATCCTGGTAGGCGTGTTGAATTTCAGCGGCTTGCTTGTCTTTGATGGGCAGCAATTGTTCGGTAAAGCAGCATTGTGGTATGCCGCTGCTTGGGGCGTTGGATTCTTATTAGTCGGCCTCTATGAAGAATACCTTATGCGCGGATACATGATGGTTACATTAACGCGCGGCATTGGGTTTTGGTGGAGTGCTCTTGTATTTTCCGTTCTCTTCGGCTGCATTCATCTTCAAAACCCTGGAGAATCACCGGTGGGAATAATTTCCGCCGCACTCGTCGGTTTTGTATTCTGCATCAGTCTCTGGTACTTAAAAAACCTCTGGTGGGCAATAGGTTTCCATGCCTCATGGGATTGGGCGGAATCCTATCTTTGGGGAACAGCGGACAGCGGAAGAGTTGTCCAGGGACATCTGTTTGCCGTGCATTCGCAGGGAAATATTCTTTTAAGCGGCGGCGCAACAGGTCCGGAAGGAAGTTTGCTGATTATACCACTGCTTCTCATTATAGCCGCATTGATGTGGCTGGCATGGGGACGAAATAAAAATGCTGTCGACAAATAATTCCATAATGCGCGCAATTGATGTAACGATTGCTGTGAACGTAAAAGCGTTTCGTGAACGAGTAAAATTAGTCTCTTTATTTTTGAAACAAGGAGAAGTTGTATGAAGATAACTGAAGAAGTGATGAACGATCTGCTGCCGCTGTATTTCGCAAACGAATGCAGCAGCGATACGAAAAAGTTGGTGGAAGAATATTTTCAGGAACATCCGGAGTTTGAACAACAATCACGACAGAAGTACAAAGATCTGTTTGCCGATAAGAATATTCCTTCGCTGACACCTACTGAAGAAGTGAAAGCATTGAAATCTACGCGACGATGGATGAAGGTGCGGTCGTTTGTGCTTGCTTTCGCCATCTTCTTTTCGCTGTGCCCTTTTTCATATTATCGTACCGACAATGGGTCAGCTTTTCTATTCCTTGAACATCCATCTGAGGCGTTGATCTATGTACCGTTTGCTGTGCTATTCTGGGGCATTTATTTCGGCATGAAGCGAAGACTACGAACGGGTCAATAGTTTAGATTTTTTTAATTAAGATTTTTCTTATGGGCGAAATTGTTTTGAATTAGGGTTGTTTTATATATACTATCTAACGGATGGCAGCCAATGTTTGAAACAGTGCGTTGCGTTTATTGGACAGACTCTAGTCGTGCAAAAATGTTTTATTGGTACAAACGCACCTGTTGGATCATTTAACTAATATAAGTTCTTTGCCTCGATGAAATAACCGATTTGCCACTTGTTAAGCGCCGTTTATCATTTTATTATTTTTAAATCTCTCAGTGTTTTCTTTGTCAACTCAATCCGGAAATTGTTATTTAAATCGTCAATATTATTTACGATTATATTCATAGCAAATATGCTTGTCCCTGAATCTGTCTCCACAAAACCAACATACCAACCGATCATTTTATTATTCCAACAATTCCCGCCGCCAGTCTTTCCATAAAGTTTATAATCTGAAGTTGTTTCATAAAGCATTATACTCTTTACAGCATCAATAGTTTTGTCTGAAAATCCGTCAAGCTTTTGCAAATAAAGTTTCTTTAAGAAATCAATTTGTTCGTTTATAGAAATCTCAATTGAGCCACAAAGCCAAAAATTATCGATGCCGCTGGATATGTCATTATTGCCATAATCAATAAGATTGATATATTTTTTCATCCTCTCTTGCCCTACTCTCCTCGCCAATTCTTGGTAATACCACACGCACGAATATTTAAATGCTCTCTTTAAAGATAAATCCTGAAACCAGTATTTGAATGGCTCCCTTTTTAACATTTCTAAATCCCTTGGGTGCGACACACTATCGTATTTGATTATATATCCGGTATCGGGAATTATTCCGGTTTCCAGTCCAATTAGCGAGTTAGGAATTTTAAAAGTTGAACAAGGTGAGAATCTTTTTTTGCAATGCTCGATGTTGTATTGAATGTAGCTGTCTGTTTTTAAATTATAAACACTGAATCCACCTATATACTCGCCAAAATATGTTTTGAGATTAACAGTATCAATCTTTTGACCAAATGAATTAAAAGTCAAGAAGAACAAGCTAAAGAGCAATAATTTTTTCATTTAGAGATCCTTTTAAAAAAATATTTGTTTTGGGTTCAATACACTATCCAGATTTGTCGGGAGGAATTCAGAACGAGAGACTCCCGCGTACGCAGGAGTGACAAAATGCATCGTCCCGCACAGCGGGACTGCCAGGATTTTTATTTATTCGTGTTTGCTATGTTAATCTGTGCGTATTGCAGGGTTATAGTAATTGGTTTTACATTTATCTGCAAGAGTAAAATCCATTTGCCCTATCCAAGTGGGCGAGCGGCTTCAAGCCATTTATAGTAAGCGTGCCGAAGGATTCACTGTTATGGATGTTGCATTTTGAAAATATTCAAAGTACACTCATTCAGTTTCAACGATGTGCTCTACCTCAGATCTATCGTTGTAATGGCTGGAACACACCAAAAAGAACGTAACCAATTCCAGAGCGATGAAAAACCTTCATTAATACAATATCATCAACCATATATCAAGGAGATTGTCAATTATGAATGCATCACTCAAGTTGATTCTCTGGCTGCTTGCCGGCGTTCTCTTGCCGCTTGCTGCATTTTATTTGCTCGGCAGCGCGAATGATCACTGGGCGTCTCTCAATATTGCGGGTGCCGTCTCATTGATATTCCTTATTGTTATTCTCGGCTATTTTATGCGGCCCCCTTTTTCCATCAAGACCCGCATTATAACCTGGACTGCATTTGTCCTTGTCGCTGCGGTCGGTATAATTGGGTGGAGAGGGATGGAAGACTTATCGAAATATCAGCGCAGGACATTAATGGAAATACATACGATGATTACTAATGGTATCCTTCAAGATGAACTCTACACTCCATTACAAAAAACTCTCGCTGCTTATTATGGACAACCGGGAAAGAAAAAAGAGACACTCGGGCATGTATTTCAAAGATTGTATCCTAGCGGAAAGATCGGTGAGAATATCCACAATGTTCATCAACCAGATCCAAAGGGGGATGATAGTCTTCGCGTTGTTGTCACTACTGTTTCTGACAATGAAATTGGACTTGTTGGGTACCACTATTATTCCAGAGGCAGAAATAAAGAATTTAAGAATTACAACGGACGCTTCGGTTTTGTGCAAGCCAAGGCAGTGCTGACGGAGAAAGGAGTGCGTTATGAATCAGAAAACTGATCCAAACAATGCATCCACATCGGAGTTCTCTCCTAAGTTTTTACGCTGGATCTCAATTACCACTCTTGGCACACTGCTAATCGTTCTTGTTCCTGTACATCGGATTTATCCATATTCATTTAATATATTCCACAATCCTGCATTTCAAGCCATGGGACTGACAATTTCAATGGGGCTTAGCGAGTTTTCAGGTCATATTCCATACATCAACCCAAAAGAGCTTTTTACAATGATCACCGCCCTTGTAATCCTGTACATCGTCGGACCGGTGCTCTGGTTGTATAGCTGGCGCGTACTTAAACTAAAAAAGGCAGCCGGTACACCAATCACGAGTATTGCACGCGGCTGGTCGCTGCTATTTATCATCGGCGGAGCGATAACCTTTAGAACAGTATTTTTTGAATTAATCTCAACTACGAGCAATCGGATAGTCTCCGCACATTTGTACAAAGCTCAAGACGTACAGAGAACAAAAGACCGTCTCATCAACGATCTTTATCAAGTTTCCTTTGAAGCGTACGATTACCGGATTCTTCCAAAATCACTGAGCGGTGGCAACGGGTCATATGAAGGATTTTTTCTTTCTCCGCAGCAAGCAAAAAATGACAACGGAGAAATATTAATCGTCGAAGCGCGCCCCCAGATGATTACATTTCTTGCTGTTTCTTCAAAGAATATTGTTAACACGATCATGGTCTCTGTCGATTCCATTGGACGAACGTCCCCGTGGACATATTCCGGAGACTACAAATAATTACTTGAACTACGGAGGATTCTATGAACGAATTACGAGAATCGATAAAAATAAGCCGCACTGTAAATTGGCAATGGGTTTGGGTTGGATTTTGTTTACTCGTGACATTCCATCTCGTTCCGACAGCATTTATCTTGCGTATTTTTAATCTTTGGAATGGATCAGACATATTATTGCCGCTCTGGATCTTCTTTGGATTGGTGCTCACAAGTATGTATATCGGCTACCGGTCAACAGGTGTCACTATTATTGAGCCGCTGATC
>JBEKLV010000203.1:0-5859 GCA_050008835.1 Bacteroidota bacterium | reverse complement strand
CTGCCATTAGCGATAGCGAATTTTTTAATCACCGGTATAGTAATGTTATTCCTTCTGCACTGACTAATGGAAAAATGAGTTCATACGGTCAAATAATCCGAAAGAAAGACCTCAGCATTTGGCAAAAAATGTACATTCCGGAAATCGTTAAAGGACTTCGGATGACGATCAGGCAAATGTTCAGGCCGACATTCACGTCTCAATTTCCCGAAGAACGATTTAAACCAGAATCATCATTTCGCGGCAGGCCAGTGCTTGTTGCGGAAAATGGAGTTGAGCGCTGTGTCGCTTGCGGACTTTGCGCACGCGTATGTCCCGCACTAGCGATTGAAGTGCAGGCGGCAGAAACAGAACTTGAGAAAGAACGGTATCCAATAAAATTTGAAATCAACATGGTGCGATGTATCTTCTGCGGCTTTTGTGAAGAAGTCTGTCCGGAAGAAGCCATTGTAATGAGTAACGAGTATTTGCTGGTATTTTCAAGTCAAGAAGAAGCTTTGTTTGGCAAAGAGAGACTCCTTAAATCAACGGAGGAATTAAAGGAGCGTTTGGAGTTTCTGCGAAATCATAGATAAAAGATACCCAGATCTTTTTTTACGCCATTTAAATAAATGATGCATCATTTAAATAGATATTAGAAGAACGCATTATTATTTTGAAATGTTTCAAGGCAATTAATATTCTGATAAAAGGATAATCTACCGTCATGTTTTCCCAAATCTTTAGCGCAGCAACATTTGGTGTTGATGCTTATCTGGTAGAAGTAGAGACACATCTTGATCTTGGATCACCAAAATTCTTCATGGTCGGGTTGCCTGATAATGCGGTGAAAGAAAGTATCCATCGTGTCACAGCAGCCATTAAAAATTCTGATTTTAAATTTCCCAATCGGAAGATGACTGTGAATCTTGCACCAGCTGATGTGAAAAAGGAGGGATCTTCGTACGATTTACCGGTAGCTCTTGGAATTCTTACTGCGTCAGGCCAGCTTATGTCAGAAGTGCTAGATAAATTTGTTGTGTTAGGTGAACTAGCGCTCGATGGAGCATTACGACCAGTGCACGGCGCTTTGGTAATTGCTTTAGAAGCAAGGGCAAAAGGCAAACGCGGTATTTTGTTGCCCGAAGAAAATGCGAGAGAAGCCGCAATGGTAGAAGGCATAGAAGTCTATCCAATGAGGAATCTACGCGAATCGATTGAATTCTTTGCCGGAGAACATCGCCTACTCCAACCTTTTCATGTGGATATGCATGAAGTGTTTTCTGAGGATCAGCATTACACTGTTGATTTTGCCGATGTAAAAGGACAAGAGAGTGTGAAACGCGCGATGGAAGTGGCGGCTGCCGGCGGGCATAACATTTTGCTCATTGGTCCGCCTGGTTCTGGAAAGACGATGCTTGCAAAACGTCTGCCGACCATTCTCCCACCTATGACATTTGATGAAGCATTAGAAACGACAAAGATTCATTCTGTAGCGGGAATCCTGCCGTTAAATTCCGCTCTCGTTTCTGTTCGTCCCTTCAGATCACCGCATCATACAATTTCAGATGCAGCATTAGTAGGCGGCGGTACAATTCCGCGACCAGGAGAAATCTCGCTTTCGCACCATGACGTTTTATTCTTAGATGAATTGCCGGAATTTGACCGAAGTGTTCTTGAAGTGATGCGGCAACCATTGGAAGACAGTCATGTTACTATCAGTCGTTCCAAAATGTCAGTGGATTTTCCAGCGAATTTCATGTTGGTATGCGCGATGAATCCGTGCCCTTGCGGCAATTATGGAAATTCCTCCGCAGAATGCACGTGCAATCCTGTTCAGATTCAGAAATATGTTGGCAAGATATCCGGACCGCTTTTGGATCGTATTGATATTCATGTGGAAGTACCAGCAGTGAAGTATAACGAATTAGCATCAAAGAGGACTGGAGAAAATTCTGGTATAATTCGCAAGCGCGTGATAGCTGCTCGTGCTATACAAGCAGAAAGATTCAATGGACGAAAGGGATTGTTTAGCAATGCGGATATGGATTCAAAAGAAATCAAAGAATTCTGTCAAATCGATCAGACCGGGGCCGAACTTCTGAAGATGGCGATGAGCAAGCTTGGACTTTCTGCTCGCGCATACGATCGCATTCTCAAAGTATCTCGTACAATTGCAGATCTCGATGGAAGCGCTGACATTCATCCTGAACATTTAAGTGAAGCAATCCAGTATCGAAGTCTCGATAGAAATTTCTATGCAATCTAACTAATCATCAACAAATCACAAGGAATAAATCATGAAGAAATCATTTATTACAGTTCTAGCAGTTTTCATTTTCAGCGGAGTTGCGTTGGCACAGCAAAATGGAAAACAAATTACAATTGTTGGCGAAGTCGTTGAGTCGCAATGTTACATCACAGGTTTGAATGGGCCGGGCAAAGGACTTTCGCACAAAGATTGTGCACTCAAGTGTGCCAAAGGAGGAATTCCTTTAAGCATTCTTGAAGATAAAACAGGGACTCTCTATTTAGCAGGGCAGTCCAAAAAAGCGATGGCTGGTGCAAATGAATTATTACTCCCGTTTGTCGCAGAAAAAGTCAAAGTTACCGGACGGCTGTTTGAAAAAGGTGGAATGAAAATGCTGCTCATCAGCAAAGTCGACAAGTTAGACGAAGAGAATAAAAATCAAGAAAAAAAGAAATAAGCTTGTTTTTACTTCCCAGTTTTTCAAGAAAGGCGGCTTATGCCGCCTTTTCTATTTAGAATGGATTGTTTGGGGAATATCAGTATATTTAAGAAAAAATGATTTGAGCATGGCAGAAAAAGAAGCGAAAGCACGAATAAAAATCAATAAGCTACTCGAAGAAGCTGGGTGGAGATTCTTTGATTCTGAGAATGGCAAAGCCAACATCCTTCTTGAAAATAATATCAAGCTTACCGCATCATTACTCAATGATTTTGGTGAAGATTTTGAAAAGACGAAAAATGGATTTATCGATTTTCTTTTACTTGATGCTAAAGGATTTCCATTTATTGTACTCGAAGCAAAAGCAGAAGATAAAAACCCTTTATTCGGAAAAGAACAAGCCCGCAAATATGCCAATTCTCAAAATTGCCGTTTCGTTATTTTGTCTAATGGTAACATTCATTACTTCTGGGACTTAGAACGAGGGAATCCACACGTTATTAACTGGCTCCCTTCGCCTGAATCAGTCAAGGGATATTCCAGTTTCAAGCCAGATAGAGACAAACTCGTTATTGAAACAGTCACAGATGATTATATTGTTCTTACTCAAAAACCAGACTATAAGAATGATCCTTCATATCAAAATGATCAAACACAAAAATCATTCATTGAAATCAACAAGCTACGGTTTTTGCGAAAATACCAAATTCGGGCAATTGAGTCGGTTCAAAAATCTGTTCGCAATGGAGGCGATCGATTTCTTTTTGAAATGGCGACCGGCACTGGTAAAACACTTGTTTCAGCAGCAGTAATAAAACTTTTTCTTAGAACGGGTAATGCCCGGCGTATTCTTTTTCTTGTGGATAGACTCGAACTTGAAGATCAGGCTTATAAGGCTTTTGTTCTTCTACTGAAAAACGATTATAAAACAGTCATTTATAAAGAGAACCGTGATGATTGGCGCAAAGCTGAAATTGTTGTTTCAACAGTCCAAACATTTCTTGCCGGGAACCGTTATAAACGTCTTTTTGTGCCCGATGATTTTGATCTGGTAATTTCCGATGAAGCCCATCGTAGTATTGGTGGAAATAGCAGAGCAGTATTTGAATATTTTATAGGTTTCAAACTAGGTCTTACTGCTACGCCAAAAGATTATCTCAAGCATATCGATACTGCTGAACTTGGAGATAACAACCCACGTGAATTGGAACGACGGCTTCTTTTAGATTCTTATAAAACTTTCGGGTGTGAAAATGGTGAACCGACATTTCGCTATTCACTGCTAGATGGTGTTAAAGAAGGATTTCTGGTTAATCCTGTTGTGCTTGATGCGCGAACAGAGATCACTACACAGCTGCTTTCTGACCAAGGATATTCTATTATTTCTCAAAACGAGGACGGCGAGGAAGTTGAAGAAACTTTCATTCAGAAAGACTTTGAAAAGAAATTTTTTTCTGATAATACAAATAAAGTATTTTGTTCGTCCTTCATTAAAAATGCGCTGAAAGATCCAATAACAGGTGAGATTGGTAAAACTATTGTTTTCTGTGTATCGCAAAATCATGCTGCTAAAATGACGCAATTGTTAAATGAATACGCAGATCAATTGTTCCCGAATAAATATAATTCTGATTTTGCAATTCAAGTAACTTCGCGCATTAATGACTCCCAACAATTCTCGATTAACTTTACGAATAATAAACTCTCCGGTTCGGGCAATTTCAATCCGTATTATAAAACCAGTAAGACCAGAGTGTGTGTTACTGTTGGTATGATGACTACTGGATATGACTGCCCAGACATTCTCAATCTTTGCCTCATGCGTCCCATTTTTTCACCGACTGATTTTATACAAATTAAAGGACGCGGAACAATGAAGCACGACTTCTCTGAGGAAATGACAGATGCGCAAACGAAAGCACAGATAGGAGAAAAGCAAAAAGAGCATTATAAAATGTTCGATTACTTTGCTAACTGTGAGTATTTTGAAGAGAAATATAATTACGATGAAATTCTAAAAATACCGAAGTATCCATTAGGCGGATCAATAATAAGTGAACCTCCGCCGGGTATTTATGGTTATGACAGCACCCGCAAAGATGAAATAAAAACATTAGAGCATATCGTAATCGGCCTTGAAGGGATGAAAGTTGATCGGATGTTCTTTGAAAAATTTGAGCGAACAATTCTTCAGCATCCTACAATCAAAGAAAAGGCTGAGCAAGGACAATGGCATGAGCTTCTGGATTTCATTGAGCAGAATATTTTAGATAAACCGGAAGAATACTTCACGCTCGAAAAATTGCGTGCTTCGATTCATATCGATCGTCGTGTAACTATGCGGGAAATCATTGAAAAGATTTTCGGAATGATCCCCTATTTTAAATCCAAAAATGAGCTTCTTGACGAAGAGTTTGACAAATTCGATAGCCGCTATTTGCCTAAAGAAGAATATTTTTCCTATGCAAAGACAGTCTTCAAGGCATACATTATTGATGCTGAATTTCGTGATATTATAGACAAGGGTAATTTTGCATATCTGAATGTGACGCCATATGGCGAAGCATTCCAGAAACTCTCTCCGGAACTACGAAAAGCAATAACAGAATATATTAAAGATTTCGTTGCACTGAACAAGTTTGCAGCATAAAATGCCAAGTGGTTTCATGTATATTTTAGAATGTTCAGACGGTAGTTATTATACCGGAAGTACTGTCGATATTAATCAGAGATTTTTTCAGCATCAATCAGGCGAAGGGGCAAATTATACCAAGGATCGACTTCCGGTGAAGCTTGTTTATTGCGAGGAATATGATAGGATCGATGAAGCATTTTACCGCGAAAAGCAAGTTCAGGGATGGAGCCATGATAAGAAGAAAGCACTGATCGAAGGCAGGTTTAATGACATTCATTCGCTTGCAGAATGCCGAAATGAATCCCACTATAAGAATGTTTCCCTCGACTCCGCTCGGGAAACGAGAAGGCAAACAGTCACTGAGCGAAAGGACGACACTTCCCCTGACTCCGCTCGGGAAACGAGAAGGCAAACAGTCACTGAGCGAAAGAACGACACTTCCCCTGACTTCGCTCGGGAAACGAGAAGGCAAACAGTCACTGAGCGAAAGAACGACACTTCCC
Source organism: Bacteroidota bacterium (assembly GCA_050008835.1). GTDB lineage: Bacteria > Bacteroidota > Ignavibacteria > UBA10030 > UBA10030 > Fen-1298. The sequence continues at coordinate 52 of JBEKLV010000203.1, read as the reverse complement.
CTGACTCCGCTCGGGAAACGAAGGGGCACGACGGCTGCTGAGCGGCGCTTGG
>JBEKLV010000202.1:0-5869 GCA_050008835.1 Bacteroidota bacterium | reverse complement strand
CAGCCATTAAAGATTTTTCAATGTAAAAACAGTTAAAGATAATATACCAACCATAAACGCAATCCAGGTTAAAAGAAGTGCAATGATAAAAACATTTACCACCTTTCTGCTTGATAATTCAGGATCAGGATGTGATAACATAAAAACCAACATTGTTTGTGCAATAACCGATGTAACGACAGAAATCATAAGGCTTGACAACGAGACAGAAACTAAAAACTTCCAGACTGGTTGGGTAAATATTTTTTCTAAAAAGGCTGTTAACAAAACGACTGTGCCTGTCGATAAACCAGTTAAATACTTTAGATAATCCGACATTGATTTAAAAGATTCAATTACAAAAGCACGTCTATCGAACATTTTAATGTCCTATCATAAATAATTGTTTGCCGCCTAACGGATCGGCGCTAAGCTGCCACGCTGATAATTTTCGAAATACCTTATACGAAACTAGTTCATCAAATACTCACATCCTAATCTTTCGGGACGCTTCGAGAGAATATTATTTTCTTGACTCACTACTTTATCTCCGCCAAGCTTTCCTTGATGTCTTTCAATTCCTCTTTAGTCAATCCCCATATTTCTGCTGACAGCTCATCGATCTGTTCTTCGATATCGCTTACTGCAATCCCCAGTGCTACTTTCTCATGACAACTTTTTGAAAGGCGAGCCAAGTCGAGATGAATTCCATTATTAGGATCGAATTTTTGAACTTTGATATTCTCAAGAATATGCGTGCTTTGTTGTGTTGCAATAGTGTAGGATTGGACAATAAACCCTGAGATAGACGAATTGAGAATTGCACAGACATAATGAGCTTCCGTTTCATTTTCAAATGGGACAAGCATAAGTTTATGATCAGGAACGACCACCTTATCGTTTGAAGTAGAAATTACAGCGCATTCAAATTCGCTTGATTGTTCTTTCCAAACAACTTTATAGGGTGCAAATGTACTGTCTGACACCGCAAACATAGAATAAAATGTTCCATTTTCCATCAATTTACGAACAGAGCTGCTTTGACGGGTCCATAATTCGTCCTCGAATTGTTTGAAATACAAATATGTTCTAGGCAGTGTTTCTTTCATCCAGCTTTCTTCAAATCCAGAACGTGTCTTTGGATTTTGAGTCACAATTATATAAGCAAGGGTTTTAGCTGACCATTGGCTAACATCACGTCCACGTAATAATGGATAAACAAGATCTGGTTCAATTTCCATTTGGATAGATTTTACTTCCTTTTTGCCAATCTTAAATAAATTCTCAATTAATATCAAATTATGGTCATTCTTTAGAATACGGATCCAATACACACTATTCATTCCTCCAGAATTTGCTCCCTCGTACGCTTGATAATCTGATTTACCAATGGCTTTCAAGATAGCCGCTAATGCTTTTGGTCTTGCTGAAAACCAAGGTGATGTTTCAGATATTCCAATAGGTTGTGCTTTAAAATGTAGACGATTTGTTGCTTGTGTTATTTCTTCAAGTGTGAAATCAAGATCAATTTTCCTCTTCTCCACCTTTTTCCACATAGTGTATGGAAGAGGATATTTCGTTGTTTCTCCTTTCGTGCAAAGAACAACAGAAGTTCTGTTCGTGGCTCCTTCGAATGGCTGGAGGTCTACCATATCATCGAGATGGTCAATACGGAAACATGATCCTTTTTCACCGAGTTGAAATTTTCTAAAACCATCTCCAGCACCTTGAGTCTTAAATACCGTCTGAGTAATTACAAAACACAATTTTCCCCTTGGTTTCAGATATTTATCTATTGAAACATATGTCATTAACATCGAAATATCCTTCTTGCCACCACCTAATCGTGCTTCATGTCCTGAAAGTGAAAACAACCCATATTTCTCCCAAAGAGGTTTCGTTTCATTTCTATACTCTTCAGGCAACGATTCCCAATTTACCCACGGAGGATTGCCTATTACACAATCAAAATTGCCAACGAATAATGGTGCAAAACCGTTTTTGATGATTCTGCTCCAAATACCATTGATTCCTTTCTCGTCAAGCTCCATTAGTTTATCAAATGTTTCAAGCAGAAATAACTCCGAATCTTTAAACTCTTCATCTGTTAAGTCTAACTGCGTTTTTACATCATCGACAAAGTCTATAGGTTTCTTGCGTTGTTTAACACCATCTTCTAAAAGATTTGTCAATTGTTGTATGCGCTGTTTGTCGATGATTGAATGAGAAAAGTAAAATTTACCTACGGTGGTTTTAATCTCATATGGTTCCTTCTTTGGAAACAAAGTCATTTCACCAGCAATTCTTGCTTCGGGGGGTTTAATACTATCACAAAGATACACTGGTATAGTGATTGATCCTGGATGGTCACGTAGAAGATCTGCTACAGCGAGCAGATAGTTTGTCCTTGCTGAGATAACAGCCAATGGATTAAGATCAAATCCAACGATGTTCTTTGTTATTGCTTCGAGTGTTTCCTCTGCCTCTTTACCTCGCCTTAGAGCATTTTCTTTCGCTCTCTTTATGGCAAGGATTAAAAATGTCCCCGATCCACAACCTGGATCCAAGACACGTTTTTTTAGTAATTCCTTATCATTCACCCCATAACCAATTTGATCCAAACAACGTTCAGCAAGCCAATCAGGAGTATAATACTCTCCAAGGTCATGGCGGATTTTCTTTGGGACGAGAAATTGATAAAGCTTTTTAAGAATATCCCTCGTTTCGTCTGGTAATAATTCCATCGTTTGAGGATCATAACCATTGAGGCGCTTTATAATTTCCTTAATTGCTTCTTCAATATCCGAGTTCCAATCATTGAGGTACCACGAAAGCAAATCACCCTCAAGAAAATTTCTAATGCGTAATAAATCTTGGAATACTCCACCTTCTTCTACTTGTGCAAGTTTTGCTTTCAATTCGTTTGTATTGAGTAACTCCCATTCAATAAGTGGCAATCTTCCGAATCCAATCCGCACATAATATCCAACCACTTGATATGCGAGTAGTTTCATAAGAAGAGCATAGTAGGTGTCCAATGCAAAGAAAAATGCAAGATGCTTGAATCCTTCTTGTTCTTCCTCATTAAAGCCATATGATTGAAAAAGGACCTTGTCATCAAATTTCTTTTCTTCAATTGATCCGTGTACTTCTGCAAACTGTACCGCCCATTGGTCGAAGAATACTTTTACCTTAGGATGCACGTTATTTGTAAGGGCAAAATAGAAAGCTTTTATCGCACGTGTAGCAATTCCAGTTGAACTTGTGCCAACTGCAAAATCACGAATCAAGAACTCTGGAATAAGTGCAGTCTTACCAGTGAGTGATTTGAGCGTAAGGAAAAATCGCTCGACGCTTCTTTCGTTGACTGGAATGGGCTCTTCAATGATCCATCTGCGAATCTTACGTATGAAGAGGAAATAAACACCATCAAACGCCACACCAAGAAGACGTTCCTGTTTCCAACCTTCTTTCGCAGCAAGGTCTTCGATATACCCTTGTACTTTTGTTATTACGACTCTATTCTTAGCATTGCTCGGTTTAATAATACCGGGTTTTTTGTACTCTAAAATCAATCTATTGAATACTGTGTCGGGTGTTCCGTTAGCAAGAATAAGTTCATCTCGAGCAACAAAGTTGAAATCTATTTGTTGTGATTTAAGGTATTCTTGCCAGAGTGGAGTTACTAATTCGCGTAGTCTTGCTTCAGAATTGTGCGCGGTGTTCCCTGCATCTTTTGCGGCCTTGTTTATTTTCTTAGCTATCTCTTTAAAATCGAGTTCCATTTAAGGCCGTTAATTTGAGTAACTCTTTGGTTGGATTCCGACGGTGCATCTCAAAGCTGCGTGTCGGCATTTACAAGAAATGTATATAAACCTCGCTTGGATTGCAATATTTTGGTACAATTGCCAATATAAAAAACAAAAATCCTCGACGGACTACCAGACGCCGAGGATTAGGGAGGCTAACTATACGCCGTCGGGGAGACAACGCAAAGCAATATTACAGATTTGAAATTATATAGTCAAATTATTACTTTAAAAACAGGATATTAGTTATAAGTGAAACTCCAAAAATCATTACGACTATTCCTTTCCATTTATACTCATCTGCAACAAACAAAAATGCAATTACTACTATTATTATTACGATAATTACCATGTCTTTGTTGTTGGGGTGAGTGCGATAGTAGTTGTAAATCAGCCATGGCGTTCTGCAAATTATTGCAATTAGAAATATAATCATGGCGATCAATAACAGGCCATACAACAAGTAAACCGTTAGCATTAACACCTCCTCCATTAAAATATGTTGAGAATAACTTTACAAAATACAACTTTGGGGTTTTACATTGATAGGCTACCAAAAAGAAACCCCTGCAGCAATGCTTCGGCAACCTAAGTGGTCGACAGACACACAAAGGATAACCTATACACATGCCACAGGGGCAACTGTATCTAGCAGTTGCCGATTCAATTGTGTATAGGTTTTGGGTATACCTAACCCTTTTATCTTGCCTTTGCGTGTCTGTCAAGAAAATCCTACAAATTTTTCGTTCCAAAGTCAAACACCTTCCATCTCAGCTTTAAAACACTCTCCACAGACCTTTATCTTAATCTCTGTCCCTTTCTTACTGTACATCGGAAGCCAGTCACCATCACGGACTTCATAATCCTGTTTGCAGATTGCACATGTGCAAAGGAAAATAACACGGCGTTCATTTGGTCTAACCTCTTTCCCTGCTTCTTCATCGGTTGGTATGTGACAAATATTTGTCATAGAATGTCCTTTTTCCATACTGTTTGGTTCTAATGAGTCTACCACTCCAGTCGTAACGCACCAAGATTTCCCAAATGATCAATCTTTCTGAGCGATCCATTTTATCATTAAGCCATTTCATTGGATGGATGGCTTCCGATAATGGTTCTTGATAATCATTCCAAGCAAACAACAAAATATTGAAACACAGGGATAACGCTTTTTTGAGATTGTTATCAACCATTAAACTGCTCTCCTGATTGAATGGATGAGTGAACATCCCATTAACCCACATCCGTCCATCCGGCCCAGCGCTGTCCATTACCTTCAATATTTCAGGGAACAATGGTTCGTCAAGTCTTGAAATGATATGCACTGCTGAGCGTTCAATTGGATAGAGAAGTAAGTTAAATGTTTCAGGTGCTTCAACAAAATAAGGATCGAGGTTACTGGACGTTCGGTAGTGTTCGATGTGTTGAAAGATAATACGTGAGGATTCACCGATACACGCAACAACATGTTTGGGTGGTTCCCACCTCTGCTTCTTTTCAACCAGGGAAGCGTAGTTAATAACTGGAAGTGTTAGTAATGAAGCCATGAATTGTTTTCTATTCATGAAAGCTCCTTTCTGTTTTTATTTGGTTGTGATTCCTTTCATATTTCGTTTTATACAATGGTTAATTTTGTGACAATATATTTCATACGCTTCTGTGACGATCCGTTACTCTCGAACGGCTAACAATCAAATTCAATACAAATTGAACGATGGTCGAAGTGGAATTCATTGCTTTATAACGTTTCAGGTTGTTCGTCATTAAAACATTTACGACAAATCAAAAGCGACAAAGTCTTATCCTTCTTGAATTTTAATTCTATCGAACAACTACTTCTTACTTCAAAATTAATTTTACAAATTGGACACACATATACATTTGGATGCTTTTCACCCACACGTCTCAATGTAATAGCGTTAGCATCTGCGGGGGAAGGATATTGGACAACTTGAAATTCGTTAGCCCTGATTTTGAAGAAAGGCAGGGATTCTTTGATCATCTCATTGACGATAGCAGTCATCGGCTTCTTGAGCCGTTGACCAAGTCTATACAGCTCTCCTATTAGCTCTTCGTCAATT
>JBEKLV010000201.1:0-5919 GCA_050008835.1 Bacteroidota bacterium | reverse complement strand
AAGATAATATATACAAGCTTCTCTTCAAGATTCACCAATTCGCCTTGAACAGAAATCTTGTCTTTACCAACTTGGACCTGGACACCTAATTCTTTAACCAATTTGCCATTGATTTTCACCGCACCTGAAAGAATTAATTCATCGTTTTTTCGGCGTGAACCAATTCCCGCCATTGCAAGATATCGATTCAAGCGAACAGTTTCTTGATGAACCCCTGAATCTTTTCTCGCCATACCTTCCAGCGCTTTTGCACCTGTTCCTTTGGGGGTTGTGGCTTCCCTGCTTCCGAAGTGTTTTGGTCGTCGTCTTGAATTAATTCTTCTGTCGTTGATAACATTTCTCCACTTTGTATTCCTATTTCCGGTGTTCTTTTTGGTCCACTATTGACGTCTGTAATTTCAGCTTGTTTCTTTTCATCTGCTACTTTATCAATAGGTAACTGTTGCCCTGCTGGAGTATTTTCCGGAGTGAACTCAATCTTTTCTTGTCCTGCTTCTTCCAACGCTTTTCGTTCTTCAATAGGCATTATCCTTATTTCACGTGTTCTTTTGTAGGGAACGATTTCAACACCTTTTTCGTCAAGTTCCGGTTTCTTTTTCGGAATGTGCGGTAAGCGTGATTTAAAGTCTTCTTGATCTTTTCGCGCCTGCTCAGCTCCGGCTTGAGCTTCCAACATTCTTCGTTCCGTTTCAAATTGGCTTTCCCCAAGAATTTCTTCGATCTCTCTAGGCCTGGGCAGATCTGTAATATCGTTCAATCCAAAATGTTTCAGAAACTCCCTTGTCGTTCCATATAAAAGCGGACGTCCGACACTTTCAGCTCGTCCTGTTATTGCAAGTAATTCTTTTTCCAGCAAAGCTTTGAGGACATAATCACAATTTACACCACGAATTTTTTCAACTTCTGCTTTTGTAATCGGCTGTTTATAGGCCACGATCGCTAACGTTTCAACGCCAGATTGGGAAAGTTTCCTTCGCCCTTGCTCCTTGTAGAGTTTTCCAAGCCATTCAGCATACTCTGACAACGTAGCAAATTGATATCCACCAGCAATTTGCACAATGCGATATGGTCGATCCTGCTTTGTGTATTCCTTATTCAGATCTGTTATGATTTGTCGAATAACTTCCGGCTCTATATGCCTTGATTCATCACTTCGTACGTTCTCATCTTGATAGATAGAACGAATCTGGTTAATAGAAAGCGGTTCCTTTGCGGCAAAGATTAATGCCTCAACTAACGCTTTGAACGTAGTTGGAACCTTCAGCTCAATTTTTTCTATGGTCGTTTGTTCTTCTATCAATTCACATTTCTCATTATCGAAAGATCACCGAATGGTTGCAATTGTCTGATGATTATTTTCTTTGCCCGTATTACTTCTAACAAGGCAAGAAATGTTACTACAATGCGAATTCGTTCGGTAAAGTTTTTAATTAAATCGTAGAAAGTTGCCTCAGAACGCCGTGAAAAGAATTCTTCGATATAGATCATTTGTTCTTCGACGGTCACATTGATTTTTTCAATTTCATGGACGAATTTTTTCGGCATTCGATCCATTGCAAATTTGAATGATGCAATCAAATCGAAAAATGTTACATCGCGGATCATATCTTCTCCCGTTTCTTCTTCGACTACATGTTCATCAGCAGAATGATAACCACGGTAGTGCACTTTCATTTGTTCTTCTTCAAGATTCTTCATTTGCAAGGACATTTCCTTGAAACGCTTATATTCCACCAAACGCTGAACTAAGTTTGCACGCGGGTCAAGTTCTTCTTCATCGCCCTGTTCCGGCGGTAAAAGCATTTTAACTTTTATCTGCATCAGCTCAGCAGCCATTACCAAAAATTCACCCGCGATTTCTAAATCAAATTGCTGCAAGAAATGCATGTAATCTAAGAATTCTCTCGTAATACTCGCTATCGGAATGTCATAGATATCTAGTTCATCTCGTTTGATGAAGAATAACAGGAGATCCAGTGGGCCTTCAAAATCATTTAGTTTAATAGTGTACATCTGAATTACCCAAGTTTCATCGCTTCATGGACTTCTGTCATAGTCTGCTTTGCAACTGCTTTAGCACGTTGTTCGCCATCAGCAAGAATGTTCTTTACATCATCCATATGCGCTTCGTAATATGATCTCTTCTCGTAACTCGGTGCAAGTGTCTCTATAATTTTTTTCGCACAATTCATTTTGCAATCCACACATCCAAGTTTACCGCTTTCACAGTTAGAACGAATTTCGGTCACTTGAGTTGGATTAAATTTATTATGATAGGCAAAAATCAAACATATATCAGGATGGCCAGGATCGCCTTTACGAACTTTTTGAGGATCAGTCACAGCTGTCTTTAGCTTTTTCATGATAACTTCTGGCGAATCTGAAAGAAGAATTGTATTTCCAATCGACTTGCTCATTCGTTTTCCATCTAAACCGGGCAAGCGAGCGAACTTCGTAATTTTTCCTTCCGGTTCAGGAAACATCGGAGCATATTGAGCATTAAAGCGTCTTGCAAGTTCGCGCGTAATTTCAATATGCGGCAATTGATCTTCACCGACAGGCACTAAATTGCCTTTGTAAAGTAAAATATCTGCCGCTTGCAGTACCGGATAGCCGAGATGACCATAAACAACGCTGTCCATTTCAAGATCGCGGACTTGTTCCTTCAACGTTGGGTTTCGTTCAAGCCGCGAAGTAGTAATGAGCATAGAAAAAAGGAGATGCAGCTCTGAGTGTTCTTTGATTTGCGATTGACGGAACATCGGGCTTTGCACCGGATCAAGCCCGGCAGCAAGCCAATCGATTAGCATATAAATGGAGTTATCATAAATTTCGGACGTATCGGGATTGGTTGTCAACGCATGATAATCGGCAATGAGATGATAATTCTGATATTCACCTTGCATTGCTACCCAATTCTCCAATGCGCCTGTAAGATGGCCAAGGTGTAATTTTCCCGTTGGGCGCATGCCGCTTAGGATGATTTTTTTCTTTTGATTCAAAAGAACAATAATTCCTTTCGGTGCAAATAACTTTTAGTAATTAACTACCAGCTAAAAGCTAACGGCTATCCTTCAATTCATAAACAAATATGGTTTCCAATGGTCATCTACTGTACCGACAAAGTGCCGTATAAACATTACGTGATTGGGACGAATAGGTTTGCGCAGAAGTTTCATTTGTGCTTCATGCAATGTTCGATCCCCTTTTTTGTTGTTGCAGGAAACACAAGCGGCAACAAGATTTTCCCAGGTATCTGGACCACCCTTCGCCTTCGGAACAACATGATCTACAGTGAGCATTGATTCAGTTTTCCCGCAATACTGACATAAATGTCCATCACGGCGTAATATGTTTTTATGGGAAAGGACAATTTTCTTATATGGTAACCGAATATAAACAGAGAGGCGAACGATACTTGGATAAGGCATCGATGTATAGACAGAACGCAATTTTTTACCATCACATGCTGCAATCAATTCTGCTTTCCCTAAATATAAAAGAATGATTGCTTTCTTGACATTACAGATGCTTAACGGCTCATAATCATGATTAAGTACAAGCACTTTTCGGCTCAATTTTCCGTCTGCGCCGACGGTTCTTTCAAAGACACTGAAGACCTATGCACCTCCTCTAACATATTTAAGTTGTTGGACGAAAAATTTCTATTGAATATCATCGATTATATTGAAAATATACCATATTCTGCACCGAGAGTCAAGGTGCGTAAAACTGATTTGAAATTTCGTATATTGGATTAATCATTTCAAAGGTTTCGAGCGATTAACCAAAGTTAACCTTTGGAAATTCATATTTAATTGCATTTGTGTCTTTTACTTATCTCTTTCATCGAATCGCACGCAAACGAAGTCCCGAATAAATATATCTTTCTTGACGAACCCCAAAGGGTAAACAAGAATAAATCTGTTTTATCAACTTTTACCTATCGTGCAACTCTGTATATATTCACAAAACAGATCTTCCATACAATTCCCTCTGAACAGGATTTTCGGATATCATCATTAATAATTTCCATTTTGCGACGTCAAGCCTATTTATTCATAATGTTTTCCAGCTCAATGGCTGCAGCGTTGATCACGGCAGATTCTCCTTCGAGAACGACTGCGACTTTCGAGATTTGTTCCTCGGCAAGTTTCCACTGTTTCTGCTCGATGGCCTCGCGAACCGCCGGAATCGTCTTCACACCATAGCCCGTATAAAACCCAGGCGCATAAATCTGATGCTTAAACCATGGTCTTCCCGGCAATCCTCCAATGCTTGTAAGCTTCCGTTCGCATTCTATGAGCTTCTGGTTGACCAATTCGAACGATTTTTTCATCTCCGATGAAGTTTTCATCGATGCATGATGGTATCGTTCGGCACTTCTTGAAAGTGCTTCCACTGCATTTTGTATCGGTGCAAAATTCAAGTACGGTGGAATTTCTTCTTTGTGTGGCGGGATCAATTTCACTTTCGGATCGGCTGTAGCTGTAAACACACCTTCATCGATTTCTTGATTCCGTTCACGTAATTGTTCCTGCTTCGAGTTTATTAGTTTCTGAATTTCATCTGCGTACCGTTTTATCGTTGCAGCCAAGTTTGTAAATTCAAATGGAAGCAAGTTGTCATCGGCGAAGCGTATAACCGCAGTTCCTACAGTTTGAGAAAGTGCACAGCCGTAGACAAACGAGGTGTCGGAAAAATGCGTGTACCAATAAAAGTCATCGTATATCGAATGATAAACTCCTCCACCATCTTCTCCGCCATATCCTATATCGAGAGATGCTATGCCTAGAAAATCGAGGAACGCTGTGTAATCTGATCCAGAACCGAGTGCGCCAATTCTCCACATTTGCTGTCCGCGAAGTTCTTGACGTTCATCAGCAGCAAGTGAGATTCGCTGTAACTGTAGACGTTTCCATACGGAGAGATTTGTTTCCGGATCTTGAATGTCGCGCGCAACGTCATTCATGAGTTTTTCAAGTGAGTGTGAGCCGGAAACACCAAGATATCCCCTGCCATTTCCATCCGAATTGATATATGTCACCGCTTTTCGTTTCAACTCGTCTGCATGTTCCTCTGCCCATTCCGTTGAACCGAGAAGTCCTTCTTCTTCTCCATCCCACGCGCAGTAGACAATGGTTCGCTTCGGTTTCCATCCTTTTTTTAGAAGCTCACCGAATGCGCGCGCCTCTTCTAGCAATGCAACTTGCGCCGAGATCGGATCTTCCGCCCCATTTACCCATGCGTCGTAATGATTGCCTCGAATAATCCATTCATCGGGAAATTGAGACCCATGCAAGGTTGCAATAACGTCATATATTTTTTTTCTGTCCCAATTAAACAAAGCTTTGAGATGTACTTTGGCATTACCTGGCCCAATATGATAAGTAATCGGTAGAGTTCCACGCCATCCTTCAGGTGCGACCGGACCGTTCAAAGCTGTAAGCAGAGGTTGAGCATCGGCATAGGAAATAGGGAGAACAGGAATTTTCGTCAGTGTTTGCACATCGTTCATAGAAAGCCGTTTGGCATGTTCCGAAGCACCGACACCCGGTGTAAGCGGATCACCTGGATACAGTGTCATTTCCATGACACTTCCACGCTGTACACCATCTTTCGGGCGATATGCACCAGCCGGATATACATCTCCTTGAGTGTACCCGTCGCCTACTGGATCCGAATAAATCAAACATCCGACTGCACCATGTTCGGCAGCAACCTTTGGTTTAATGCCTCGCCACGACGCTCCATATCGTGCAATTACAATACATCCCTTGACGGAAATATCCATCTTTTCAAGCCGTTCATAATCGTCGGGGATGCCGTAATTTACATAAACAAGTGGTGCAGTTACATCGCCGTCGATCGAGTAAGCATTGTACGTGGGAAGCTGTTCGTCCTGTTGGCTTGAAGTCG
>JBEKLV010000200.1:0-5934 GCA_050008835.1 Bacteroidota bacterium | reverse complement strand
CACAGTGGGAAAATCTGAAGGACAAGTTGCTCTCGAAATACAAAGCAGAAGAAGACAGTTTAAGATTTTATTTTTTGGGATCGAATTGGCACCGGCGTGTAGAACATCATGGCGGAGATACAGTTTCCGACATAGAAGAACCGATTATTGTGTAACGCTAATCGAAGCATACACAGAAATGCCGGTAGGTTAGCAGTGTGAAAACAAGCGAAAAAAAGATTATTTCGTTTCACACAAGTAAATGTTCTTTGAAAAAGTAAACCTTGGCGTTTGGATAGTATATTTACTTGATATTAGTATTATTTAAGAAGTAACAGTCGCGCCCCATGCGGGCGCGTGGATTGAAACTTTTAGCCATTTCATATACCGATTTGACTTTTGGGTCGCGCCCCATGCGGGCGCGTGGATTGAAACCGAAATATCAATATGGAACCTCTGATGGACTGAGTCGCGCCCCATGCGGGCGCGTGGATTGAAACCCCAAAACAATGGAAGCACTGTAATGAATTGAAAGTCGCGCCCCATGCGGGCGCGTGGATTGAAACACCACTAAATTACCATACCTGTTGGCTATAATTAGTCGCGCCCCATGCGGGCGCGTGGATTGAAACGGAGTGTATTCACTCCTGATGCAATCTTCTCTCTGGTCGCGCCCCATGCGGGCGCGTGGATTGAAACAAGCAAATTTGATGCAAACGACAAGGCACACGTTGTCGCGCCCCATGCGGGCGCGTGGATTGAAACTCTGCTTTGAACTACACTTGACACGTCTGTCATTGTCGCGCCCCATGCGGGCGCGTGGATTGAAACCACCAATTACATGTATCAATTGCATGCGCTGCAAGGTCGCGCCCTATGTGGGCACGCCTGCGGCGTGGGGACTAAAAAATATTCCCGATATCTTCTTTGAGTATATCCTTACCGAGATATTAAAAATCTTGTGACTCCACGATTCAATAGAGATATTTATATCTCCGGAAGAAACGCTTCACGCGTTATACAGCTTCTCTTTTCTCTCAAAAACTATGGAGGTTGACGTGATTTATACTTATTATTTTATGTGTTTGTGTGCTATAACCAAGACATAAAGAGAATTCCATGCACTTAAGACTCTCGTTCCAAAATCGAATTTTTATTGTCCTTGTAATTATCGTAGTACTGACGCTGCTTGTTGTATGGACTGTTGTTCGTCCGAAGTATGAAGCATCGGTCATTTCAGAGCGCCTTACCAACGTTCAGCAGCTTCAGATGTATGCCGTTGAAAATCTTGACCGTACTATCGCAGGCTGGTCGGATGCTACCCGTTTCATCGCATCGCAAGTAACAGAACGGCCGCGAGACGGAGAAATTATACTCCGCACAATGATGACCTTGCATCCTGAGATCATACAAATCAAAATTCATTCATCCAAACTTTCCGATGAACTAACCAGCCAGAATACATCCTACCCGACGGCGAATGTGCAAGTAAAGGATGATGCATGGGTGATGTCAAAAATTGACACACTGCTTCAAATCGCGTGGCTTAACGATACTCTGCCGCACCAGCAATTTTTTGTTATGCGGACTCGTTTTCAGGTGCAAAACATTCCTTTTGTGCTAACAATAGTATGGGATGCGATAAAATTAAACTCCCTAATGACCAAATTGCCTCTCGGCGAGAATTTTTTAGTCAGCATTCAAAGCAAATCTACAGTAATCCTACGCAATATTTCGCCATTTCAACCAATCGTAGTGCACAGTTCAGAAGAACGAATGAGCACGCCGCAGAGCATGTATCAAGGAGAAGAGACCTGGCGTGTTCTGACAAGCGCTTTTCAAACTGCACAACTCTGGATAATAATTGCAATTCCGGAAAAAACAATTCTTAGACCGGTGAAAGATCTTCTTTTCTACTCTACTTCACTCGTTATCTGTATTGCTTTTTTAATGCTGGTAGTCGGATGGATTCTTTCCTTTCAAATAAACCGCCCCATTGCCCGCCTTGTTAAGGATGTTCAACGATTGGGCAATTTAGATTTTACTCAAGCAATTCAAATCCCAGCAATGAAAGACTTGCGTGGAATGGGTGAGACTATCGAACTAATGCGTCAGGTTTTGGAACGGCATCAACGTCTTAATGTTGAGAAAATCATTCTGGAAGAGTGGAAAAATAAACTCTTCATGACGCATAGCAACGATATGATTGGTTTTACAAATGGGACAGGCGAATTTGTTTTTCGGAATGATAAACTTGACGATTTCTGCGCTTCGTTATTGCCGACGCGTACGTTCAGTACAAAATCCGACATACTTACTCACCCGTCTATTATAAAGACGAAAGAAACTGTACGCGACGAAATTACTGACAATTTACAAGTACATTTAAATCAATCTGAAATAAGGGCGCAAACCGATTCTACGGTCGTGAATTATTACCACGTAAACGACCTTTCCATTATTCGCAGCGGTGAAAACCTTGGCTCCCTTCTTATATTCCATGACGAGACGCATGAACGGCTTATGGATAAAATGAAGACAGATATGATTAACGTGATTGTGCATGAATTACGCAATCCGGTAGGAAGTATTATGGGATTTGCCGAAATTCTTCTGCATGACCCAAAAGTGACCGCTGAAGAACAAAAAGAATTTCACCAAGTAATATATGACAACAGCTTGAATCTTAATAATCTGATCGACCGATTTCTAAATGTATCGCGTCTTGAATCACGCCGGGTCGAGCATCCTAAGGTTCTGACCGATATCATAGCCATCGTTAAAGCAGTCGTGGATTCTCAAAAGCCGCAATTGTTGAAAAAATCTCTTACTGCGGAGCTTGAGATTCAATGGGACATTCCCAAAGTCGTTGTTTCACCTGATTTATTTCGCGAAGCAATTTTAAATCTTCTTTCAAACGCTGTTAAATACGGCGGTCCGGATCGCATAATAAATCTTTCGCTTTCAATGAAAGATAAAAATATCATATTCTCCATAGTAGACCATGGGTACGGTATACCTCCGGAAGCACATCAAAAATTATTCACAAAATTCTATCGCGTCCACAATCCAAAGGCGACAGAGGAGGTCGGAACCGGTTTGGGATTAGCGTACGTTAAAGAGATCGCAACATATCATAACGGCAGTATTTCCATGGAATCGGATCCAGCTATCGGGTGCAAATTCACAATTACCATTCCTGCAATAACTTCTGAACCAAGTATTGAGAATCCGACTGAAGGTTAATTTGAAGGTGCTTGGATCTTTAGAATTCACTTAGTTCGCACATTTCATTTGGGTTCGAAAAGATTTTAGAATCGCGTAAATACTGCTCCATCTAATGCCAGTATCAGCCTTTTTTGTCTCTTGCATTGAATCCTAAAAAGCTGTTACATTTCTCGGGTGGGAATACATAGCTGGCTGGTTGATGGAACGCGAAATGGCCTCGTATTGAAACATAACGTAACAAGACCCGATAGAAAGAATCGGGGTGAACTGGAATGTCCCTGCATACATATAAAAGGACTGGTATGAATCAAAAAGAAGTAGTACTCGGTGTTGATATTGGCGGTACAAACACTGCTTATGGATACGTCGATCGTGAAGGAAATCTTCTCGCTGAAGCTTCAATGACAACGGAAGCGCATCGGCCTTCAGAAGAATTTTTAAAGCGGCTTCATAACCAAGCTGAGATTCTTTTTGAATCAAAGCAAGAAAATTTTAAACTTGTAGGTATTGGTCTGGGCGCTCCAAATGCCAATTACTATAAAGGTACCATCGAGCAGCCGCCGAATTTGAGTTGGAAATTTGTTGACGTTGTTTCAATACTGCATCGCTGGTATTCCATTCCTATTGTTTTAACGAATGATGCAAATGCCGCGGCGCTTGGGGAGATGTTGTTTGGCGCTGCAAAAGGAATGAAAGATTTTATCGTTATTACTTTAGGGACAGGCCTTGGCAGCGGCATCGTAGCAAATGGAGAACTCATTTATGGCCATGATGGTTTTGCAGGAGAGATTGGTCATACTATTGTCGATCCGAATGGTCGTCTGTGCGGTTGTGGACGACACGGATGCTTGGAGACCTACGCATCAGCGAGCGGAATTCGACGAACAGTTGAGGAACTCCTTAATACGACATCATCTCCGAGTGAGCTCCGTGAAATCAGTCTTGAAACTATTACGTCAAAACGCATCTTCGAAGCAGCACAACATGAGGATAAACTTGCGTTAGAAGCATTTGAGATGACAGGGAAATATCTCGGGTTGAAACTTGCAGATTCTATTGCCTATACAAGTCCGGAAGCGATCATTCTTTGTGGAGGATTGGCGGCAGCGGGAGATTTCATCTTTATCCCAACAAAGAAATATATGGAAGAATATCTTCTCGGTATCTTTAAAAACAAAGTACGATTGTTGCCGTCGGGTTTGCCATTTGGCAATTCTGCAATTCTTGGAGCTGCAGCGCTTATATGGAAAGAATTACTGAAAAAATAATTCCATACCGGGAAATGCTGATGTAGTTCAACCTAACCTATCTAAGAATAGATACTGTCTTTTCCCTGAAGTTGAGCAGTATCTCAATCGAATCATCAGTGGACATCATTCATTCCAGCCAGCATTTTTCGGAAATAATTCCTATCATATGAACGCAGCGTAAAAATTTTCGTCGCAACAAGCCCTTATGTGACTAAAGATTTGGACGCCGGCCAAATCATCGAACAAGATATTATCCGAATCTCCCACAAGAATACGCTAGATGATCTTGTGTGGAAAGGATGCAAATCTTGAACGAATGATTCTTGCACGGGCACTTTATTATATGCACAGCATCGTATTATGGTTCATAGAATTAAGACTATAATTATCGAATAAAAATAATCTGGTATCCATACAGCAAAAGGAATTTGACATGAACGAATTAGTTGAAAGAATCAGTCTATGCATTGAACGAGGAAAGGTCAACAAGATTGCCCCATATCCACCCGATTTGAGAAACCAGGAAGGTTCGGACGAATTGACAAAGCAAGCGTTAGAAGAAGGAGTGGGCCCTGATATTATTCTGAAAGCATGTAACGATGGCATGCAGCGGATCGGGGAACGGTTCAGCAGAAACGAAGTATTTGTTCCTGAGCTATTGATGGCTGCCAAAGCGATGCAGGCTGTGATGGTTCATCTTGAACCATTTTTTAAGAAGGGAAGTATTAAAGCAAAAGGGAAATTTGTTCTTGGTACTGTCGCTGGTGACTTACATGACATTGGCAAAAATCTTGTCAGAATGGTTATAGAAGGCAATGGTTGGGAAGTAATAGACTTGGGTGCCGATGTTAAATCGGCCAAATTTCTAGAGACGATCAAGAATACTCCGGGCTGCGTAGTTGGTTTGAGCGCTTTGCTAACAACGACAATGGTCAATATGTCGAAAACAGTTCAGGAAATAAAAGCGCAATTTCCAGCCACGAAAATTATTGTTGGCGGTGCACCTTTGACTATGGAAGCTGCCTTGAAAATGGGTGCAGATAGCTATTCTCATGACCCTCAAGGTGCGGTGGCATTTCTAGACAAGATTAGTGTAGCATAAACCTAATAGAAGAAAAACAACTCACCCTGACAGTGGGACTTGGGTTCACTGAAAAATCAAGAAGGCCAAGAATGAATTCACTCCTTACAGCGCTCAAAAATAAAAAAGTCCTCATCTCCGATGGTGCTTGGGGAACATACTTGCATCAACGTGGCTTACAGCCTGGGGAATGTCCCGAACTTTGGAATGTGACTCATCGCAGCGATGTGTTTGCGATTGCTAAAAGTTATATCGACGCTGGTGCTGATATGATCCTCACCAACAGTTTTGGCGGCAGTCCTTTAAAGCTGAATCACTTTGGATTATTGGATAGAACTGCAGAGCTAAATGAAGCCGCTGCGAAAATATCAAGAGAGGCTGCTGGAGTAGAAAAGC
>JBEKLV010000020.1:0-24204 GCA_050008835.1 Bacteroidota bacterium | reverse complement strand
AAAAATATGTTTATGCCACCATTAATAGTGGGCGCATTTTTTACGCTTAACAATGGAGAAAACAAAGCGTCTGTGCCATGTACCAAACCGGTCGTATTTCAGATGCCCGTCTCTCCACGTACGACATACAACTTCAATCCCGATTGGAAATTTGCCTTTGGCGACTCCACCGGAGCAGATAAACCGGGTTTTGATGACTCGGCATGGGCAAGCGTGAGTCTTCCGCATACCTGGAACGAGATTGACTCCTATCGTGGTTTCATAAGTCATGGCGGCGGTGACCAGAGTGAAAAAATGTTTGGCATCGGTTGGTATCGTAAACACTTCAAATTGCCAGTCAACGCCAATGGACAGAAAGTCTTTCTCCAATTCGATGGTATGAGGCAAGCAGGACGCTTCTTCCTCAACGGACAGCCCATAGGCATATATGAAAATGGCATCACTGCCGTTGGCTTCGATATTACTCAATTTGTTAAATATGGCGAACAGGACAACGTCCTCGCAGTGAAGGTAGACAATAGTCCTGGTTATAAGGAAGAGAGTACCGGTACACCATTCCAATGGAATTCGAAGGATTTCAACCCAAACTTCGGCGGGCTTAACCGCAATGCCTCTCTGATTGTGGCGGGCAAGATTTATCAGACCCTACCACTCTACGAAAATCTAAAAACCACCGGCATCTATATCTATCCTGAAGCCATTGATCTCAAGAAAAAGAGAGTGGAAGTGAAGGTAGAAGCCGAAGTCGTCAATGAGACTAGCGACTATGCCTCCATCACACTTTCGGCCGTTTTAGTGGATGCCGATGGTGTTGTGCGTGCCCAATTGGACGGTAACACTTCCGACTTGGTAGCGAACCAATCGGAAATTTTCACGGCCTCTGGCACACTTACTGACGCCCGTTTTTGGGACGTCAACGATCCGTATCTATACCGTGTTTATTCCATTCTAAGCGTAAACGGCAAAGCAGTGGATGTTTGCGAGACACGTACTGGTTTTCGCCATACCGAGTTTAAGGGTGGTGTTGGCACTGGTGGTGTTTGGCTCAACGGACGGTTCGTATGGCTTACAGGCTATGCACAACGCTCGGCCAACGACTGGGCTGGCTTGGGGGGAGCTTATCCAAACTGGATGCACGATTTCACACTCGCAATGTTGCGCGAAAGCAATGGCAACTATATGCGTTGGATGCATGTTGCCCCACAGCGAAGCGACGTTGAGGCGTGTGACCGATATGGTATTGTTGAGGTTTGTCCGGCAGGCGATAAGGAACATTTGGTAACCGGGAGACAATGGGATCAACGCGCTGAGGTGATGCGTGCTACCATGATTTTTTACCGAAACAACCCCAGCATACTATTTTGGGAGGCAGGTAACACTATAGTTACACCGGAGCAGATGGTACAAATGGTGGCCATGCGCAAGGAACTTGATCCACATGGTGGCCGCGTCATGGGTACGCGTGATAATGACCTCCCGGAGGAAAACAATGCCCTTACACCGATATCTGAATGGTATGGGATCATGATAGGCCAGGTGCCACAGACAGACGAAATTACGGGTGATAACATCTTTCGCGGATACAGCATCTCACGCCGCAACAAGGCTCCGCTCATCGAAACGGAGGATTTTCGTGATGAGGCCGGACGTAACATCTGGGATGATTATTCGCCGCCACACTTCGGCTTCAAACCTAAAATTGTTCCCGGAGCAAACGGTCGTCCCGGACCCGGTGGCGACACATGGCATTGGAATTCCGAAACATTCTGTCTTGCTGCCACCACGCGTTATTCCAGCTATATGCATAACCGGATCGACAATACCGATCCCGTTCATTCGAAATGGTCAGCCTATTGCTCCATCTATCTTACAGATGAAGATGCCGACGGACGTCAGCAAGGCAGCTATGTCCTTCGCGTAAGCGGCAAGGTGGACGGCGTGCGTCTGCCCAAATCGCTATTTTACGTTTCGCGCGTTATGCAGAACGAGCAACCTGACCTCCACATCATCGGGCATTGGAACTATCCAGCCAACACAACAAAGACCATTTATGTGGCAGCCACTCATTGTGACCAGGTTGAACTATTCCTTAACGGAAAATCCTTGGGCATAGCTAATAAACCGTGTGATTTTGTGGATACATACAAGGGTGGGGAAAGAATGCCTGGTTCTGAGCTTCCTGTAGGCTTAAACACGGGTTATGTTTATGCATTTCCCAATATCATGTTTGTTCCGGGCAAGCTTAAAGCTTTGGCTACGAAGAACGGCAAGGTCGTTGCCCAACAGGAACTTCAAACCGCAGGAGAGCCCGAAGCTATTAAGCTTACACTTCACACCGGACCGCAAGGTCTGCAGGCAGATGGTAGCGACGTCGCCTTAATTGATTTTGAAGTCGTTGACGCACAAGGTCGTAGATGTCCCACGGATGAGGCAAGGGTAGATTTTGCTGTTACCGGGCCTGTCATTTGGCGAGGTGGTTTTAATGCCGGGAAGCTAAATACCACGAACAATCTTTATCTCGACACAGAATGTGGCATCAACCGCGTAGCCATTCGTTCGACGCTCACACCAGGTGTAATCAGTGTGACTGCCACGCGCGAGGGACTCACCAGCGCCACCGTGAAAATTGAATCGAAGCCTATGGAGATCGTCGGCGGTTTGACACGTGTTCAGCCACAGACGTTGCCTGATCTGAAGACAACAGATGGAGGGAATAATTGGTCTCAATAAAGTAGTGGGGTTACTTCCGAATTAATGTCTTGTTATTTTTTAAACTCTAATTTGGGATGGATTGTTGGTAATGATTGACAATTATCAGTGCGGCAGCTTAGCGCCGATCCGTTAGGGCGCATTAATAAAAATGATATGAAGAAAAAATGGAACAAGTAAAATCTATATTGATAGTTTTCATTTTAATAGCATTAATAAATGGTTGCCACAAAAATCCCGTTACAGCGCAAGAAACAAATACCGACCTTGTGCCACTTTCCATAGGAAATACTTGGAGCGTGTGCTATACCGAATACGATACCAATGGTGTAGTTGTCGGAACTCCAAGATCAACGACTGATACTTATACCATATCAAAGGATACGACCATCTTAGGTAAAGTATTATACAAATATTTTAATTTATGGTGTATAAATAGTGATAGTGGTCTTGTCAAGTATAATACAACTGTAACAAATGGTGTAGTAAAGAATAGTTTTAAATATATATATCCATATCCGACACAAAAAGGAAATGTATATGATAATAATGATATAGTAGTCACAGCCATTGATACTGGTATAACTGTTCCTGCAGGAACAGTTCAATGTATTGAATATAAATTTTATGATTCAGGTGTATTGGCATACCAAGATTATGTTTCAAGAGGAATAGGATTGGTTAAAGAAGAGATGTTTAATCTAGCTAAGCCAGCAAAAGTACAGGTTGTGTTAGAATTAACAAGTTATAAAATAAATGCGCCCCAACCAGGCGCTTCCCGAAGGGATCCCTTTGGGACAAGCTGACGGAATGAGCGCCCGCCAAAAGATAAAGCATGGCGGGTAAATGGGTACGTTAAGCATGGCGCTCAGAGGTTTAGTATAGATTTGAAAGTTATCAGTGCGGCAGTCCGTTCCGCTTAAAAAAGCGGAACGCGATCGCGTTCCATTGTATAATAATGGAACTGACTTAGTGCCAATCCGTTAGGCAGCGCTTTAAAATAGTTATATGTTATTAAATTATACATTTTTGATGCTATGTTTATAAATAATAACTGGATCTGTATGAAAAAAATTGTACTTCTTTTCTTGTTTTTTTTAATAATCTCTATTTCAACACAAGCGCAATTCGATCCGAAACAAATGGACAGCATTAAAAATGCTACAAATGAAGATTATCAATTGATGTTGACACAGCTTAAGATCGATTCATTAAGAGCAGGTCCTTCAGGTAATCCACAGGCGCCTAATGCTGCAAATACCGATGAATCAAAAGCCTCACCGTGTACATCTCTCCCCGATCCTCTAATTTTAAATAACGGCGAGAAAGTAACGGATGCAGAAACGTGGTGGAAAAAACGACGTCCGGAAATAGTCGAATATTTCGACCGAGAAATATATGGACGGATTCCTGAAAGTGTACCAGAAGTCATCTGGCAAGTAATGACCATAAAAGATGACACCGTAGAAAATATTCCGGTCATTGTTAAAAAATTATCAGGTCATGTCGACAACTCTTCATTCCCCTCTATCAATCTTGATATACAATTAACGCTTACAATTCCGGCGAAGGCTAAAACCCCGGTACCGGTTGTAATGGAATTCGGATTTATTTTCCCTCCGGGATTCAAATTTCCCGAACCTCCTGCTGGTACGCCAAAGGAACCGAGCTGGCAGCTTCAGGTGCTTTTAAAAGGATGGGGTTATGCGATTATTGTCCCGACAAGTTATCAATCAGATTGGGGAGCCGGGTTAACTAAAGGTATTATCGGTCTGACAAATAAAGGACAGCGCAGAAAACCTGACGATTGGGGAGCACTAAGGGCATGGGCATGGGGCGCAAGTCGTGCACTTGATTATTTTGAAACCGATAAATCAGTAAATGCAAAACAGGTGATCATTGAAGGTTTGTCGCGATATGGAAAAGCTGCGATAGTGACAATGGCATACGATTCAAGGTTCGCAGTGGCATTTGTCGGATCTTCCGGGGCTGGCGGTGTCAAAATACTTCGCCGTTTCTACGGAGAGCAAGTAGAGAATCTGACATCGTCTGGAGAGTACCATTGGTTCGCAGGTAACTTTTTAAAATATGCCGGTCCTTTAAAGGTGAACGATCTACCGGTCGATGCGCACGAGCTTGTTGCAATGTGCGCTCCCCGTCCAGTATTTATCAGCAGCGGTGCTCTTGCAGTTGAAGGAGGATGGGTTGATGCAAAAGGAATGTTCCTGGGAGGCGCATATGCAAGTCCCATCTATGAACTTCTAAAAAAAGGGGGTTTAGGAACATATGATTTTCCTCCGATTGAAACAGCCCTGATAAACGGAGAGATAGCATTTCGGCAGCATAAAGGGGGACATACAACAGGACCCAACTGGCCCACATTTCTAAAATATATCGACAAGTACATAAAGTAGTAAGCCGGGCTTTAAATTTTTCTAAGATAAAGGAGTTTTTCTTAAACAAGAATTTGGCGAAGCCAGATGGGTTGCCTAACCAGGCGCTCCCCGCAAAAACGTATGTCGGGCAAGCCCGATAGAAAACAACAGGGCATTCCCCGCCAGAAATATGCGGGGTAAACAAGCTGATCCCGTTTAAAAGCATAACGGGACAGGCTCCATGAGCACCTGCCAAAAGATAAAGCATGGGGTGTGGCGGTTTAATGTTTAATTGAAAATTAGTATTATGAATTTGTTTCATTTAGTACATATTGAAAATTTGCGATGCGGCAAAAATAATAGATCCCGCAAAGCGGGATCCGCGATTCGGCCACGATTTGAATGGAAAGCATCAAATCTATCGAATCGGGATTTACTTGTCCGCCAATTGTTTGAAGGAACCACCATCCGTTAGGCAGCAAGAGAAAGGAATATTTCTATGTCTTATTCTATTGACACATGCCCTGATTTCATTAAGGTTACCTATACAGGGACATTAAACAATGAAGATATCCACGGAGTGTTAAGAGATGGACTTAAAATAGAGGGTAAAGAATTAAATTTGACCAATCGTCTAGAAGTCATGAGAAAACTGAAGGGAATCAAAATAGGATTTGAAGATCTTATGGGTTTTACAGAAAACATTCGAACTATTCAATTATCGCAAAATGTGAAAACAGCAATTTTAACAGGTAATCCGCTTCAATATGGTATTGCACGAATGTTTCAATCTATCTTGGAGCATCCACAGATGAAAATAGAAATATTTTCTAATGAAGAAGAAGCAAATAACTGGTTGTCTACGACGGATAGAAAGAAATAATGCTTGCCGCCTAACCATGCGCTCCCCTACAGAAAACAGCGGGGCAGGCGAGCTGACGATTGCGAGCTTGGCACGTTAAACATAGCGAACATTGGCTTTAGTCTTAATAAGATCTTTTTCAGCGTAAACTCAATTCGTCTGGTACATATTGAAATTATCAGCGCCGCAGTCCTCAACAGAAACATCCTGAACAAAAACATTTCAGGACAAGTTTGGAGATAAACTTAGCGCCAATCCGTTAGGCGCCATTTTTTAACGAGGTCAAGTACTATGAAAATCAAATTATTTTTCTTGATGCTTTGCTTTTCTTTGTCATCGTGTATTTCTTATCGCATTGCAGAGAAGGAGATCTTTCACCCTAGAAAAGTAAGTAAATTGAATGATAGTTTAAGTCTTGAAGAAGTCTATTTCACGACATCCGATAGCATCAAACTAAATGCATGGTTCGTCAAACAACCTCATCCGAGAGGAACTGTTCTCTATTTTGGCGGAAATGGTTTCTTACTCTTCAGCAATTTTACCCTCGATGTTATTAATATGCTTTCATATTTCGATATGAATATATTGCTTATCGATTATCGCGGTTATGGACGAAGTGAAGGGACTCCGACACTAAACGGTATTTATGAAGATGGTAGGGCTGCATATAGGTATCTTTGTTCCCGTCCCGATATCGATTCGTCGCGTATTATTATCTATGGACATTCGATTGGTACGCTTGTTGCCGCGAAGACCGGATGCTCACAATCTGCGGCAGGTGTGATCCTTGAAGGAGCAATATCCAACGCTATTGAGATGAAAGATGCTGTGAAATCGAATTCGCCTTGGTATGTGCGATGGTTTGTGAAACTCGATGCTGATTCGAGTGTCCTCACAATCGATAATATTCAACAAGTTCAACATCTCACAAAACCATTATTGGTTGTTGTCGGTGAAAACGATCATTTAACTCCACCTGAGATGGGTCAAAAAGTATATAATGCAGCCGCGAGTACTAATAAACAGTTTGAGATTATTCCCAAGGGCGAACATAGCGACCTCTATTTCACTGATGATGTTAGGCGTGATATTTATATAAAAGTAGTATCAATATTTCTCAATGGTATTTTTGTAGCAAAATAATTAATGGCGCCCAACCAGGCGCTTCCCTGCCGAAGGCATCACTTTGTGAGAAGGGATCCACTTGGGACAAGCTGACAGCCGGAGGCCTGAGAATGAATCACGCAACGCGTGATGCAAAATTTATTATTTGTTCATTGCAAAATTCATGGCTAATGGTGGGTTGACATTTTTATTATTATCTTTTCAGTACCTCGTTGGTTGGAGATTAATTAATTTGGTTTATCGCAAGAACTCGTTTCGTTATCAGCAACTTGAAAATTATCAGCGCCGCAGTCCCGCTGTATGGGATCCTCGATTCGATCAAAGATCGAATCGGGACTTAGCGCCGGTCCGTTAGGCGAGGAAAATTATGATTCAAAGTGATCTGACAAAGATAAAATATTATGCTCAGAAGAATGAGAAGAAGAATTGGAAATTTAGGTCTTATTTAAAATTTATGGATAAAACAGATGCTGAAATAGATTCTTTAGTCGTTGAGATAAGTGATCAAATCATTAACCAGATTAATTGTAAAGCATGTGCAAATTGTTGCAAAGAGAAATCTCCGATTGTTTTAAAAGAAGAATTAATATTGATTTCAGAGAGGCTTGGAATATCAAGAGAAGAATTTAAAAATAAGTATTTAGAGAAAGCTGAGGAGAGCAATGAATTAATGATGAGCAAAAGGCCGTGTTCATTTTTAAAAAATAATGAATGTGAAATATATGATATTAGGCCGAAGGATTGTAGATCATATCCGCATCTTCATAAAGAGGGATTTAGATCGAGATTGTTTGGAGTAATCGAAAACTATTCTGTGTGTCCGATTGTATTTAACACTTACAATCAATTAAAGGAAAAATGCAATTTCCCCGCCTAACCAGGCGCTTCCCGAATGGATCCCTTTGGGACAAGCTGACCGAATGAGCGTTTGTACTTTACGCATTGCTCGAAACGGTTTTGTATATTTTGAAGGTTATCAACTTGAAACTTAGTTCCTTTTCAGCAAAATTAGAATATATCGTCGCGGTCAGCTTAGCAGCAATCCGTTAGGCAGCCGTGGAATGGAGCCATTGTGTCCTCAAATCAGCGCGACAGTGATCGAGATAATTTTTTTTTATTCGCAGCCCTTGTCGGGTGCGTACTTTGGATTTCGTCGGTTAGCCCTCTCCGGATATGGGCCACAAGGGTTTGTCAGTGCGGCTCTTGGATCTTCGGTGTTACACCAAATTTCTTCGCTGGTGTTACTTTCGCCTTTTGGCAAGCATTTGCAGTAAAGAGCAGACCCCTTGCGTCAGTGATGTACGCTGCAGCCCTTGTGACCGCAGCCGAGATTATTCAACTCTATATACCGCGCTACACGTTTGATGTATGGGATATGGTGGCGGGAGTAGTTGGGGTAGCAGTCGCCTTGCCGGTGCTGCTGTGGCGAGAACGCCGAAGGCGACAAGAAGCGTTCCGCTTGGATCGAAACAAAACTGTTGAGCTTAAACAAAAATTTTAATGATACTTATTCTTAACACGGCTGCCTAACCAGGCGCTTCCCTGCCGAAGGCATCACTTTGTGAGAAGGGATCCCTTTGGGACAAGCTGACGGAATGAGCTGGGTGCAAAATTCATGGCTGATGGTGAGTTTAAGTTTTTATAATTAACTTTTCAGTACCTCGTTGGTTGGGGAATATTTAATTTGGTTATCAGCATGACCTTGGTTCGTTTAGTGCAATTTGAAAGTTATAAGAAACGCAAAAATAATAGATCCCGCAAAGCGGGATCCGCGATTCGACCACGATTTGATTGGAAAGCATCAAATCTGTCGAATCGGGACTTAGCGCCGGTCCGTTAAGCGGCAAGTTATTAAAGATTTCATGAACTATAAAACACAATATGACTCGATCCATAAAGATAATATCACTTACATTCGTAATGGCAATGTATTCGTTGATGAATATCTTGCCACCGATGCGAAAGATTTACGCCGAGGCCTAAGCCTTATTATTCCAATGAGTCAGATTACCAAGAGTTATGAGGCAATAGTCGAAGGTTTTCGGATTCTCGCTCCAGAACAATATTATTATCCTATCAAGGATCTTCATATAACTGTCTTTGACTACATAGCAGCACACAAAGACTATACGAGAAGTGCATCGATCGAACAAACTTACATTAGAATTACAGATGATGTGATTAAGTCTCTTTCGAGTTTTACTATTTTCTTCAAGGGGATTGTGTTTAGCCGAGAAGCAGGTCTTCTAAAGGGTTACGATAATGGCTTAATCATCGCATTAAGAGAGAGAATCCGACATCGATTAAAGGACGATGGTTTGCCGAATATGGAGAGATATCAATCCATGTCAGTCCATTGTACTTTTATGCGATTTACAAAAAGTATTGACAATGTGCAGGGCTTTCTTAGTGAATTAGAACTCAGGAAGGAAGCTGAAATAGGAAAAGAAACAGTCAAGAGTATATTACTGGTTGAACATGATTGGTACAATAGGAAAAGTTTGACGCGAGCGATTAAAAAATACGAATTAGAATAGTAAAACTTGCCGCCTAACCAGGCGCTTCCCTGCCAAAGGCATCACTTTGTGAGAAGGGATCCCTTTGGGACAAGCTGACAGCCGGAGGCCTGAGAATGAATCACGCAACGCGTGATGCAAAATTTATTATTTATTCATTGCAAAATTCATGGCGTACAGTGGTCAGTACAAAATTGAAGGAACCAGCATGAACTCATTTCGTTTATTACATATTGAGAGTTTGCAGTGCTGCAGTCCCGCTCTACGGGATCCTCGATTCGATCAAAGATCAAATCGTGACTTAGCGCCGATTTGTTAGGCAGGCAGGCGAAAAAATTTCATTAAGAAGGTTCAGGCAGCGTGGTCCAGCGAGCGCTGTGCCTGGTAAAGATCGCACGCCACCTGCAAATTCATCCAGAATTCAGAAGAGGTCTTGAGCACTCGCGAAAGTAAAATGGCTGTCTCAGCTGTCATATCACGCCTTCCATTAATGAGCGTGTTTACACGCTGTATAGGTACACCCATCCGTCGAGCTAATTCAAGTTGGCTAAGTTCCATTGGTCTCAAAAATTCTTCTAAGAGAATTTCTCCTGGATGCGTGGGTTTTCTGTTTTTCGGCATCATTTCTTGTGTCTCCTTAGTGATAATCAATTATCTGAACGTCTCTTGCGTTTCTATCAGTCCATTTGAAAACAATTCTAAACTGATCGTCAATTCTGATAGAATGCGAGCCAGTCCACTTTCCTTTCAAAGTTTCCAAGTGATTAGCTGGCGGAATACGAAGGTCTTTCAATTCATGAGCAGCGTTCGACATGTCAAGTTTTCGGATGGCGATTTTCCAGACGGACGACGGAATACGACGCGCCTGCTTTGTATCTAATCCGCTGAAAATATCTTCCGTGCTTTGATCGGCAAAGTTGATAATCATATAACAATTTACCATTTTAACGGCATACGTGCAAGTGGTTTGTCAGCGCCTGCCCGCCTAACCAGGCGCTTCCCTGCCGACGGCATCACTTTGTGAGAAGGGATCCTCCGAAGGAGTCCTTTGGACCTTTGGGATAAGCTAACGGTTACCAGTCAAGTGCGTTAAGCATTGCTGGTGGTGGGTTTAAGTTTTTATTATTAACTTTTCAGTATCTCGTTGGATTGGGAATATTTAATTTGCTTATCAGCATGAACTCGTTTCGTTTAGTGCATATTGAAAGTTATCAGCGCTGCAGTCCCGCTGTACAGGATCCTCGTGGCGCTTGGAGCGCCACGGGACTTAGCGCCCGTCCGTTAGACTGCCCTAATGTTGTAAAGCATCTTCACGATCAAAGGTAATCTCGTTTATCATAATTCGAGAATTCAAATGAACATCCTTCAAAGTCTACATGACCCAAAATCTGCATTTATAATTGTTGCATCAACTATTGGATTTTTTGCTGGGATATATCTTCTGTGGGACTATTTAAGCTTTACTTTAATGGCGGACGAAACACAAGGACAAATAGTGGCAACTGACGATCATTACTACACTATTCAATATAATGTTGAGGGTCGGACGTTCCGAATCAAGGAACGTATTCCAAAATGGGGAATGCGCCACGGATGGACGGTTTCTGTTCTGTATGATCCGTTATCTCCAGACAATGCACGCGTTAGCAATAAAAATTGGATTTATCCAATCATCTGGATTTTTCTATCTATATCCTGGTTCCTCTATCCTCTATATCCCAAAATCTTCGGACGTGGTGGAGATGAAGAAACATGAGGCAAGGGCAGCCCTAACCAGGCGCTCCTTGCTATCCTGCTATAAAACAGCGGGACGCACAAAACGCGAAAAACGCGGGGCAAGCAAGCTAACTCGGCAAACCATTTAAAAATGGAGTAAGAATGAAAAACTCATTGATCGCATTATTTCTTCTATCCTATTTTGCTTTTTCTCAAACTCCTCCAAAAGTTGCTAATCCTATATCAGCACGCTCATATAAGGATTCCACTGTGCTGTCAGAAATTAAGAAAAGTTATTCAAGACAGCTTGGAGCGACATTCAAAATGTTGGAATACACAATTGATAAAGCCAATGAAACGACTTGGACGGCAAGAATAAACAACATGCCATTCTGGCAAATATGTTATCATGTACTATGGTTTACTGATTTTTATTTTCATGCCAATCAAGCAACTTTTCAACCTCAGAGTTTTGACATGGAAGGAATCCATAATTATTGGATCAAACCAGATTCTCAAATGATTGAGAATCAAAAGCATCCAATCTCAAAAAGTAATATGAAAGCCTATTGCAAATATGTAAGACAAAGAGCAAATCAATTCATTCAAAATATAAATGTTACATATTTTACTACTCCTTCACCATTTGAGTGGCATGGTTTTCCTAAAATTGATTTAGTGGATTACAATCTTCGTAATCTTCAACATCATATCGGACAATTGGATATTGTATTAAGAAGAGAACAAAATATTGGAAATCCTTGGATTATGTTTGGTGATTTATTGGAAACATCATATCTTCCGGTAGATACTTCGCAATCAAGATAAAACCATGGCGCATAATATTATGTCTCTTCATTTATACCAACATCCATAAAGTCCTATAATAACATCGAACGTTCGCGGGTAAACCATATGTGGCAGCATAACGAAGGAGATATACATGACAAATTTTCAAGATGCTGAAACCTTAGCCCGAAAGTGTATCGAGCTCTTTAATAAACGAACTGTTGAATGGGTTGATACCTGTTATGCTGAGAATGTTGAATGGTTTGAATTACCTTTGCCCTCTACTCCTTCCGGGCAACATGGCAATCGAGCGTTCCTGCGTAATATTGCCCAAAGACTTCTTTCCCTGTTTCCAGATCGCCAAATGACAATCAACAATCTTGTTGCCAAAGATAATTGCGTTGCAATGGAATTGGAATGGAAAGGTGCTGCTGCTGTAAGTTTCGGTACTTTCAAGATGGGTTCGTTGGTTCGGTATCGCGTGGCTTCATTTCTAACATTTTCCGACGGGCTCATTATCACACAAATCGACTACTGTGTGCCAATTCAATCTGGTGCGGCTTAACCACCGGTTCTTAAAAGGAGTAGACATGAAAAAGTCACAACGAAATAAATTAACCTGTGGAAGATGTAAAGAACCAATTAAGCAAAAGGATACATTTTGTAAAAATTGTGGCGGTATATTTTCCGATGACCTGCTTTGTGTCAATCATAAGTCTATTAAAGCTGAAGGCGTATGCGTTATTTGCTCTAAACCATTCTGTAAAAAATGCGGGTTAGATGTGCTTAAAGTTTTTCTTTGTGACAAGCATTCTAATCTGGAGATTACAGAAAGTAAGGTACGAGTCTTTGGCAGTACCGACAATATACGGACTCAGTTTGCATCAACATGCTTAAAACAAGCCGGTTATCATCCATTTATATATTCTAGACTATTTAATCCTGTAGCGGATAAAGTTGCAATAACTGGTATTCGTAATTTTGGAAATCACCCAATAGAAGAACAAAAAGTTTTTGTTCCTTTTTCCGAGTTTATAAAAGCATCAAAGGAATTGAAGAAACATAAGTTTAAAGAAATATAATGAATCGAACCGTTAACCTGCTCTCTCCTGCTAAAAGCAGAATAATCCCGTCAAGAAACGTGACGGGATAGATGAAATGGAATAGAGCCGCGCTACTTTCTCACAATTAGGACACTGCAAATGCTATATAAACCAGATCCGTCGAACTTCAAACAGATTCTCCCCGGTGTTTTCATGAAAGCGCTGACCTATGGAGATAATACTCTTCTATGCGAGTTTCAACTCAAACAGGGTTCGATAATTCCTGCTCATCAACATCCTCAAGAGCAAACCGGATATCTTATCACGGGCAGATTGCGATTTTCCCATGATGAGGAAGATTTTATTGTTGAACCCGGATGTAGTTGGAATTTCAAAGGCGGGATAGTCCACGGAGCTGAAGTATTGGAAGACTCTGTGGCAATCGAAATCTTTTCGCCAATACGTCAGGATTATCTTGCCTGAACTTTGGTTGTAAAATTCCGAATTCTTCGTTGTCTCTCGCGCCATTTTTTTCTACCTTGATCAAAGTTTTATTTTGTAATGGCGATGATATTGCCGCCGCGAAGAAAGAGCAAATGAAGCCAACAACTATTTTTGTCACCGGTGCAACCGGCTTTATCGGCACAAAGCTCGTTAACGAACTAGTCCGTCAGGGACACACAGTCCACGCGCTTACACGCGCAGCAAGCAATCGCGACGGATTGAACCACGAGCGAATCATATTAGTGCAAGGCGATATCATGGACCGTGGATCGCTTATTGCAGGGATGAAGGGCTGCACCCACGTTTTTCATCTTGCGGCATATGCTAAAAACTGGGCGCGAAATCCAAAAGTATTCCATGATCATAACGTCCTCGGTATGCAAAATGTATTCGATGCCGCCAGGCAAGTCGGCATTCAGCGTGTTGTGTGGACGTCAACTATCGTTACTTTTGGACCTATTACGACCGGTGTGATCGGCAACGAAACAATGCTTCGCATCACATCGAAATACTACACAGAGTATGAAGAGACAAAAGCGATAGCAGAAAAAGAAGCGCTTAAAATGGCGACTGAAGGATTCCCTGTAGTTATGGTAAATCCCACTCGCGTTTATGGCCCCGGTAAATTAACGGAAGGAAATTCTGTCAGTTTAATGATTGATCAATACGATCGAGGGCTGGTGCCAATTCTTCTAAACCGCGGCGTCAATATTGGGAATTATGTTTTGGTAGATGATCTCGTACGTGGGCACATCCTTGCAATGGAAAAAGGGCGCATTGGAGAGCGATATATTATTGGCGGCGAAAATGCATCCCTGAAACATTTCTACGAACTGGTGGATGAAGTAAGCGGCAAGAAACATTTCCAGATCAATCTTCCACCTAAGGTAGGACTTGCTTATGGTGGCATCCAGAAATTCGCAGCCGAAAAATTCGGCATCTATCCGCAAATTACTACCGGCTGGGTAGAAACGTTTTTGCAGGATTGGGCGTTTTCGTGCGCGAAAGCTGAACGTGAACTTGGCTACACATTTACTCCGCTTAAGGAAGGCATTCGTTTGACTTACAAATGGATTTTACAACAGCGTCAACTTCGGAAAAATAAATCATGAACAATTTCAAGAATTTCTTTTCGCTCCCCGAACTATTTTCCAAGGAGAATAAGAAACCGATAATAATACTTCTCCTTGCGCCGCTTGTTCTAACCACTTGGAAATACTACGGTTCAAAATCATTTTACCTTGCTCATCTCAACGACAAACTTGTAATTTTTAACAGCGCTGCTATGGGAGCAGAGTGGTACAACTATTTATCTGCCTTTTTTCTGCTTGGCGTAATTGCTATCGCGGTAATCAAATTCGTTTTTAAAGAATCTCTTGCTGATTACGGCTTACAAATCGGCGACTGGAAATTCTGGATTCCTGCAGCGCTGGTTGTAGGAGCTGTGATGGTAGCACTCGCTTATCCATCTGCAAAAAATCCGCAGTACATTGCAGAGTATCCTTTGTACAAAGGCGCCGGTGACTCGATGCAGATGTTTGCAATCCATGCTATTGCCTATCTCATTTTTTACTTCGGTTGGGAAATATTTTTCCGCGGGTTTATGCAATTCGGATTAACTGACCGCTTCGGTGTGTGGGGTGCAATACTTGTACAGGTAGCCCTCTCGTGTATAGTTCATATCGGCAAACCGGACAGCGAGATTTACAGCTCTATTCTTGGAGGGCTTGTATGGGGAATTATGGTCTATCGTTCAAAATCAATCTGGCCGTCAATTTTAACACACTGGATACTTGGAATCTCGCTGGATTATTTTATTTGCTTTAGTTAAGAAGACCTTTTGAAAGTGCGCTAAGATTAGAAAAACTATGACGAATAAACGACTTACAATTGGCAAGCTACAACTCCGTGCGACAGATGGATTGATTCTTGCAACACTCGTTTTTTTTAGCTTACTCGCAATCATCTTTTATTATCGGGTCGATGGCTGGCAGATTCTTGTTTTAAAGAATATCGCTGTTGCCATTGCATATATTCTTTTCAACCAATTCGGTGAACACGCAACGAAAAAATTCTGGAAGTTTTTTCTCCGCATGGCTCCGATTGTTCTTGCCTATGCGTATCTCTTCGGAGCAGTCGATAAACTCCAACTAATTATACATAGCGGATGGATGGATGACTATGTGCTTGATATGGAACAGTACATTTTCGATCTTCAACCGACGCTATGGCTTGAGGATTTCATCTCCAAGCCATTGACTGAATGGATGATGTTTTCCTATGTTATCTATGTTCCAATGTATCCGGTTCTCTGCGGCATCATTTACTATTTGCGCGGCGAATTGGCAATGGAGGATTATTTCTTCACTCTCGGTTTTACTAACATTCTTTGTGATATTGGTTTCGTTCTTTTTCCCGTTGCGAGCCCGATGTATTACATTAAACAATTATACACCGTACCTTTAGATGGTTGGGTCTGGACATTTCTTGGTGAGTGCATGCGCAAATATCTTCATTTTGCTGGAGGTTCAATACCAAGCCCGCATACAGCTGCCGCAACCATTATGTGGATGATGGCATATCGGTATCATCGTCCGTCATTCTGGGTTCTAACACCAATCATACTCTCGCTTTACATTTCCACATTTTATTGCCGTTTTCATTATGTAACCGATGCTGTGGTGGGGGTGTTGGTAGCATTTCTTGCGCTTGCTATTGCGCCAGCATTGTTGAAGATGTGGGATAAAATTGCAGCACGCAAAACTGTTCCATCCACCTGATTGGATGAAATTGATAACAGAGCTTGTTCACCTTTTATATATTATCTGCATCAACTCTTAGTATTTTACAAGTTTTTATTGGTGTCAGGACGTCCGCAAGAAAGCGAATAAAAAAGTACTGACACCACTTTTCAGGGTTGGATGAGCGCAATCATCCAGCCAATTCAGCCGCTCTTCTTCCGCTCATCACCGCTCCTTCGATAGTGGCAGGATAACCGGTCGCAGTCCAATCGCCTGCGAGAAAGAGATTGTCGAATTTTGTTCGAGCACTTGGACGAAGTGCTTCAAGTCCCAGTGAAGGCAAAAAAGTAGCTCGCTTCTCTTTGATCACCAATGAGCGAATAACTTTCGCATCCAGTGCTTGAGTCAAGACCCTACGTAAATCTTCCAATGCAATTTCAACTAATTGCTTTTTATTCAAGCTGACAAATTCCTCCGCACCGCTAATAACCAGCGAAAGATATTGACGAATTGCTGTTCCTGCTCTTTTCTCATTCAATAATTTACTTTTATTGAAGAGCCATTGGATACGAGTCTCCAGCAATGCGGCAAAATCAAGATCCGTAATTTCCCGATCGAGCCAGAGATGAATGGAGATGATAGGTGAAGATTTGAAACCAGATCTTACCGGGCTATCTGAAAGGATAACTCTTCGATCGCTTTCGAGTTTTGATTTGAAATGACTTGCCGATTGAATTTCTTCAAACGAATACCAAGGAATTGCACTAATGAACGATTTCGCTTGAAGTTCCTCCCCTTCCGAGGTTCTCACTGATCGAACATTTGTTCCTTCTAATATTATACTTTCTACACCAATGCCTGTGCGCACTTCACCACCATGAGTTTTGATGAATTGCACCGCAGGATCCACAAATAATTCGCTCAAGCCAATCTTAGGAATTAACAGACTTGCATTTTTACTGTCCCCAAGGAATGCTGCACGCAAAACACGGAACAACATCAGCGCCGAAACATTCTTTGGATAGTTATTCAGTGCGCCAATCGTAATCACGTCCCATAAATACTTTCTACTGATGTTAGATTGCCCAAGCTTTGTGAGCCACTCTTCTACGGTGAGCCGATCTAATTCCAGTTCTTTTTCAGGCGATGTGCTAATCAATTTATTTGCCACCATAAGCATTTTCAAGCGATCCCTAAACGGAATTCCAGTGAATCCAAGCAATCCACACACTAAGTGTGAAGGTGCAGGGAACCGAGTGCACAGAAGTTGATTATTATTTCGAGATGGACATAAAAAATTAATCCGAAGCGATGGTTGAAGCAAAGCAAAATGATCGGTTCCAATCAGTCGTAGAAACCGGCGTGTTGCGTGGTAGCATCCCATCATCAGATGCTGACCGTTATCCACAAAGCTACCCGTTGCGGCATCAAAAAAAGAATGTGTACGTCCACCGCAATGTTGGCGTTGTTCCAACAATAAGATTTTGCGACCAAGGGCAGATAATTCCACTGCCGCGCTTAATCCGCTTATCCCACCACCGATAATTATTGCATCATATTTATACATACACTTCTCTCATTATGAGAATAATAAAATATCAGTTCAAATCCATAAGTATTCCAGAATACACGTGTGCAAGTATCTTGACTTTGTTCACAAAACTTATACTTTAATGATGAATTTATGCTTTAAGAAAGTGAAGTATACCTACCAAAGAAACATTCAAGACAAACGTGAAAGAACTATTCACACAACTGGCCGAAGCACTTCAGAAAGAACTTGAGCAGCTCAAAGTTACTCGCCGCGAGATACGTCTGTTTAGCGGCGAATGTATCGGTGCATTTGCAGGATACACTTACTACCGTTTTGAAATTCCCGAAGATATTATTCTCCGAACCACAGAACGTGCTACATTCACGTTTGGCATGCAGCAACCTATTAGTGTTGCCGGCAATATCATTGCCATCGAAAATCAATTTTTCATTGTTGCCTTGCCGCAAAACTTCGGCGCATCTCTGCCGGAAACGAAATGTTCTTGGAATTACGAGGACGAACACAAGCCGATTATTGATTTACTTCAGAGGATTGATGTGAAATCCCCTATTCCGCAGTTGCTCTTTGATCCGGCGGATAGAAGAAATAGCCACATCGTCAGTTTTGAAATAAGCGGTGTTGCAACCACGCCGCATGAACAAATCGATACTGTGAAAAAGATTTTGCAAAACAGGGTTACCATGGTGTGGGGTCCGATTCTCTCTGGTAAAACAAACGTATTAGCGCTCACTGCGCTCAGTTATATAAAAGCCAGCCGAAAGGTACTGTTCGTTGCGCCATCTAACGATGACGTCGATTCAATGCTTTTAAAAACCGTAAGTTTCGGCGAACAACTTGGCATTAAGATGACAAAGTTTGCTGCTCGGGTCGATCTCCCATCACCTGGCGTGTTTGATGCCATTGCACCGTATTCATTTGAGAACCAAGTAGAAATAGCGAAAGCGGAAAAGCGCAAAGTGTTCCAAGAACGAGTTACGCTGTTGAACACTTATTGGCAAATCAAGATTAAGCAAATTCTTCATGAGGACTTCTATCGTAGGGTGCAAGAGAAACGTGACCGGTTAGCAGAGCTCCGTAAGCAAATCGAACAGACGTCGAATGAAATTACTCAATTTAATCAAGTCATAGTCGAATTGGAAAATTCATCACTTATCGAGCGAATGAAGAAAGGATTTTCAAAGAATGATGTTGAACACGCACATGGACAACTAACACGGCAGCAACAGAACCACAAACGATTGCTCTCTATTCAGCAGACGATATCTAACGACATCACAGCGATCGAACTCAACGCGCCGATTACGCCTCAGGAACAAATGGAATTTAGAGAAACCAGTAAGAGAATTGATGATTTGGGCGGTTTAGAGAAAGTCACAAAGGCCGTAGAAGATTTTATTTCTGTTGACGAACATGCATTGTTACAATCAAAGCTTTTCATTGCTACCGGCATTTCCGCGGCATTGATAGATCCCGCTATTCGTAATCAACAGTACGATCTCGTTATTGTGGATGAAGCTCAACGTGTTAACTTGCCAACACTTGCTGCATTATCAACGCTGGCAAAAGATAAATTTGTCGTTGCGGGCGATCCATTTCAGGTGGAACCCGAATCAATCTCCACGGATGAACAAGAAGTGTATTGGCTTCAGCGGGATATTTTTCTGCACGTTGCACAGACAACCGAGCTGCATCGACTCTTTGAGTGGGCAGAACGAAATCCACGTTGGTCCATTTTTATGAAATCGCACTATGCGACTACTCCCAAATTATCGTCGTTTATGGCGTCGGTTTTGTTTGATGAAAAGATAAATGTTCATGTCTCGCCAAAGGTAAAAGGTCGAATTTTCTTTTTTGATACTAGCAAAGTTCAATCACGGTGTAAACAATATGCCGGTAAGAAAAAAATTCTGCCGTATAATGAACTCCACACAAAGCAAGTTGTGGAATGCGTCAAGCATGCCCTGACGAGACCTAATCGAAATGCATCAGATGTGGGAGTTATTCTTCCTTTCACCGGTCCAACACTTTATACGAAACTTCAATTACGGCTTCAGGGAATAAAAAATGTTGAAGTCGGTACGCCGCAAAGTTTTTGCAACCGACGTAAAGATGCAATTATATTTGATACTACAATGGCGGGCGTGGACTACACTATGCGCTCTATTGATGACAAAAAGATTGGCGAACACAAAATTGCGCGTCTTTTCAACACGGTTTTTTCCTGTGTCGGCGAAGATTTGTATATAATTGCAGATATGGCCCACTTCAGATCTTCGTACCAAGACCGCCTCTTCACGCGATTATTGATGTTGCTGCAGACTCAAGCGGATGAGCAGCAACTGTCATGTGCAAGTGCAGTAAAAGAATTCCAAGATTTAGATCAAAAGAAGCGAGAAGAACTGTATGCAGTGTACCGTTCTAAACCGCAGGTTGTTATTCCGGCAACAGTAGTTGATGCACGAAAAGAAAAAATAGATCATGAACTCGAAATCTATATGAAAATGATGTCGAGACAGGGGGAAACGAAAGCAGCTGCCAACACCGGACACGAGAAAGAACGAGAAGTTTCAATTGCGGTACAGCGTGTGCTTGGCTGGCGCACAGATGTAAATCTTGTATCGCAATTCATTGGGGGCGATCTGATCTTCCGCAATTCTTTTTCAACTGAAGAGGCATTGCGCAAACTGCCTTTGGATACCTGCGAAAATGAAAAAAATTTCCGTGATTTAATGGAAAAATGGAATTTGCTTATATATGAAATGTCCGGCGGTCAGAACACCGATTTGTCTTTCTTTGCAAGCAAAGGTCCAGAAGCTCGTGTCCGACAGGATATTCGAAACCTCCGTGCCTATTATTCTTCCGATATTGAAGCTGTAATTGAAGAAGGCAAAAAGAAAATCGCTGTAGAAGTAGCGCGCGTATTTCAGGAATTGCTCGGTAAAAATAGACCCGACAATCCAGCCGAATATTCAACTGCGTATCTAAACTTCCTTACTCGCCTAGAAGCGTACCTTAGCTGGACTTCGGAACAAGTACGCCGGTAATGCGGCTATAATTACGCTAATCATTAGGGGAATGCTGTTGTTTTCCTACCTTCAATCTCTTCCTTGAAGCATGGAACATAATCGACTATATTGACTTGAACTATAGAAAGAATATTCATGGGGTTGGGGCAATACGTCATTGATGTTTTAGTAATTCTTCTTTTCGTTTTCCTAAACGGATTTTTTGTTGCTGCAGAGTTTGCTATCGTCAAAGTGCGGCTTACACAAATTGAACCGTTAGCAATCAAAGGAAACTGGCATGCCAAAATTGCCCGTGAGATACTCCTTCACTCAACAGCATATCTCTCGGCGACACAATTGGGAATTACCATGACTTCATTAGTCCTTGGATGGATCGGCCAACCACTCGCTGCGAAAATGCTGTTTCCAACATTTCAATGGATCGGGGTTACACAACCAAACATCATTCATGGCATCTCGTTCGTTGCTGCATTTGCACTTATAACTGCAATCCACATTATCATGGGTGAACAAGCACCGAAAGTACTTGCTATTCAAAAATCTCGCGAAACTATTCTTTGGGTTTCTTCACCGATGCGGATTTTTTTCTTCCTATTCAAACCACTTATCGCTTTGCTGAACACTTCATCCAACGGTTTGCTTCGACTTATCGGAATTAAGGCATCCACGGATTCTGAATTAGCTAATACAGAAGAAGAGCTCCGCTTGATTCTTGCTCACGACACTCACGTCTCTACCACTACGCGAAATATCGCGCTCAATGCCATGGACTTTCATCAGAAACAAGCGCGGCATTCGATGATTCCCCGAAGAGAGATTATAGCTCTGTCCGTTCAGGCACCAGTCAATGAAACTATTTCCATAATGCGAACGAACAAGTTTTCACGTTTTCCTGTTTTTAAAGACACGATTGACAATATTATCGGCATCGTTTATACGAAAGACATATTCAAACAGGACAAGCACCTGCAACCAGACTTTACACTGAGTTCTGTTCTTCGGGACGCTACGTTTTTACCAGAGACAGCCTCGCTCGAAAGAGTGCTGACCACAAGTCTGCAGAAAAAAACCCACATGATAATTCTCGCCGATGAATATGGCGGCACAGCAGGCATTATCACGCTAGAGAATGTGCTAGAAGAACTTATTGGCAACATTCAAGACGAGTTCGACAAAGAGATACCTGACGTTGTAAAAATTGCTGAAAATGAATTTATTGTTGCTGGTTATATTACTACTAGCGATGTTGAACGGCTTTTTTCAATTGAGCTTTCGCCTTTAGACATTCGTTCGATAGGGGGATTCATGATTGAGCAGCTTGGCCATATTCCCACTGTAGGTGAACGTTTGCAGCTGAATGGCATTGAATTCACAACTGAAAAGGTTGTTGATAACGCCGTTGAATCAATCCGAATAAAGAAATTACCAATAGTTAGCTAGGACGAAACGTAGTATTTAAGAATATTCTGATTTTCATATGCCAGATACATCAGACCCATTGGCACAGATTAATACTCAGCCAGAAATAGAAATAAAAGTTATTAATGATGTCTTTATCGGAATGGGTGGTTGGGAGTTGCCGCCTTTTGACGGAATATTTTATCCATCAAAACAGGAGAAGGGGTTTCGTAAACTCGAATACTACAGCCGATTTTTTGATTTGGTTGAAGTGAACGCAACCTTTTACAACTCGTCATTATCGGCGCAGCAATCGTCGCAATGGATAAAAGATGTAAGTGCGAATGAACGATTTGTATTCACTATAAAACTTTTCCGTGGCTTCACTCACACTTTTAACGCAACCAAGAACGATGCGCTGGCAATACATCGGCTTCTGGAACCACTACGCGAAGCAAAAAAATTTAGCGGATTGCTGATTCAATTCCCTTCAGCCTTTGCAAAATCAAGTTCTCGGCTGGCGTATCTAATCAAGCTCCGTGCGGCATTCCCAGAAGATCGTCTGTTTCTTGATCTCCGGCACCGATCATGGAATGAAGAACTATTCCATAAATTTTGTCATGAAAATGGCTTTAACCTTGCTAATATTGATTTACCCCGATTACCCGGTCACATCCCGTTTAATTCTTTTGCATGGGATGGCGTTGCATATTTCCGAATGATGGGACGCAACGAGTCGGCATGGAATAAACCGAGAAGTAACGACCGCTATCTGTATCCTTACAGCGAAGAAGAATTGCAAGATCTTGTCGAACGCATTAAGCATCTCAATACACAAACAACATACGTTGTGTTTCATAATGATCGTCAGGCATTCTCGTTAGTAAACGGCAGGCAAGTTGAACATGCGCTTCGTCCTTCAAAACATCTGAACGCACCGATAAAACTTCTGACTGCATTTCCACAATTAAAAACTTTTTGTGATCCGCCGAGTATCAATGATGAACTATTTTCTCCAACACCAAAACCAGAATCTTCGCCCGTTCGCCATAACAAATTCCATACAAATAATTCCGCATCTCTTATAGCACCGTCACAAAGTCGCATTATTAAAAAGAAAAAGAACAAGAGACTATGAACTATCTGCCTCAGCTTCAACTCCTTTTTAAAAAGTATGGAAAGAAAAAACATCCTCTGGATTATGCAAACATTTATCAGCTTATAGTAATGGTGGTGCTTTCCGCACAGACTACGGATGCAATTGTGAACAAATTGGCGCCGGAACTTTTCATACATTTTCCATCAATGAAGCACCTTGCAGCAGCGCATCCAGAAGAATTATTTCCGTTCATTAAATCCGTACGAGGATTTCGAAAAAAAGCAGATTGGCTCGTGCGAATTGCTCAAGTTCTAAGCGACAAGAAGAAAATGCCGATCACATTAAATGATTTAACAGAACTCCCAGGTATCGGCAGAAAGTCGGCAAACGTGATTATTCGCGAAGCTGGCGGAGCGCCACAGGGCATCATAGTCGATTTGCACGTTCTGCGTGTCGTACCTCGGCTCGGTATTACAGCAGAGGACAAACCCGATAAAATCGAAAAAGCATTGATGGAGCTTATTCCGAAGAAGCATTGGAATGCAGC
Organism: Bacteroidota bacterium; assembly: GCA_050008835.1. Classification (GTDB taxonomy): domain Bacteria; phylum Bacteroidota; class Ignavibacteria; order UBA10030; family UBA10030; genus Fen-1298. Next base: position 199 of record JBEKLV010000020.1, on the reverse strand, counting down.
GGGCATGTCGTTTTCCCATCTTGGCAGGGAATTATGCAGGCCGACAAAGCCAAGCTGTACAGAATGTGTAATGAGCAGTGTGTGCAAGTACTGCAAAAACAATAAGTTTATCTAATTACAAAATCGCCTGGGAGAACCTATTGAGAAATTCACATATAAGATGTGTTTGAAACTTATACCTCTTTTCCGTACTATCGAA
>JBEKLV010000002.1:0-41629 GCA_050008835.1 Bacteroidota bacterium | reverse complement strand
TGCGTCAAATCCTCTTTTATTAAAAACCTGTAAATAGTCGGCGGTGCACAAAACGAGGTTACGCGGTACTTCTCAATAACTTTCATCATATGTTTCGGAACGAATTTGTCGTAGTCATATGTCATCACAGCGCATCCCGACAACCACTGACCGTATATTTTTCCCCAAGCTGATTTTGCCCATCCGGTATCAGCAACTGTAAAGTGAAGACCATTGTCTTGCACATTTTGCCAATATTTTGCCGTAGGAATATGTCCAAGGGGATACGCAAAGTTATGGTTTACCATCTTGGGCATTCCAGTTGTGCCGGATGTAAAATAGAGAAGCATTATATCGTCTATTGTAGTGTTTTCTCCAAGTGATTTTCGATCGAATACCTCCGGGCTTTTTTCCATTTCTTCAGTTAAGTTCAGCCATCCTTCGCGCGATGCACCGATCAACGCTTTATGCTTTAAGGTTGGCGATTTCACAATTGATTCTTCCACATGCTGAATAACATCTGGCTCTGATACACTCACAATCATTTTTATATCTGCGGCATTATTTCTATATATAATATCTTTTGTTCTTAGGAGATGGGTTGCAGGAATGGTGATCGCTCCGATTTTATTTAATGCAAGCGTGCAAAACCAATATTCATAACGACGTTTCAAGATAAGCATCACAGGATCACCTTTGCAGATGCCTATAGATTGAAAGAAATTTGCCGCTTTGTCACTGAAGCGTTTCATTTGTCCGAACGTAAAGGTTGCTTCTCCTCCTTTGTCATCACACCATACCATCGCAATCTTATCGGGAGTTTTAAGGGCTATTTCATCGACCACGTCGAATGCAAAGTTGAAATGCCCTGGTATTCGAATCTCAAATTTGTCGATGAATTCTTGATATGAATTGAAGTCTGTTTGTGAAAGATATTTATCAAGCATTATAATTCTCTTTACTCTAATGTTTATAAAATGACCGCAAGCATTTTGACTGACGTTTGATTCATCGCTTTTAGTGCATGCTTATAAACTGAATCAAAATAGATGGAATCGCCCGCATTCAGAATAATCTCATGGGTATCAATGATGATCTTCATTGTGCCCTCGAGGATGTAATTGAATTCCTGCCCTGGATGTGAATTAAACTCCATAGAAGTAGATTTTGTTTCCGGTTCTATTTTCACAATGAACGGTTCTGCCTTTTTATTGATAAAATTAGCCGCGAGACTTTCGTACTTATATTGTTTTCTTCTTTCCACACTCAATCCCTTGTCTTTGCGGACGACACAATAGACATGAAGCCTGGGATTCTCTCCAGTAAGGATTGCTGTAAGTTCGATGCCGAATTTATGCGCAACCTTGTAAAGGAATCCAACAGGAATATCAACCGCCCCGCTCTCGTATTGAATGATTAAATCTAATGGAATTCCAAGTTCTTGCGCCAACGAATTCGCGGAAAGTCCGGAAATTTCCCTCAGTTCCTTTATCCGCTCAGCGACGAATTGTATTTTTTCTTTCATAATAAAGATTTCTTTCTAAAGTCGTTTTCTTTAATGGCCGGTGCCAGTAGATTGAGTTATCATTTCACACTTAATATAGCGGTGTGCCTGAGCGGATGCTCTTTGAAAATTTACTCGATAATATAAGCAAAATCAATTTGTATAAAGAATTTTATTGAAGAATTCTTCCGGTCAATCCAACATTTTTTGCAAGATATGTACATCTAAAAGTTTTCCAAATTTCCACCCAACTTCTTTCAATATTCCAACTTGAACGAAACCAAAATTAGTATGTACATGTAAACTAACATCGCTTTCACCGGCTATACGTGCTATGATTGTATGGTATTTTAATTGTTGAGCTTCTTTGATCATCAATTGCAAGAGCGTTGTGCCTATTCTCTGACCGCGGTATTCGGATTTGATGTAGAACGACGTTTCACCTGTGTCATTATATGCGGAGCGATCAAACCATTTGCTCAGCGATATCCACCCAACAACTTTTTCATCGAGCACTGCAACCCAAATTGGATGCCTATTGTCATGCGATTGAAACCATTGTACCCGCTCGCTTACACTCTTCGGTTCAGTGTCGAAAGTTGCCGTTGTAGTAAGAATTGCCTCATTATATATTTCAGTGATAGCGTTTATATCCGACAACTCTGCTTTCCGCGTCACGAGTGAATTTTTCATTTTATAATATTCCTTTGCCGACAAAGTAATCTCTACAATGAATTTTGTTTTTGCATTAGTATAAGCAATTCTGTCGTTTGGATATTTTTCTACTAAATGTAATTTCAGTTGTTGGTATTCTTTTGTAAGATGTGGGTACTCAGTTAAAAAATCTCGAAAAAATAATCTGTCCCAGTGTTCAAAGTCATCCTCTACCATATGAATGTGATGCGTGCGGCCTCCGATTGCATCACGTTTGATGAACCAAGCATAAAATGGTGGGCCGTCGTCGCTATGCGTTGGTCGCCAAAAAAAATCATATCCTTGCTCAGTTAAAATCGGGACAATAACCTTTTTGGTTTCTTCAAGAGAGGTCACTTCCACCAAGATATCAATAATTGGCTTCGCCGATAGATGGGGAATTGCCGTGCTTCCGAAATGCTCGATTCTTTTAATAATTTTATGCGGCAGACAAGTAAAAAGATGCCTCTTCTCCTCTTCAAACATCCTCAGCCAGTCTGGATTATACGGAACGATAACTATTTCTTCTTGCACAACTCGCTTAATACGTTCTTCAAGAGATTCCTTGCTGTTCATATATTTCGATAGAGCTGTTTATCTCGGCCGTTCTATTTACGTTTTCTGCTGTTTTTTCTTCGCCGCAGGAAACAGGACGTTATTTAATATCAGCCTATAGCCAGGTGAGTTTTTGTGCAGACTCAAATCAGTAGGTGGATCGCCAACGGCGTGCTGGTAGTCTTCTGGATCGTGTCCGCCGTACCAAGTGAATGTGCCGCGTCCGAAGTTGCCATGGATATATTTCACTTCTTCCGTTCCCTCGCGCTCTGCAAGAATTGTTATTGTCTTCTTAATTAAGCTTTTCTTGAATGCGGTTGTTTGTCCCATAAAACCTTTAATGATGTTGACATGGTCTTGTGTCAGCATTGTCGGTACAGGATCGTACTTCGCTGAGAATTCAAAAAGCGTAAAATAGTCCGTATTCGGATCGCGAATCGGAGGTGGATCACTTGGCGGAATGTCAATATCTGAATATTCGTAGCGCAGTGGATTCATATCAAGTTTAAAATTCTCGAAAGCCAGTGTCTTGCTAAAGTCGAGTTTTGCTTGAGCATTGCGATCGGCTGGATCGCCATCGAACATTACATCACAGATATCAACGTTTTCTGCTGCCAAGGCAATATCGTAACTGTCTGTTGCCGAACACATAGCAAACATAAATCCGCCGTTACCGATAAATTCCTTAATAGAACGCGCAACATCTTTCTTCTCTTCAGAAACCTTTTTATAACCCAGCCGCTTGGCTTCACGCTCGTACAACATTTGCTGTTCAATATACCACGACGCATTTCGGAAGTTTGCATAGAACTTTCCATACTGTCCGGTAAAATCTTCATGATGCAGGTGAAGCCAGTCGTACTCTGCAAGTTTACCGGAAAGAACTTCTTCATCCCACACTTTTGTATAATGGATTTCTGCGTACTCGAGCGCCAACGTTACGGCATCATCCCATGGTTTGAAGCCCGGTGGTACATAAACGGCAATCTTTGGCGCTTTCTCCAATCGCACTACATCTTCGTTGTTGTCCTCCCGTTGAACTTCAGCATAAAGAGAAGCTGCCTCGCTTGTGGCAAGCGGTTCAAAAAAAACACCGCGGATACGACACTCATTTGCTAATACATCGCTGTAGTCGCATAGGAATGATCCCCCCCGGTAGTTGAGAAGCCAATCGACCGCGCCATTTTTTTCTAACAACCAAAATGCAACGCCGTAGGATTTCAAATGATCGGTTTGTTTCAAGTCCATCGGGATAAGAAGCTTGGATTGGGAATAACTTGAAGATGAAAAAAGAAACAAAGCCAAAATGCAACTAAGTCCAATAAGGATATTCCGATAGAACAGTAGTCTTAATGAGTATAATTTCATTTGAGTGGTTCTTCTTATCATATTATCTTTCGACTTCGTAAACGTGAGAGAAGTTCCTTTCGCTATGGCTAACGAAATATAATCAATTAATGCCGAATCACTGTTAATAAATAGGGTAGGTACTCAGTTTTCTTGAAGATAAGTTTTACTATTATTTAATTGTCTCGTATGCCATCGCATTCAAAAGCATAATGCGATTCTTCATTGGTGGGTGCGTAGCGAATAAATCAGCCCACCAACCTTCTTTCGAATTGATTTCTTTTCCTAAAGGATCAACGATGCATAAATGAGCAATACCTTTTTGAAAAGAAGTTGTGGGTTCGGCTGCATTTTCGATTTTCATTAAAGCATGAGCAAGTGCTTTGGGATTGCGCGTAAGTTCTGCTGCTCCTGCATCGGCAAGATATTCCCGCTGGCGTGAAACGGCCATTGCTACGATGCGGGCAATCAATGGAGCCAAAAGTAATGTAAGAAGCCAGCCGATGAACAAGACACCGCGGAACATCCATCCGGCACCTGGCGCACGGCTTCCAGCGAATCCGCCGATAAAAGCACTTTTCTTCATCCACTCAGAAAGTAAAAGTACGGCACCAAACAGAACCGTGATAATTGTCATCAATTGAGTATCAGAATTTCGGATGTGGCTCATTTCGTGTGCGATGACACCTTGCAATTCTTCGCGGTCGAGCATTGCAAGCAATCCCGTTGTAACAACAATGGAACTTTGCTGTGCATCAGTGCCGACAGTAAAGGCATTTGGATCAGAGTCTTTCACCACATATGCTTTTGGAGTTGGAATTCCTGCCGCAAGACTCATTTCTTTTACTACATCAAGTAATTCGGGCAGGTCAGCAACAGTTTCATTATCCGGTTGCTCGGCATGCACAGACCAGAGAATAGAGTTTCTTCCCCAGTGAAGACTTGTTAATATAGAAACAACACCGATAATGACTGCTAAAGTCGTTCCAACGGGAAGAAAGCGCAAGAGAGGAATATTGATATCTTGAGAAAAGAATTTTATAAAGGGACGAGGATTAAAAAAGAACGCTAAAAGAAAAAAAAGTAAAAGGAATGTTATCAAAGTTATTTCTAACAACCATTTATTTAATACAGTATCGTCATCATTATCATCATCAGCAAAAGCTTGAGGTTTTTCCCACAATCCCTCTGCCGCCCGCTGCCTGAAATTCCAAATACCTGAGCCAACCATTAGAATCATAAATGGAAGAATAATAACTCGCGCTACAGGGCTGACGTCTAAGAAAACATCAAACCCCGCACCGATAACCGCAATAAGAAGAACGAATGCCACGATGAGCAGCCATGTCATTCGTCGGTTGTGCGCCTGCTGTTCGTAGACATTGTGTGCATGAGTTAAGATGGTTTCAGACATTGGTCGCCTCAGTTACATTTTCAGAGTATTTAAAAAGATCAAAAATACCCTGCAAGGTTTCTTCAGAGATTATTTCTTTAGCGAAAGGTCCACTGTCGGTGCTTCCCGCTCACCGGCATCTTTTACCTGAAATAGCGGGAATAATTTGAAGCCCATCGACGCTGCGACGAGATTCGTGGGAAACATTTCTAACTTTGTGTTATATGTAGTTGTGATATCATTATAGAACTGACGAGCAAATGTGATTTGGTTTTCTGTAGTTGTTAATTCTTCCATCAACGGTTGAACGCTTTCGTTAGCTTTCAAAGTTGGATAATTTTCAACAACAGCAAAAAGTTTGGAGAGCGCCGATGACAACACATCTTCTTTCGCCATGCTGTCTGCAATATTACTTGCACCAACAGCCGCTGCACGAGCTTGGATAACACCCTCAAGCGTTCCTTTCTCAAATTCCATCTGTCCTTTAACTGCATTAACTAGATTGGGAATCAGGTCATGCCGGCGTTTAAGTTGTACATCGATTTGTTTCCAGGCATTGCGCACTTGATTTCGTATTTGAATTAGAGAATTGTAACCACCAATTGCTGCGACAACAAAAATAATTATGAGAGCAAGAATAATAATAGCGACCATTGATCCCTCCTGTAGTAGTAATAAGTTATCAATCGAATTATAACATTATTTTAATGCAAATAAACAGATTCTTACTAATAAATATTTTGCGCCTGTAACGAAAAGGATCTATTTAGATACACCGATAATCATATCTTCCTAAATAAAAATATGTACTCGTGTTTAAAAATGTAAAAACCGCCTACTAAAGCACGATATCGCCAAAGTTCTTTCTGATTTCTTTTTCCTTTTGTCTCATCAAAATTTTTTATAATAATAGATTTCAAGGAATATCCACGTTTTAAAAACTTCTTGCATCGCATAGAAACCAAGAGGTATCCAATTACCGCAGGAATATTTATCACCAATGACTAATGCGAAATATCGACCTTTGTCTAAAACTGGATATGTAGCATCAACTATTTTCCCAAAAAGAATTAAAAATTCATCTATTGATTTAGCATTCGATAAATCTCTTTCATCTTTGCTAAATTTAATAATATCCCAGTAAGGTGGGTGCATAATTAAAAACTGCACGCTTTTAATTTTCCGTTTATTTAGTTCGGATTTAAAATTCAAGTTTGAACTGTCACCTATAATAATTTCTGTTCGAGTCGAGTATAGATCATCTTCTTGTTCGATTGTTTTTGCGGCCGAGCCTGCAACTTTTCGTAGAAGCTCTACTCCAACACCATTCCGTCCTAACCGTTTGCTTTCTATTAAGGTGGTTCCACTTCCAAGAAATGTATCTAGTACCCATTCGCCCCTTTTTGTATAGCGCCTTAACAGCTGATTTGGAATTTGCGGAATAAAGTTGCCCCAATAACCTCCGCTATGGACACCAGAGGTATGGCGTTTTTCTAAAATCCAAAGACTATCCGTAAGAATATCATCATATTCTTTCCATCTATGTAAATTCAAATCGTTAATCTTACCGGTTTTTGTTTCAGAAAGTGCGCGGACTAATCTTTGGATATAATATTTTGTTCTTTCAATGGTCCGAGTATCAAGAATTTGGTCAAGCTCACCGAATAAATATTTCGAATTAACCTTAGTGGGTTCTTCATTAAACGATATATTGCGAACTCCATCTTTATCCATAGACAACTTTTCAACGTCCTTTTTAACATCCTGAACTACTGCGCGGATTTGTGCAAGGTTTTTTTGCTTAAGCAACTTTGATAAACTATCTTTTATTTTAGTTTTGTTTGAAATCATTTCATCATTAAATATTATAATCATGATGTCTATCGCTTATAAGATACTGCAGCTCTTTTCCGTTTGCAAGAGCACACATGCTTAAATAAATTTGCATGGACATCATGCTGCATAGCGCATGTTTTAGTTGTGCGCACAACTTCTATATATTGATTCAAAAAACAGATTCTTCTTTTCAGTTTTTTTGTTATCTTTATTCAATAATAAAATGAATCAAGAACTTAGCATACTAATTATAACCGCCGTATCTGTTGCGCTCGTTCATACGCTTCTTGGCCCGGATCATTATGTGCCATTTATCGTTATGTCCAAAGCGGGCAAATGGTCCACGCTTAAAACTACACTCGTCACCATCTTCTGTGGTATTGGGCACGTGGGCAGCTCTGTTATCCTCGGATTGGTTGGAGTCGGTTTTGGAATTGCAGTTGCGCATCTACAATCGCTCGAGGCCATCCGTGGAAATATTGCCGGTTGGATATTGATCGCTTTCGGATTGATCTATGGAATCTGGGGGCTTCGTGCAGCATATCTGATTAAACCGCATACGCATTGGCATCCTCACAGTGATGGTAGCACACATAGCCATACGCATGTACATGCAGAGGAACACGCGCACATGCATGAGCAATCTAACAACCCAACTATGACGCCCTGGGTATTGTTCATTATATTTGTTCTTGGTCCGTGTGAACCATTGATCCCCATTCTTATGTACCCCGCCGCTCAGGGGCACATACTTCATGTTGTAATCGTAAGTCTTGTCTTCGGTTTGATTACTATTGGCACAATGGTTGGTGTTGTTCTCGGTTCAGTCGCCGGCTTGCGCCTGCTTCCTATGAAACATTTTGAGCGCTACAATCACGCACTCGCAGGAATCTCAATATTCTTTTGCGGAATTGCAATCCAATTCCTAAGTTTATAAAGTAAATCTCCCTTGGTTAATTTAAGGAAGGAGACAGTAATTCATCTTCCTGCAATTTCGTTTTTCATTAAAGCAAGATAACACTAACTGCCGCTACACCGCTTTGTAGTATTCTTCCCCGTTATATATATACGACCTAATAAATTTTTCTTGATCCAATTGTTTCAACGATATAATAATCTCTTCTTTCAGCATAGCTAACGATTCCGTCATCTGATCGACAGTCATTGCACGGCGCTTAAGTAGTGCGAGAATTGCTTGCTCATCGATAGCATGCTCTTGTGTCTTATGTGTTTCTTTGAAGATGCCGACTATTTCACTGCGTTCCCCCAATATCTTTTGAATCTCCTTCAAGCGGTTTTCTCCAACCGGCTGCGCAATTGTATATGCCGGCGGACGGATGACAGTATTGAGATGAATTTTATCCGGCTGAATTTCATCAAGCACCTGTTTCATTTTGAACACTTCCTCATCGTGATCGTTCATCCCTTTGACAAAAAGAATTTCGATCCACATCCTGCCTTGGAATTCTTGACGGAACGCTTTGATGCCGTCAAGAATAGTGTCTATGCGGAGTTTCGGATTTGGCCTGTCAACTTTTTCAAATACGTCTGCCGAGACTGCATCCAGAGATGGTGAGACAATATTTGCATCCATCAAATCGCGCCTCACTTCGGGCAGGTTTAACAATGTTCCATTAGTTAGCACTGCAACCGGGACTTTCGTCATTTGCTTGATGCCGCGGATTATGTCACCTATTTTTGAGTTCAATGTCGGTTCGCCGGAACCTGAAATTGTTATATGGTCGAGATTGGGATATTCTGCAATCACCTCTTTCACTTCAGCAAGAATTTCATCTGCAGGTAAATATTCTTTCCTCGCAATGCCGCGTTTATCGGTCACGCCGACTTCGCAGTACACACAATCAAGCGAGCATAGTTTATTTGGGATAACATCCACACCAAGCGATAATCCTAATCGCCGGGATGGAACAGGACCAAATGTATATTTTCGTTTTATAGGCATTACAGTATTTTAAAACAAAAACCGCCAGTACATCGTTCCAATAATTTAATAATACGGAATAATTGTAATTGAAGTAATCAGAGGAAAAAGCAACTTTTTTTAAAAACTAAAATATCCTCTAATTATTTTTTCATTTTTCTTTTTCCCTTTATACCTTATACTTGAGTTAATATAGGACAAATAAAGATAGATATGATCGTTATATCGGCGAAAGCATTATTGGACTTGGTATTATCTACTGGCTGAAGAAACGCGGCATCAATATTACAATGCTTGCAAAAGAATGATGCACAAATTATTCAAATAACGCTTGACGGACTCAAATCTATTATGCAATTTTCAGGAAAACCCGTATATTTGAATATAACGCGCTGGCAATAATCCATTGCACAATATAAAATATATTACCAGTAAAAGATGGTTACGCTTAATCAGTTTGAAGAATTCGACCAAGGCATGTTGCTGGCTGGAAATTATCGCGGCAGCATTGCAGTGAGTGACTATGTGAAAAATACGTGTGAGATCGCGGAGGATGTTTCCTCTGAGATACTCTCAACACGATAGACTTTGTTTGATGTTTTCCTCGAAAGGATTAAATATGAAAAAGAACATTGCGCTTTCCGTTGCATTGTGTAGTTTTATTACGACCGCTATGCTAGTGGCGCAAGTGCAGCAAGCGGTATATCAAGATGAAGATACTCCATCTGAATCATTTACAATCTTACTAAAAGATGAGTGGGCTTACTTACGTGATGCTGTTGCCCAGCTGAAAAATGAAACAGAAACACGAGGCGAGTTTGAGACAACACAAGAATTTCAAGCGCGAGTGACGCGTTCTCGTGATTCCCTTCAAAGCAAATTAAACGCCCACCTCAAGGAAACAAAGTTAGATCACAGAGTTTTTGGCTTGTGGTTCAAAGCAACACTCGTCTCATACAATGCAGATGCTGAGATATATTCTTTAAAATGTGCGACGACTGTCGAAGCGCCATACAGCATACCAACCGTGGATTGTTTTGTTCCATCTAATCCGTTTATTGACTTAGCGGATAGTATTCGGGGCGGTTATCGGACATCGAGTATTTTTATGAAATTCAATCCTGATTTTGAATGGAAAGTTGGAAGAGACGAAGCACGATCAGCAAAGGGAAACGAATCCAATGTGTTTTTCAAAGTTCATTTTGTTGTAAACCTGACGTCAGAAGGATCTGCTATTCATGGGCTATTGAAAATAATTCCAAAAGATATTGCGTTGATGAATCGAAACAATAACTATGTGTATTGGAAAGAAGAAATAAAGTAAAAGAGAAGAAAACAATTGAGTATAATAAAGTGAGCGGCCTTAAGCCGCCCATTGTATTTCAAAAGACAGCCTACAAAATTATCTAATCATAATTGAAAAATCTTTAAATATTATTCTGCTTTAATCGCTGCAGCATAGCTATTGTCAAACCGCTAATAATCATCGCGGCAGCAATCCATACGAAGTTCATAAACGGCTTCACACTGATCTCAGCAATAAGAGTTTCAGGTTTTTGCATTCCTGCGTGCATCATCTTTTCAACGCCGATGACATTGATTTGCACTTGTGATTTCTTTGTACCAGATGCCACGTTCATTGCCACAAGTTGAAATCCAAGATGTCCATTCTTGAGATATGCTGTTTTCATCTCAAGATGTCCCTGTGTATTATATGTTGTTGTCGGTACAATTGCCTGAACATCCTTTTCGGTTTTGATTTGAAGCACTGCGCCAATGGTAACAGAATTCTCTGCACCCATCATGCCGCTCTTACCATGCGTTCCCATCTCAAATCTTTGGAAGGTGATGGTGATAGGACCGTAAATTTGTGGTTCATCTTTCACCAGAACAATCAGGTTCTCTTGATTTGTTTCTCCCTGCTCAAAGGAAACCGGCTCAAGGTAGAAGTCGCCAGACCACGAACTTAAGTAATCCGGAATTCGCATAAGACTGTTGTTGTAATTGCTTTCGAACATTATTGGTTCGAGAAGTGCGAACTTGCCATTGTATTCAACGCTGACTACATACTTTGTCTTCCCATCCTGCGCAAGTTTTGCACTGGTAAAATTCAGCTGATAACCAAAGGCAGACTTCGGCTGGTTCAATGGAAGCGAGATAGATTGTTTTTGTCCATATCTGCCGGATGCGATGATGCCAAGAAAAAGTATCGCCAATCCGGTATGCGATAGCGCGCCGCCTATAAAGCGTGGCTGTTCTTTTGCAATCCGGTAACCTTGACGGACACTAACAAAGAATGCGAAGAGCGATGTTAGCACGAGTAATGCATTAAGTATATCGTGCAAACCCATCATAATGAAAATACCGAGAACGACAATGGACAAGATGCCAGGAATAACAAGTTTCTTCATAAATAACGGCAGTTCTTCTTTATTCCATTGTGTACGTAGACTGAGTCCGAGCAGTAACGTCATTAACACAGCAAGCGGTAGGCTGGTACGATCGTAGAACGATGGCTCAACTGTGGAAGTGGAAAAAAGAGGTTTGCTAGTTCCAAAAAGAATAACTGCCGCGCAGACTCCTATCACAATTATGGCAAGTGTGAGCATAGATTCGCGGTTGAACCATGCACTGTGAGGAGTTGCGATTTTCAGTTCCTTCCATCGCAAAATAGTCATTCCAAATCCGCAAGAGGCAATCGCTCCTAACCATACGATAAGCAATGAATATGCAAATGTGCCGGGATCCACAAATGAGTGCACTGAAGCATTTGCAAGAATTCCACTGCGCGTTAAGAACGTACTATAAATAACCAGGAGATATGTGAGTACAGCAAGAATGAAATTTGTGCGCGCAAGTTTACCGGTTAACATCTGAATGAGCATTGTATGAATTAACATAACAGCAACCATCCAGGGAATAAGCGATGAATTTTCCACCGGATCCCAGCCCCACCAACCACCCCAACCGAGTACACCGTATGCCCAATAACCGCCGAGTATTAGGCCGGCACCAAGTGATACCGCACTGAAAAGTACCCAAGGCAAAGCATTATGTATCCACTTTTCATATTTTTTCTGCCAGAGTGCTGCAAGGGCAATTACAAATGGAACAGCAAGTGAGGCAAATCCCCAAAAAAGTACCGGCGGATGTATAATCATCCAAATATTTTGAAGCAGCGGATTAAGACCTTTACCATCCGGCGGGATAAATCCTTTCGGCACGCTGTCTGCGGCTGCATCCCAGACATATTCAAAAGGCGATTTTATAGAAATGAGCAATAAAAGAAATGTAATTAAAAATGAATAAACGGCCATTGTTTCACGTTCAATTCCCTTGCGCTGTGTATAGCGCTGCAGAATAAAACCGATGATTACGGCAAAAAGTGCCCAGAGTAAAAAACTTCCTTCCTGTCCTGCCCAGAAAGTTGTGATCAGTAGCGCTGTTGGTAAATCGCGAGAACTATAATTTGTGACATAGTTATATTCAAACCGGTGCTGGAAAATGTAAATCATGAGAAGCGCAGAACCTAAAATGACACTGACAACTGTCAGGATAAAACTGCTGCGTGCTTTGAGAAGATTCTCTGGTTTTTTTATAGATACTGCATACAGTATGGCCGAAGTGAAAGCAGCAAGACAAGCGATCCAGACGACAACAGTACCGATCATATATATTCCTTTTATCGAATATATACGATTATAAACAATCACTCCTCGAAATACAACACAGAATTGAAGATCAAGGCTTCACCGAAGCAGGGATTTGATTGAAAACAAAAGTGCGGGAAACCTACACTCCCGCACACATAAAATACTTGACATCTGAAGCTTCTCTTCAGACCTTATTTGCTCAATTCTGCAATCGAATTATCCAACAGTGCCTTAACATATTTATAATTGTGAATACCATGGCTATTTTCATATTGAATCTGCTGCAAATTCCAAATTGCACCGGCTTTATAAGCTGGGGCAATAATCAGCGGCTTACTGCCCGTTGCATTGACTCCGTAAGTGGAATCGCCTACAATCGTGCCAGCAGATACTGTTACCCAAGGAATTTTACTTTTCTGCGACCATTTATTTGTAACTGATGTATCCATCAACATTTTAGCCAGTTGTGCAGTCTCTCCAATAATTGTTGCACGCTCGCTCCAGTGTGCATCGGACGCTGAAGCTATAAGGCCCGTATGACACCCAGATACATTACAGCCGTTTACATTGTAAGATGGGCTTGTTGAGCCTGATGCAAGATAGCGCACCCAGAATGTATGTCCGCCGTTTTGATTACCGCCATTCACAATTGCCATGTGGCAATCTTCACAACCCAGCGCTTTGTTGTTAATTAAAGTAGTATGATATGAGCTTTGATAATTCGAATAGCCCGTGAATTCAAATCCACCAGTACCAAGTAAAGTTTGCGCTGGCTCACCTGAGACGTGATTATTCCAACGCGATGTATAGATCTTTGCTGTATCTGTCGTATTTATTTTTGATGGATCCGGCTGCCAAGACGCTGGTGTTGTACCACTAGAAGAGGTAGTTGCCCACATAAATGTCGAAGTCATTCGCGGTTCATGGCACTTTACACACAAATTAGATGCTGCACTGCTGTTCCAAATCTTTGTTGCCTGTCCAGCAACAAGCGTAAAGATATTTACTGCACCGGAATCTCGTACCGTGAAATTGGCACGTTGGTGAGCTGCATGACAGGTAAAACAGCCGGGAGGTGTTGCATTAGGGTAACCCTGCGTACAAATTTCTACAGAAGGAGCATTGATGTTAAATGTTTCATTTGCGAAACCTCTATTATAACGGTCGTAGAAACCTTCATTCGTATGGCAACCAGCGCAATCATACGTATTACGGGCAAAATCGCCACCTACAGCATGCTCTGATGTTGAATATTGAACTTCCCTTGCAGCAACTCGATATGTTGTATCAGAGTCTGCACTATGACATGTAGCGCATTGAATGCCAGGGGCATAGCCTTCGAGAGCGCTGACTGAAGCATCTTTACCAGCTGGACCCGTGGGGCCTTCTTTACAACCAGATATGCCTACAACCATTAAGAGGCCCGCCAAACAGATAACAAAACCCCCGAATGTTTTATTCATCATATAGCACCTTTTTATTAAAGGTTAAAATTTAATTGTTTATATATACTATTCTATTTCAATAGACTCTTTAAGATAATATTATCTTCAAAAAATACTTTTATCGGAAGTTTCGCACCACTCCACCAGCAAGGTCGATTTTTCCATTCATATGCTTTAGTTTTCCAGAAGCCGTTGTAACATCTTCATGACACGCGGTACAACTTTGTGAATAGGAATAATGGCCTGCTGGTGGTAAACCATGACATGAACCGCAAACAGCTTGACTAGATCCGCCGTTCCAGACTGGGGCATTTGCTAAAACGCCTGTCATCACCGTACCTGAAAAGACCGAATCGCTTGCCAATCCAGATTTCGGTAATGTCCAATTACCATGACAAAATGTATTGGTGCATTTTAAAGTTAATTGGCTAAACGAAGTTGATGGAACAGCTCCATTTGTTTGCAGCGCGCCTAAGTTACTTATCTGTACTTGTGCAATTCCCGTTGCGGTGATATGTGTCGTGTCAGAAACCCCGTTGGGCAAATGATGGCAATCATCACAATGCATCGCTAATGCGGAAATTGTTCCTGTTCCTGTATAATGTATATTATGTGCCCCAACCCCTGGGGCAGTAAAGGAAGTATTTCCATAACGATCCGGTGCAGGAGGTATGCCATGGCACGTAGCACAATTTTCTGGTCCACCGGGTCCTGAATGACATGGCCGGCATGAACTGTTTGATGTGCCACCCTCATAATTGCTTCCATGACACTGCTTGCAAATAGTAAGATTGTAATTAATGTTTTGAATATACTTGCCATGGAAATTTACAGAACCGGTATCGATCCATCCTTGTCCATGAATCTGTACTTCAGCACTTATTGCTGTCGGTAGACTATTTTTCAAATCACTGCATGAAATTAGAAGCGCTGATATTATCAATAGCATCAAAATTAGAATGATACGCTGCTTCTTCATAATCAAGCCATCCCATTATCGGTGGCAATAACCGCAGAATTTTTGTCCTTTAACTCCGCCCGGATGTGCGTTGACATCTGTGTGGCACATATAGCAATTGGCGCCGGGATCAAAATGCCAGGGCCCGTGCGTATTGGACATAAAGCCGGGGTCATGCGTTTTCGGATCATTACCTTTTATTCCATCGGGATCGACATGGCAAGTGATACACACTGGATCGGCACCCTCTGCACCGTGGCAGGCTGCACACGACTCAATATCACGTCTTGCCAAGCGTGCATGTTCGCCGCCACTGCTTCCAACCCCTAGTGTTGTAAATCCGGCTACAGCATGCGATGCCGGCTTGAACGCACCTTGATTTATATTGCCTCCAGCTTCATGACATGTTGAGCAATATTTTTCTGAATTGTGGCACGTTTGACATTCCATCGATTTGCCTTTTGCGGCAATACCATGTGTAAAGCGGAAATTTAAATCGTGTATTTTTGTCAAACACATTTCTTGTCCTCGATCGATTGCTGTGAGACGTGGCGATCGTTGTGATGTAAGATCACGTCCCAGCACATCTACTTTTATTAATTCCGATCCGTTGTGACAATCGATGCAAGTTTCTTGCGAGTGGCAAACGCCGCACTTGGCATCACCGAGTCGTGCTAATCGTTTATGTTCATGGATAAAATTTGTACGATTGTGCTCTATAGGACGCAGCGATGCAAAATCGGTATGGCACTTTTCACATGCAGTTGTTGCTTTCGTATCGTTGTGGCAAGAGTTGCATGTTGCCATTGCAGGTACAAGTTCTCCGGTTGCAGCATCAGCTTTATCGAGAATAGTGTGACATGTTTCGCATGTTACTTTTTGATCTTCCACATGCTGTTGATGTGAAAACATCAGTTCGCGAATAGGATTTGGTGTCGCTGTATATTTCGTAGAATCCGAATTCAGATGGCAATAGGTGCAATTGCTTTTCAACGGTTCTTCGTGGCAGCTCTTGCAAGCTTCCATCTTCGCAAGAAGATTGTCGGATGCTTTGGTGCTCTTTGCTACATCTGTATGGCAATCTATACAGGCGATGCCGGCTTCGGTGACATGAAATTGATGAGAAAATTTTACACGCTTCGGCTGCTTATCACTGACGATTTGTTCACGTAGTACCACTGCACCGGTGAAGGTAAGAAGCAATGTCAGCATCAAACTTATGAAAAGAAATCCATGCTTCAGAATAATTGATGTGTTCTTTCGATTTGTTTGCATGGTAATCTTAAAAAAATGTCAAATGTTCGCCTAAATAGTAACTGCCTCGTAAAAAGAGGCGTACATCGTCACTATAAATTTTATTTTGAATCCACTGAACCTGTGCATCTAACGAAAGTACCGGAATTGGTCGGTACACAGCTCCAATCGCACTGCTTAAAGCATCTGATATTGGCGCATTGCTATTCAACTTGTAATGTGCATATCCAACTGTAATAGTTGGTGTAAGTTTATAATCGAAAAGGGGATAACCAGCATTTACAGAAAACGCTGCTAATTCTCCGCCATAACCGGTGTTCCAGCTAAAACTTGCCGAGGCGTACTTTATATTGTAACCAAGTGTCACTTGATCGGAATTATCATCACCGTATGAAATGGAACCGAACTTCCCAAATACTTGCCAGTCTTTGCAGATAGCATATTCTGCGCCCAGTTCGTATTCACTGATTGTATTGTAAGCAAACACCCAGAAAATAGAATTATATAAGAGACGCGGTTCGCGATGGATATATTCACCTGTCAGTGAAAGCGGTTCTGTTAGCTTCACCCGTGTGAAGAATTGAATGCGCGAAATATTTTCTTGATTTAAATCGAAATCACTTCTCGCATATGCAGAGATTATGTTGTAGTCAATGCTTACATCGCCGCTTACGTATTGTTCTGCCATCGCACTTGGAGAGATCTCTGTTATAACGGGATTGAAAAGGGAGTCTTTTCTGAGCGCCCAGTATGTTTCCGGTTTGATGTTTTTCTGCATATAGCTCAATGATACACGGGCAAAATCTGACGGTGTACTAATAATTTGAGCACCAAACATATTATTATCTTTTTGATCACCAATCATTTCAAACTTTTGTCCAGTAGATGGCAAAGCTCCATAATAGCCGAGCACTTTTAACCTTGAATCTAACAATCGAATTGAAGCAACACCGCCATCGATTGTGCCGTTGCCGACACCTGCGAAGATCGCTTGACGACCGAGACTGAAATCGATTGTTTCAAATAGATTTAAATAATTCAAATAAAAATTATAGAATCGAACTGTACTTTCGTTCTTCAACGGACCAGCAAAATCGTTAGATCCCTGCAGATATGTATGAAACGAGAGATGCTCACCTGCTAGCGAGAGTTGTACTGTCTGGTATCCGAACAGGTGGTTGGATGATTGACCTATAGTATCTCGTTGCTGCCACGCAGAGGCGGAAGAAATAAGTCGCAATTGGAGAAATTGTGCCGATGTTTTGCAGAAAAGAAAAATAAGCATCGCCAAAATTATCAAAATGCTGCGCTGCATTAAATATTTCATTGGTTGTCTGTTATATATGATTGCGAAAATGCTAAACGCAAATAATCGAGCGTCTCATTTTATTATTGCCGAGACGCCTGCTCAAACAACTAGAAAATTTATTATAATTATTATCCTTTTGGAATTGGATGCTTAATCTTTACCCACATTTCATCAAACTTAAAGGGCTTATAGGATGGACTTTTCTCGTTGTGGCATGTCTTGCATTTTTTTTCAATCGCTCCCTTATCTTTGAATTCCGTTAAGCCCGCAGTAATTGCTTTTGCTTTATCTTTCATAATGGAAAAAGCCTTGTATGCTGAACCCGCACCGTGGCAAGTTTCACATTGCACTCCATCGACAGTGAGCTTGGCATCAGCTGTAATGGCATGGCACTCGAGGCATTCAGGTGATTCATTTGCCGCTTTTTTCAATCCCCTTGCCTTAGTAATTTCGGCTGCTTTAGCTTCGGTTAAAGTTTTATAAGCTTCGGCGTGGTTACTCTTTTGCCAAATTTCAAATTGTGCACCCTTCTTTTCACCTTTATGGCACATACCACACATTTTAGCTCCAACATACTTATTTTGAGCAAGCGTGGAAAATGAAAACAGGACCAAAGCCGCAAGAAGAAATGAAATCGTCTTCTGCATATGAAACGCTCCTTATTATTGAGTTAATAATTGATAACGCTTTTAGCTTATCATGAAAAGTGTTGTTTTTATCTACGTTTAAGAACCGACATATACAATTATCATGATATTATCAATACAGCAATGACACTTGTTGAAATTATCAATCTAAAATCCATTAAGCTGCCACAATCTAATATACATATAATTTTTCTTGGGTTGTAATTCTTACCTAATTATTATCGTTCATAAAACCAACTTTAACTACTCTTCTGCAGTATGGCAATCACTACAATTCATTTCCTTCCATGAATCTCCAATGTCCACAGGATGTTGGTATGGGACACCATCCAGCGAAACACTGTTTTTTTCTTTTCCAAAACTCTGAGCAAGAATTGTATGACAAACAGAACATTCGTTCGTTAGGACTTTTCCATCCTCTCTAATATGTTTATTATCATGGCATCGGAAACAACCTTTATAAAAAAGGTGGCCAATATTATTTGGAAAATGTCGCCATGTGACAGCCATTGTCGGAAAATAATTTCGTGCATAAAATTTTTGGACTGTTGAAACTATCTGACTAATTGCCGCGTTTTTTTCTGAAGCAATTTGCGGATAACTAGTTTTGTAATATTCTTCAATTACAAGCCGGATACTATCCCGTGCGATATCTGATGAAGAATATGTTTGATCAAGTGCTTTGACAGCAATGCTTTTCGCGTATGGTAACTTTGAATCTATCAATCCAGCCGATATAATATGATCTACCGTCGGTACCGGGGGATGATAGATGTGCGAGGGACGATTATGACAATCGATGCAATCCATCGTACGTTTTTCTAACAACGCTAACGAATCTTCGGTGATAGGATTTTCAAGGTTGCAATAGATATGCTCAGTTCCATCCTTTTTACTTTTTACTTTAATCCATGGAATGATCTGCCGCTGTCTATCTGCCGGTGTGTACGTAATTGCATTTGCAATATTCATGTTCCAATGAATACCTCCCGAAAGTCCGGTTTCTTCGTTTCCCCCCCCAACTTTGATAAGTAGAACCAAATTCCATCGCGTATTTGCCTCATCAGAAAGAAAATACAATTTTGATACACGCATCTCGCTAAAGAAATGCTTCGGCCAATGACATTGCTCGCATGTTTCTTGCGCTGGGCGAAGATTCTCGATCGGCGTAGCAATAGGGCGTGAATATTTATTGAAGATAGTGGAATACACCTGATATGCACCTGAAAGCTTAGAGCGTACAAACCATCCAGCGCCGGGACCAATGTGGCATTTTGCACAACCGACATGCGCATGTGGTGAACTGTTATAAGCCGTATATTCCGGCTCCATAACTTTATGACACATAGTTCCACAGAATTCATCGGAATCGGTATACTCGTAAGCTTTGAAACTGCCGAAGGCTGAGAAGAGTAAGAGCAGCAATGCACCAAGTGAAAACCAAAAGAATGCATTCCGTTGCTTTGGATCATTCAAATCAATACGTGGTAATTTGAGATCTTGTGGCAGTCCTTGTTTCTCACGTCTGTGCTCACGCCAAATACCATAGAACACAAGCATAAGTCCAAAGAGCATGAATATCGGAAGAATAATATATGTAAGAATGCCTATGTAGGGTTTCTGCTCTCCTTCAAACAGATCAAGGACAGTCAAGAAGAGCACAAGTCCGAAGCTCACCGATGCAATGGCCGCTCCGATCAGTGTCCGCAAATTATAAAATGCTGGCGGGAAAATGCGCTTCATATATTTCGCTCTCTATTCAATGCACGATGATAAGAAGATTTTTATAATTGCTTATTGGTGATATTTCATTTTGAATTCTCTTCAGAATCTACGATGATCATCACGTTACTTTCTTCTTGCTTCTTATACGTTAATGCTTCCAATTCCGATAAATGTTTGTCTATTATTTCAGTTTCGATGATTGTGCCTTTGAGCCAAACAAATAGATATCTAATGCTTAGGATTTTGCACATATTCTTCAAGCATCTGACGAAATGATGGGTGAGCTATTGCAATGAGAGCTTCCGCTCGCTTGTGAAGATTCTTTCCATGGAGTGAGGCAACCCCGTATTCTGTTACGACATAATGTACATCTGCCCGTGATGTAACTACACCGGCTCCTTGTTTGAGTTGAGGGACAATTCGGGAAACTGTTCCTTTCTTAGTGGTAGAAGGTAGCGCAATAATCGGTTTGCCGTCTTTGGAATGCGCCGCTCCGCGGACGAAATCCACTTGACCGCCAAAACCGCTGTAAATTTTTGTACCGATGGAATCAGCACAGATTTGCCCAGTAATATCCACCTCGATGCAGGAATTTATTGCAACCATTTTTTCGTTCTGCGCGATTATAAATGGATTGTTAGTATAGTCACAAGGGTGCAGTTCGAAGAGTGGATTATTGTGAACATAATCGTATAACTTTTGAGTACCCATCACAAATGTTGCTACTACTTTGCCGGGATGAAGCGTTTTCTTCTGACTAGTGATAATACCTTTTTCAATTGCTTCCACTACGCCGTCGGAAATCATTTCCGTGTGAATGCCTAAATGCTGTTTGCCTTCGATGCGTGCCAGTACTGCATCTGGTATGCCGCCAATTCCTAATTGGAGCGTTGCACCGTCTTCAATAATTGGAGTTATGAAGTCTGCAATCTTTGCTTCAATATCTGAAGCCGTTGTTGGCTGAAGTTCCAAAATCGGTATTGAACATTCAACAATTTTATGAACTCGAGATACATGAATAAAAACATCACCCAGCGTGCGCGGCATGCGTTCATTCACTTGTGCAATAACTATCTTTGCATTTTCAGCTGCCGCTTTCGATGCAGCGCATTCAACACCAAAGCTCATAAAACCGTGTGCATCAGGCGGTGAAACATGAATTAACGCAACATCGAGAGGTATGTATTCGTCACAAAATAATGACGGGATCTGCGAAAGATGAATCGGTACATAATCAGAAATTCCATCAGCGATAGATTGCCGATCGCCGGGTCCAACAAACATCGAGTTGTGTCGGAAATGTTGAGCCATGCCGGGCTTGGAAAGCGGGTCACCCCCAAACAACAAAATGTGATTGACTTCCACATTAGAAAGTTCCAGGGCACGATTTGCTAGAGCGTTCGTTAACAAAAGTGGTGTTGCAGCGTTCCCGCTGAGAAAAATCCGGTCATTCGATTTAACAACCTTGACTGCTTCCTCAACAGTCACAACTTTCGACTTGTATTGATCGAGCCAATTCATCGTCATTCCTATCGAGCTTTATGTACTGGAGAGTTGAGAAATGTTTGAATGTCTTCTGCTTTTAAATCGAATGCTTTGGCGGAGGCGTTATTCGTACAGCATCCGCGGAATGTACACACTCCTTTAGAAAGTCCAACATCCGCGCGGAGCACTCGTTCCATTCCGAGTTCAGTCGCTTCTCTCAAGAATGGAAGAAGAACATTTGTCCATCCAACAGTTGCAGTACGCGGGACCAATGCTGGTGTATTTGGAACACAATAATGCACTATGCCATGTGTAATATAAACAGGATCGATTATTGTCGTTGGGCGGCTCGTTTCAACACAGCCGCCTTGATCAATGGAAATATCAACGATAACAGAACCAGGTTTCATCTGTTTCACTAAATCTTCAGAAACTAAATGCGGCGTTTTTTCTCCCTTTAACAGAACAGCTCCAATAAGCGCGTCAGCTTCTCGCACTGCACACTCAATATTATATTGATCAGAAACGGCAGTGGCAATTCTCCATTGGAATAAATTCTCCACTTCGCGTAGGCGGCTGATATTCTTGTCAATAATCATCACTTTTGCTCCAAGTCCAAGTGCTACACGCGCAGCGGTGCGTCCCACAGTTCCAGCGCCAAGAATGAGCACGTCAGCGGCAGGTACTCCGGGAACGCTTCCTAATAGTACACCACGCCCGCCTTGGCGGGCCTGCAAATAGTGCGCTGCTACTTGAATCGAAATTTGCCCGGCAATTTCTGCCATGGTTTGAACTATAGGTAATTCACCACGTTCATTTTCTATTAACTCATATCCGATTGCAGTAATTTTTTTTTCGAGAAATGTCTCTATTATTTTACGTTTGGAGATTGCAAGATGTAATGCTGAAAAAAAGGTTTGTCCTTCGTGCAAGAGTTTAAGTTCCGAATCAGCTGGCGGTGCAACTTTCAAAATTATATCTGAACGATTGATAACTTCTTCAGGACTGTACACAATGACGGCTCCTGAATTGCTATATTCGTCGTCCGTAAAGAAACTAAGTGCTCCAGCATTCCGTTCTACATATACAACAGCACCTAAGCTCACTAATGTTTGCACGCCGCCCGGCGTCAGTGCTACGCGCCGTTCTGATGGAGCTATTTCTTTAAGTATGCCGATGTTCATGCCGATAATCCTTCCTCTGATATATTTCTTGCCGTACCTTAGAAAATGATTACGTGAAGTGCAAGATGCATTATCAATCTGTTATTATTCTATTTTATAATAGTAATGCGAATGAAAACAAGGGTAATAATATTGGTGGTTGACACGTTGAAGTTCTTTGGTATTCATAGCAGAACCTCCGTTCAATATCCATGGGAATAATGCTTCTAAACAAAAAATCGTTCTTTGTTTTGGCAGTCTTACAAGAATTCAGGATTGCATTCAGAGATGACGCCATTGCTTACCTGACCGCAGGCGCGGATTTCATTCAGTTTTTGATTAATGTGTAGTACAATGCGACTCTTTTCTTCTAAAAGTTCTCGTACAAAAGAATTGACAGCCGGATAATCGCATTCCGTCATAATTGTTTCATAGAATTGGATCATCTCTGCTTCTTTTCGCATTGCCTCGGTTAACATTTTGCATGTGATACGACAATCATGGTTGCATTGAGCATTACCAGACTCAATTGCGTGTTCGCTCCATGCTTGAATTGCAGATTGTGTTTTTTCTATCTGCTTCATCGTGCCGCCATTTTAATCGCTGCTGTTATTGCCAAATCCTTACCCCGCGCTAAAGCTTGTTCATTGAGGGGAATTAAATGCTGTCTGTGCGGAGGTAGAACATTGTGCAAAGCACTTATTACATGTTCTAACTTTACAATCGGACACAGTTCGAGGTAAGCGCCGAGTAACACCATGTTTGCTACTTGTTTACTCTTGAGTTTTTGAGCCTCTTCTAATCCTGGAATAGCAAGAACTTCAATATTTTTTCTCGCAGGCGGATGGAGGATAGTGGATTTTTCATAGATCAAGATGCCGCCTGGTTTCACTGCATTTTCAAATTTTTCAATTGATGGCTGATTTAATATAATTGCAGTGTCAAACTTTGTGATAATAGGAGAACTGATGCGTGAAGCAGAAACTATTACTGTGCAATTTGCTGTGCCGCCTCGCATCTCGGGACCGTAGGAGGGCATCCAACTTACTTCTTTGTTTCCTTCCATTGCAGCGTAAGCAATGATTTGCCCCATTGAAAGAACGCCCTGACCGCCAAAGCCGGCAATAATTATTTCTTGAGTCATACTTTTATTCATAGTCGCTTTGTTATCTAAGAAATTATTATTTCACCATGCTACAAATTCTATGATTTTCCAAACTAACTCTTTGGAACTTTAATATCGCCAAGTGGGTAAATTGGAAACATGTTTTTCTCCAACCATTCATTGGACTCTACCGGCGTCATTTTCCAACCGGACGGGCAATTAGAAACAACTTCGATAAAACAGGTTCCTTTTTTTTCTTTTTGGTATTTGAATGATGCAGAAATCGCTTTTTTCAACTTACGTACAGCTAACGTATTATGTACCGAGTGACGTGAAACGTAGTACGCACCTGGAAGCTGTGCAATTAATTCTGTAATCTTCAACGGATTGCCCATCGTAACTGCTTCGCGTCCAAATGGTGACGTTGTCGTTTTCATGCCCAATATTGATGTCGGAGCCATTTGACCGCCTGTCATTCCGTATATACCGTTATTGACGAAGAGCATGAGAATATTTTCACCGCGGTTGACCGTATGAATTGTTTCGCCAGTGCCAATTGCCGCAAGATCACCATCACCTTGATAAGAAAAAACATATTTATTGGGAAGAACACGCTTGACCCCTGTCGCTACTGCGCTTGCGCGTCCGTGCGCCGCTTCCTGCATATCTATGTTCATATAATCGTACGCAAACACAGCGCATCCAACTGGTGCCACGCCGATAGTTTCTTCCTGAATATTCATTTCCTCAATAACTTCCATCAGGATTTTATGCACTACTCCATGCCCACATCCCGGGCAATAGTGTGTCGGTATATCGGTAAGCGTTTTAGGCTTTGCATAAACTACTTCTAATCCATCAATTTTTGCTGCTGTTTCCATTTTTTTATCCTCACGCATGAGCCGTTTGAAATTCTCCAGCAATTGATTCCACCTGTGCCAGCACTTCTTCAGGTGACGGGATCATTCCGCCCATCCGTCCGTAGAAATGTACCGGGCATTTGCCGTTGATTGCAAGCCGCACGTCTTCCACCATTTGTCCTGCATTCATCTCAACCGTCAGAAATACTTTTGCATGCTTTGCTAACTCTGCAAGCGCATCTGTTGGAAATGGATACAGCGTGATGGGACGAAGCAATCCGACCTTTAATCCTTTTTCGCGAGCAAGGTTCATAGTCTTGCCACAAATGCGGGATGTTAATCCGAACGCGACAAGCACAATATCTGCATCTTCAGTCTGGAATTCTTCCCACCGAACTTCTTTTTGCAGTTGTTGGTATTTTTCCTGCAAAACTAAATTTAATTTCTCCATTCGCTCTGGCTGGATAAAAAGAGAAGTAATAATATTTCTTTCGCGCGAATTCGGTTTGCCTATCGTTGCCCATGGGGAATTTGTTTTTGGCAAAGAACCCGCTGCAGGCAATGTAACCTTCTCCATCATCTGACCGAGTGCACCGTCGGCAAGAATCATTGCTGGATTACGGTATTTCTCTGTTAAACGAAACGCGTCGAATACAAAATCCACCATTTCCTGCACGGACGATGGTGCAAGGACAATGAGATGATAATCACCATGACCGCCGCCTTTTACTGCTTGAAAATAATCTGCCTGCGATGGCTGAATAGTACCAAGACCGGGGCCGCCTCGCTGAACATTTACAATCACTGCCGGTAGCTGTGCTGACGCCATATAGGAAAGACATTCCTGCATCAAGCTGATGCCGGGGCTGGATGATGATATCATTGCACGCGCGCCGGCGCCAGAAGCGCCATGCACCATATTGATCGCTGCAAGCTCGCTCTCTGCTTGCAGTATCACAACGCCCGGATAGTTTGGCTGCTGAATTGCAAGATACTCCATTACTTCCGTTTGCGGAGTAATGGGATATCCAAAGTAAGCCTGCATACCTGCACGCAATGCAGCTTCAGCAAGCGCTTCATTACCCTTCATCAATCGAGTGTTAGATTTTCCGTTTCCACCGGCCATGTCGTTTACAATTCTTGAGTTAATAATTTTTTTCAAAATTACCCGCTATTATTTAATGGGATTTTTGCACATCTGATTTAGTTGCTTTTATTTGACGGTACACTGTTATAGCACTGTCGGGGCAAACAATGGCGCAATTGATACATCCGGTACAAGAATCATTCTTCAATTGTATATAGCGGTAACCCTTCGAATTTAAGTATGGTGACAACTCCAAACAATCCTGCGGACACGCCGTAATACACAACTCGCACGCTTTGCAAATTTCCGTTGCAACAATAATTGTTCCTCGAATCATTTAATACTCCGGTGGATTTTTTTTCGTTGACCGATTAATTAAATAAGAAATCGCATATTGGTTTTTATATAACGTTCAAGTAATGTGCCACATTACGCATTACTTGATAGAACGACTTAAGTGCTATATTTCAAAAGAAAAAAAGGGTGCTTGGCACTTTTAGGAAGATTACAGAACAGCTTTCCTGAAAGCGGTAAGTGCTAAAATAAATGAATTGAAGCACTATTGCAATATGGCTCCATCGTCATTGCAACTCATTGTTTTTTCACTTTGATTTTCATCAATTCATCCAAAGCTCATAAATAGGGAAAACTTTTCCAATATATGGTGTTTCTGAAATTGTGACAATATACCTACAATTATTTTCTCATCAAAAGCGGAAGTCTATTGAAAGGCATATATATATTTATCTTTCCATTATGATGCAAACCACAAGACTTTTTCCATAGCTTGATTATAGAAGGAAAAAAAACTAAAGTAATTCTAATATCTAATAATACTTAATCTATTTTATGGAGAATGTTATGCAAAATTTCGATTTAGCACTTAAGAATTTAAACAACCTCTTTCCAGAGAATTTCAGTGAAGAGCAAAAAGCAAAGGCAAAAACCTTTTTTTTGAAAGAGCTTTCGCTTTTATGCCATAAATTTTATAGAGGAAAAATAGCGACAATACCAAAAGCAGGAATTTATGGATTTAACTGGTTTAATGTCTGGTATACACCTGGCGTTTCAAAAATCTCTACTACGATTCGTGACAACAACGACACTTCGTTCGATCTATCAAATCGTGGAAATTTAGTTGCCATCGTTTCTGATTCAACACGTGTTCTTGGTGATGGTGATTGCACGCCCCCCGGAGGATTAGGCGTGATGGAGGGAAAAGGACTTCTCATGAAATACCTTGGCGGTGTCGATGCTGTCGCGCTCTGCATTAACTCTATCAATGCAAAAGGCGATCATGATCCAGAT
This sequence comes from Bacteroidota bacterium, assembly GCA_050008835.1. Taxonomy (GTDB): domain Bacteria; phylum Bacteroidota; class Ignavibacteria; order UBA10030; family UBA10030; genus Fen-1298. The sequence goes on along the minus strand of JBEKLV010000002.1, from coordinate 14,381 downwards.
AAAATCATTGAATTTGTTAAAATGCTGGAGCCAAGCTTCGGAGCTGTAAACCTCGAAGATATTTCTCAGCCAAATTGTTTTAAAGTACTTGATACGCTGCGCGAGGAATGCAATATTCCCGTGTGGCATGATGATGCTCAAGGTACTGGCAGCGTGACGCTTGCAGGATTAATCAACGCCCTTCGCATTGTCGGTAAGGATATGAAGAATGTGAAGATAGTCTTCTTTGGTGCAGGAGCATCAAATACTACGATTGCCCGATTGATATTAAAAAACGGAGCCGATCCGCATAAAGTAATCATGTTTGATACGAAAAGTGCACTTCACAAAAATCGTAAGGATATCGAGGCAGACAAAGCATTTTACCGTAAGTGGGAACTCTGCCAGACAACAAATCCATCGTGTATCGAAGACATCGAAACGGCTGTAACCGATGCAGATGTTCTCATTGCATTAAGCAAACCTGGCCCCGACGTTATTAAACGAACATGGATACAAAAAATGGCAAAGAAGTCAATCGTCTTCGCTTGTGCAAATCCGGTTCCTGAAATATATCCGTACGCTGCTAAGGAAGCGGGCGCTTACATCGTCGCCACCGGACGCGGTGATTTCCCCAATCAAGTGAACAATTCGATGGGCTTTCCCGGAATTTTGAAAGGTGCACTCATGGTGCGTGCAAGAAAGATAACAGATGAAATGGCAATTACTGCAGCATATTCTATGGCAAATTTTGCAATGAAAAAAGGCCTCAATCCTGATTATATCATGCCTACAATGGAAGAAACTGAAGTATTTGCTCAAGAAGCCGCTGATGTTGGCACGCAGGCTATTAAGCAGGGTGTTGCGCGAATCCAACTCAGCCACAAAGAGATTTATGATGCAACACTTAACGACATAAAGGAGGCGCGTAGTATATTAGACTTGTTGATGAAAGAAAATTTTATAAAAAAACCCGATATGGCATTTATTGAAAAAGCAGTGAAGAAAGCAATTGAATCAGTTACATAAAGCCGACTGTTTTATTCATAGAAACAATAAAACTTGTTTTGCTAAGATAAAACAAACAGCATTTGTGGTTCATAAACCTAAAAGCCCGATTCCATAACCACAGAATCGGGCTTCGTTTTTATTACTCATTTACTCAGCGACTCAAAACTTAATTACTTTGTCGTCATTACAAAAACGCCGTTCCATTCAGCCGGTGGCGGAGTAATTTGATACAAGTTTGCACGCTCTGTATACATCTGTGCAACAAAACAGGTCTCGTCTAATGTATATGCCTGCTGCATATAAGCAATCGCTTCTTCCCATTTCCTTGCACGGTACAATTTTAATCCCTCATGATACATTTCCAACGCCTGTTTCTGGTTTTCGGTCATCTCCATGTCCGCGGTACCGAGTAGTTCGTACACCTTAACTGGTTCTGTCTTGCCTTTCACTTGAATCAAATCAAGTTCTCGTACAACAACCTTGCTCTTTACATGCGTATAGGTAAATTCGCTGATCATAATATTCGATTTGTATTGTTTATTGGCGCCTTCAAGTCGTGAAGCAAGGTTTACACTGTCGCCGATAACGGTGTAGTCAAACCTGTCTCGGCCGCCCATGTTGCCGACAATCACGATGCCAGTGTTGACACCCATCCGCACAAAGAGAGGAGGTTTGCCTTCCTTTATCCATTTTGGTCTGAGTACTTGCAGACGTTTCTGCATCTCTAATGCTGCAAGACATGTCCGAAGCGCATGATCTTTTTGCGGAAGCGGTGCGCCCCAGAATGCCATAATCGCGTCACCTTCATATTTGTCTAGCGTTCCTTCATACTTAAGCACAATGCGCGTCATCTCATCTAAGTATTCGTTAAGCAGTGCCACCAATCCTTCAGGTTTAGCATGGTATTGCTCCGAGATACTTGTGAAGCTGGCTATATCGGTGAAGAACACTGTCAGTTCGCGGCGATCGCCGCCGAGCTTTGCCTTCTCTGGATTTGTAACCAATTCGTTCACTACAGCAGGATTAATATAATGGCCGAACATATTTTTAATAACGGCTTTTTGCTGTCGTTCGGTCAAGTATTGATAAACAGCTGTGCCGAAATATGCGAATACAATGGCAAGACTTGGATTAACAACATTCATTAATACATTATTATTACTAAACACAATTATGGAAGCTTCGAACACTGCACCAACGAGAACTATGGTTAAAAGAAATGCTCCGATTTCCAGCAGCCACATATGCTTAATGTGGATCTGTTTCAATGAGAGCATGCCGAAGAAGCCGATGAGCGAGAGAAAAATTATAACAATGTTTTCGATTGCAGGATCAGCTGTCGTGATGAAGTTCTTGTCGATAACGTTCTGAATGGCTGTTGCATGGATTTCCACACCGTTCATTGCATAATTCTTTTTTCCACCCTCTTCTTTATACAAAGGCACATTGTGATAATCATGCTCCTCGGGCATGACTGAACCAATAAGAACAATCTTATTCTTCAGCAACGCAATTGTACTGGCATCGAATGCATTAATGGGTTCACCCATCTCTGCTTCATCTTTTGTTTGGAATGTTGAGTCATCGATAACCTGTGAAAAAGGGATATAGCGGAAAGTTCCGCTTGGGCCGTAGTAACTAAGCATAAAGGTGGTACCGTTGCGGGGAATGTTCCTATCCTTCAACAGAAAATATTTTTCATTACTGAAATCGACCAACGTACCAGGTTTAAGTTTGAAATATCTGTTAAGAGCAGCAAAAGCGAGCGTTGGTGTGCCCCATCCCTTTATTTCCAACAAAGGCAGATATGATCGGCACACATCGTCACGATCTTTGATGATGTTTGTTGCACCGATATTTTTATCAACGCCATAGAACTGATTATCATAAGTTGGTTCAGTGGCTCGTACCTCCGCAAATTTATTCGATTGTGTATACCCAACCGTTGTTGCAATAACGATGTTGTTATACTTTTGCAATGTTTGGCGCAGGAGGCTATCGTTCACAGCGACTTTACTGGAATCGTCCATGGTTATATCAAAGACGATAACGCGGGCACCAGCGTGTTCAAGGTTTTCAACGATATGTGCATAGTACGAACGAGGGAAAGGAAAAGGATCAATGAGTGCTTTTCGATCATCATCCGATATGCCGATGATAACAATGTCGCCGTCTTTCTGTAGATCGCGTGTCTGCTCGGTACGTTCGTATCTGCTTTGGTAGCGTAGATCAATTGTCAACAAATCGATATTCTTTAGAAAGTTCAGCTCGAAGAGCCATCCTTGTCCGATGATAATGACGAAGACGCCTATGCCGATACCGATTGACAGCTTCACAAGGAGCGGCAATATTTTTCTTTTGAATTCATAGGAAGTCATAATTCTGATTCCTTTTGAGGTGAGCGAGAGGAATAATCCCGCTTCTCATTTACGATGGAAAGAAGCGGGAAGTAACAAACAATGCGTAATTTATTAGAAATTAAATCGATATATAATACTTGCAATAACGTCGTTATTTTTACTTGGATTTTGAATTACTTCAACCTGGCCAACAATATAATGGTTGTCCATCACTTGATAATCTATACCGCCTTGTATCAAGAACCGTTTGAAATCACCATAAGAAGGTGCCAACGTTGCAAGGATATTGAGCCGCTCATTAAATAATCGGTACCGCGCGCTAAACGAAATTGTTTGATAATCGAACGCTTGTTTATTTGTTGTGCTAAGATATTGTTTCGTTACTGAATCTTGCATCGCAGAATATGTGGCATTATGACTCACAATAACAGCTATTGTTGTTTGCAGCGGTATTCTATAGACTGTTGTTAGGGAGGCAGCGGCAGTTACGTTATCCTGATTGCGCAAATTAAATGTATTATCTACTTTATTAGCTATGCTTACGGTTGCACTCAAGCTCTGATGTGCAAAAAGGTTAAAGTCATAATTTGCTGCGAAGAAGAAACGATTAGTTTTCTCATCTGCACAGTTTGATGAATCCAATTTTGTTGATGGAAATGCAGTATCTGCCATAGCTATCAAAACAGTGTCCAGATGAAGCTGAATTGGATTCTTTCGCGTGTTGAAACCATAACCGACAGTCAAGGTAGGCAGATTCACACCCGGGTAAGCTGTCACCGATCCATTGAAGGTGTTGAACGTTGTTCGTGGTTTGGTATTATCGTTCTTAATGTTATTCCACTTCGTCTCGTACGAAAAACTTGTCATTGCCCTGTTATCAAACAATCGAATGCGGTCAGAAAGATTCAAACCAGCGATATCTGTTTGAACATATTCATTCCCAAACGATGTGTAATTTGCGCCGCGTCGGAATGCCAGAGCCCTGATATAATTATTGAAATAGTTCAATATCAATTCAGATTCAACAGCTAACGATGGAAATCCGCTCGTAGGATCAAGTGGCGACATGTTAGGATTTACGATAATAAAGTTGCGACCCAATTTTGCAAGATTAATTAAATCCTGCGCATCTTTTAATGCTTTTGCTGAATCGTCGGCTGTCGCTGTACTTGATAAACTTGACAATTTATATTGCTTAAAATCAGCGTCAGAATAATTCCCGCCTGTAATATCGGTGTTATTAAGGCTGAACGCTACCTGCGTTGTCCACTTAAATCTCTGATTATCAAATGCGATCAGGAGATCGGTACCTCCCACAAAATTATCAGCTGGATAATTACCATACTTGATGGAATTTGTATCATCTGTAGCTTTGATTAAACTAAAACCAAGCTGGAAATTTTCGCCGCTGCCAAAACTTGGGCGGACAGCTAAAAATTTTCGGTTGTATGTTCCATTTGTATATGTCCGATAAATCAATGTGTCCATACCTGTAATGCTATTATAGCCGCCGCGCCCCTGAAAAATTGTTTCTTTCGGGCGAGCTGATGCCGTAGAAGAATCGGGATAATAAACCGGTCCGCCTAATGTACCTTCAATAAAGCGTTCAGTCTGACCGTAAGAAGCATCAAGGTTGAAGAAACCTAATGTCAGCCCACCTGTAACACCGCGCACACGCTTTCCACTAATCATCAGCGACGGGAACGCCGGGTACGCATCACCAACCTGAACTTTTGCATAATCTGCCGCCTGCAATGTAGCAAGGAAACGGTTTTGCGGCTGACGGTCGTCTGTGTTTTCATTCGTCAGGTGCATGTCGTACCCAAAAGTAAGAAATTTATATGTGCCATTAAGACGAACATCTGCGCGCTGGTAAGATGTATTTGTGACATCTATTTTTTCATTCCGTAACTCGAGTTGAGCATTGCCCATATATTGTAACGAGCTTTTCTCTTCTTCTATAGCAGCAGCTGTAGAAAGATTGAAGTCTGTTTGTTTCGTATAGTAGATCTGTCCCTTTGTGTCCACCAATTCAATCTTAATGGAATGTGTTCCTAAATTCAGGGGTTTGTTAAAATTCTTCGGGCTGTATAGGATAACATCGTCAGAGAGCAAAGCTTCTTTTGTTACATCAGCGCCATCAAGGTAGATACGTGTTCGTTGTTTATCGACTGCATCAGAAACAAACATCAATGATATAGCAATTGCCAAATCTTCTGCAGCTAAGGTCTCTCCGGGTTCCGGGCTAAGTATACGAACTTCTGCGTCTTTCGGATCCACTCCCCTTACTGCAATCTTGATTGGATTGACTTCAGGATTTTCTGATGGATATGTTGCTTGTGTATTATCTGCAAGTTGAAACTTGATATAGTACTCGATATAGGGAGGCATAACAGCATCGGCTGGTAACGCAGCAACGGCAGTTCGGCCGGCAAGAAGCATCTCGAGTTCTTTATATTCTGTTTCGCCAAATTGACGATAGTTGAGCACCACCCGTTGAATTTGGACGTTCTGTGTCATCTCGACACTGATCGATAATGGTGTTTGCTGAGAAGCCGGTGGTACTTTAACATCAACAACGTATTGACTCACTTGTCCAATTGTGTTGGAAAAAAGTAGGGCAGTGAGAAGAATTGACAACAGAATTGCGTCTTGGTGGATGCGTTTCATAGGAATCCCCTCGTTAGGAACATTTAGCAATTGTCGATGGTGCCTACAGGATAACATAAAACGACGGGTGTATACTTCCCACCCGCCGTCCAATGTATCAAAAGCAATTATATGATGCAAGACACAAATTTACACCGTGTCAGATTATTCACTCCATTTTAAGACGAGAACTTTTTTCTGTAATGATCCAGTCTGGCCTGGGATGCGAAGTTCACGCTGAATCGCCTGTACCGATGTCGCCATCGGATTGGATGGACCATCTTGCGGTACAATGAGCGTTGATCCATCGTCAAATCGAAGAGATGTATAATATTCCAATTTCGGGTATCGGACCCTTTCCGCAGGTATTTGACCAGTAGCTACTTGACCGGATGTGGTGAGTATCAATTCCGTAAACGTGGGCTCATTCTGTTTATGATAAAAGAGACTGACGGCCGTGACATTTGCTTGAAGCGAAGAAAAGTCTACACTGACTGACCCAGAACTCTTTGATTTCAACGGACCAAATTGCGGAACAATCCTAGTCAACGAGGGAACAGTTATTGACATAGGATTCGAAGCACCATCGCTGGGAAGCGTAACCTCTGTATTTAATGAATCTGCCAGCTTTACCACGAAATAGTATTCAAGTTCCGGTGCACGGACATCAACACCTGGCACCGTGCCGGTTGCAACCTTGTTGGAAAGAGTAAGTGCCAATGATTTGAATGCTGCATCACCACCGCGACGGTATTTGAGTGTGATAGTATTCAGCTTTGCAGTGACAGAAGAAAGATCGAGAGTCGACTGGATATTCGTAAACGAACGAACTGGCGACGGACTAAAAACCGGCGTTGCGGTAATTGTAACAGGCCCGCCGGCGGCAGAAGAGACCGCTTTAGCAACTGACACCGAACCCGGTGTGCCTGCACCTCCCGAAGGCAGAGTAAGAGTACGAGTTCCAATCGTAATTGCAAAATAATATTCCATTGCCGGACTTGCGACCTGAGCAGCTGGAATTTCAACCGATGCAATTTTGCCATCCATCGCCATTGCAACTTGTGTGAACGCTGTAGTGCCTTTTGTGCGATAGAAGAAATTCACACCGGAAATAACAGTATCAGTCGGACTCAAGTCTAACTTAGCGGTTGTCGCATTGCCAGCCGTGGGAGTCGGATTAAATCCGATCGTTCCGTCGATTACAACATTCTTAGTTTTTGTTGTCGAACCTTGTCCACCACCTTCTGCAGCTCCGCTTGCAATATTATCGAGTTCTTTTTTACTTGCTTTGCGAAGATTCAGACCCCCTGAGCTATCAGCGACTGCGGTATTTCCGGTGCTAACATGTGTGGAACGGCCGGAGATCGAGTTCGTAAAATCTGCAAGACCCCTAGAAATAGTAAAATAGTCTGCATTGCCTCCGGTGTTATAGCCACCCTCAGTGCCGCGAATAGATGCAACAGAAATGGGAGAAGAAAACCGAAATTGTTCAGTTTCAGCTTTCTTCACATTAAAAATCATATTTCCACGATCCATATGGACGCTTCGGCTGAGAATTTCTTTTCCTTGTACTTCTCCCTTGATGGTCACAATAGATTTTTCGCGGAGAATCAGCTTCGATTGATCTGCGAAAAGAATCAATGCTAAAGATCCTTTATCGGTTTGTACTTCATAGCCAGATTTTAATTTGCTTAAAGGGACCGCCTTTTGCCATCCTGTTGTAGGTGATTTCATGTTCACATCCCTGATAACTTTCACAATGTAAGCTGAAATATCTTTCTTGTCCTGTTGTGTTTTTTGCCCCAGTGAAAGTACACCAAGGAGAACCAATACACAGATAATGACGATCTTATTCTTCATGGCTTTCTCCTTAAGCGTTTATTGGTTTTCAACACCAAGTTGAATTGTTAAGTCGGAACGGCTTGCGAGATCATTGACAAGACTTTGCAAATCGGTTTCTGTCAATGTGCTACCATCAAGTGTGATGTTTCCATACGGTGACCATGCAATCCAGTTGTTTGGATCTGCTCGAAGTGTTGAATACGTTGCAGAAGCAGAACCGCTGAGTGCATTTAAGAAGTTATCTAGCATTTGCCCAACTTTGTCATCGGAGATGCGAAAAACGATCGGAAGACTTGATTGCATCACATTTCCACGATTCGTAGAGACTATCGCTTGTACCTGGAGAACGTATGATTTGTTTTGTGCAAGCTGCCGTTGAGCATCGGAAGGATAAGTGAGTGATGTTTGACCAGTCACAGTACGCACTAAACATGGATTTCCACCTGTTAATGCATCCTGAGGAGATCGCTGTGTAGGTAACGCTTCATAAACAGAAACCGTTACATTTGATTCGCCTGTTGTCCAGCTAAATGTCGGAGCAAGATTGTTGAAAAAACTGCCGTTTTTTGGATCATTAATCTCAACAAACACTTCATCTGCGGTTGAGAATTGAACTGTGACCGTTTTGGCGTCTTGACCTAAAACTTGAACATTAGTTGGGACACCCCTATCAGTCAATTTGATGGACGGATAAGTAAGTACTTGCATAATAATAGAATACTTACCCGGTGGTGCTGTTGGATTTTTCGCAGCCATATCTTCTAAACGCTGGCGAAGTGATCCGTTCTCAACATAAGTATTCAAACCGTCTCGGATATATATATTACCACTGCCACCTTTTGCAAAATTATTCGCAGCAAGCACTGGGTTTTTAATCATATCAAAATTATTTGTGTACAAATGCATCAATTCCTGATCGGCCTCACCACGAAGCTGGACATGTAATTCAACATAAACACAAACCAATAATTCCTTTGGCGGAGTTGTGCTTGTCGAGGACATACTAAGAGAAATCCCGGAAATATTCGGGTTCAACTGCTGATTTTTAATATCAACAAAATCAGTAAGATAGATGACATCGTACATCTGAAAATCCAGAGATGCTTTTACGGAATTGTTTTGAGCAAAGGCAGTCGAACAACTCAGCACAATGGCAAGAAGAACGATGCCGCTTAGTGCGATCTTATTCATAGTCCATTTCATGGTGCGTAACTCCTTTGTATTGTTTGTTTTATGCACTCATTATAGGCGACGGAGCAATAAAATACGTTGATAACTATCACACAAGGAGGATTTAAAAATTTATGACATCATTATAAAGAACGAACGCCATAAATACAAGCAGCAATATAAATCCTGCTTGCTGAAGGGCAATTTTTACTTTGCTTGGTACTTCACGCCTAAACACAGCTTCATATATCAGAAAAACAAGATGTCCGCCATCGAGTGCAGGAAAAGGAAGGATGTTCAGTAAAGCAAGACTGATACTTAATAAGCCAATAAATCCAAAGAACTCTAATATGCCATTGTCAGCAGACCGTTTTGCCAACTGAGCTATTTTTATAGGTCCACCCATCGATTTGCTTAGTGAAGCTTTTCCCGCTGCCAGTTGATATAGATTGGAAAGAAAGAGAATGCTTGTTGTTTTCAATTCTCCGAGACCAATCGGAAGAGCCTCTAATAAGGAATAATGCTCGTGAATTATTGGTCCCTGATATGCGCCCTCTAAAGCAATTCCGATGCGTCCTTCGGAGGTCGGCTTTACACGTGCGTTCATTTTCCGCTCTCCTCGCGCCCAAGACAATAAGATTTCTTTACCAGCATTTGATCGAATTGCTTCTTGCAGCGAACCAAAGCTCACAGGCACTTGGTTGACCGCAAGAAGTGTATCTCCGGGCTGCAAACCGATCTGTTCGGCGGGCTTTCCGTGGTCTACAAGCGTAACAACCGACATGAGACCTGACGGAAGAATGCCAAATCGCTCTTCGGTAATATCCGGTAGTTCTGAACGACGTATCAAAATATTACTAATTGTGTCAGAACGATTCACCTGTATATTTAAATCATTTGCCATCGATTCAGTATAAATCGTGCTTTCGATTTCATCCCACTGTTTCACAGGATGACTGTTGATGGAAACGATTTTATCGCCAACGTGCAACCCAGATTTTGCTGCAGTACTATTTTGCGCTACATACCCGATTTCTGTCACCGGACGAATCGTCTTACCTTCGTGAAAAATAATTCCCCAAAAAATAAAAACAGCAAGTAGAAGATTCATAATAACACCGGCGGAAATAACGATCATACGCTGCCATATCGGTTTCGAACGAAATTCCCACGGTTGCGGTTCTTTATTTAAAAATTCTGTATCGAAGCTTTCGTCAATCATACCGGCAATCTTCACGTATCCACCAATAGGAATCCATGATATACAGTAATCGGTCTCGCCAATTTTTTTGCCAAATGCACGCGGTGGAAAACCTAAACTGAAAGTATCAACACGCATCTTAAAAAATTTAGCGGCAAGAAAATGCCCGAGTTCGTGTACTAAAACGAGAATACCAATAGTTATGATAAAATAGAATATCGTACTTAATATCGCCATAAGTTTAATTCACCATTTACTAACTTTTTATCGCTGCAGGTTATAATAAAGTTCGGACATACTCCCGCGTATTATGATCGCTTTGAAATGTATGTTCAAGATCGGGCGAGACATGGTTTGTTTGTTTGGCAAGCGCCCGTTCAATTAATTCTGGAATTCTGTCAAATGAAATTTTCTTCTCTAAAAAAGCTTGCACTGCAATTTCGTTAGCAGCATTCATAACGGCAGGAGCAGTTCCGCCTAATGCCATTGCGTCGTATGCCAATTGAAGGCAGCGAAATTTATTGAGATCAGGCGCGAAAAATGTCATCGATTGCAACTTTGGAAAATCTACACGGCTCTCTCTCATCGGACACCGCTTTGGATATGTTAATGCATATTGAATTGGAAGCTTCATGTCCGGCACGCCAAGCTGCGCTTTTATGGAACCATCCACGAACTCTACCATCGAATGAATAATAGATTGCGGGTGAATCACAACGTCGATGCGTTCTGTTGGTATGTTGAATAACCAGTGGGCTTCAATCACTTCCAACCCCTTGTTCATCAACGTGGCAGAGTCGATCGTAATCTTATTTCCCATTTTCCAATTAGGGTGATTCAATGCTTGTTCGACCGTAATAGATGCGAATGCATCTTTAGGCGTATTTAAAAGTGGTCCACCGGATGCCGTTAGGATAATCCTGCTCGCGCTGTTTTGATCTTCGCCGACGAGGCATTGTAAAATAGCACTGTGCTCACTATCGATCGGGACAAGAGTTACTCCATATTCTTTGACTAATGAAATAATAAGTTCCCCGGCAACGACAAGTGTTTCTTTGTTTGCAAGTGCAATGTGTTTTCGATGTTTGATTGCCTCGACGGTCGGTTTCAACCCGGCAAACCCAACAATTGAATTAATGACAAGATCGACATCGTCCCGGTGTACAATTTCCAGCAATCCTTCGTGGCCGGTAAGCACTTCTACCGAAGTACCAACTATTGACTGCAACGCTGCAGCTTTGGTTTCGTCTAACACTACAACACCGCGCGGGTGGAAATGCGCAATCTGGTTTTGGAGCAGCTCGATGTTGGTGTTAGTAGTAAGGTAGGTAATACTGAATCTGTCTGAAAGATTATGAATAACCGAAAGACAATTCCGGCCAATAGAGCCGGTCGAACCAAGGATAGCAATATGCTTTGGATTCTGACTCATGGTGTGATTTCAAGGTAATCAAATTCGCTAGGCATGTCAAGGAAGGCAATTTTTACAATCCATCTTCGCAAATCGAGATTGCTTTTTGTATATTGACGGAGAATAAAATTCAAAGTCGAAAGTGAAAAGTAAAAACAATATTTGGATAGTATTCTTGTTTGGAATTTTCACACTTTTCCAATTCGCTCGTGCACAAGACACCGATAAACTAACGAAGCTTCGTCTGGCACAGGGATTTGAAGAAGCTGGCGAATGGGAGCGCGCAGTAGCTCTCTATGAAGACCTCAGCGCGTTAGAACCGAATAATTATTTATTCCTCGATGGACTCCAGCGCAGTTATACGCAAATCAAAGAATATGGTAAAGCCATCAACATTATTCGCCGATGGCTGATCTTTCAACCGGGAGATATGAATAAAATGACAGCAATCGGCGGACTCTATTATGACGCTGGTAATGAAGCCGCAGCAGACTCAGTATGGAAATCAGTTATAGCGATTGACCCGCACAACGTGCAAATTTATCGTATTGTCGCCAATGAAATGTTGCAACATCGCATGTATGATCAATGTATCAGAACTTATCTTAATGGACGTTCGATTAGTAAGAATGACGCGATGTTTGCGGATGAATTAGGGAGTCTTTACACCGCACTTCAACAGTACATGTCTGCATCAAAAGAATATCTACGCTTGATAAAGACAACACCGGATCAATTGCCTCTTGTTCAATCGCGTCTCAGTGCATTTACCGCTAAACCGGAAGGCATTAGTGCCGCCTCCGAAACAGTTAAGGATGAATTGAAAAACTCGCCGGATAATATTGCCTTACATCGATTGTATGCATGGCTATTATCGGAGGACCGACGCTATGACGCAGCGTTGGAGCAATATCGAATCATAGATCGTCTTTCTAATGCGAACGGTAACGAGCTCTTCAACTTTGCCCAGCGGCTTCATCAGGAATGCGTATATAAAACTGCGGCGGAGGCATTCAAAGAAGTTGTTAATGATCAAAAAAATTCTCAACTTCTACCATATGCGTATTTCGGATATGCTCGAGCACTTGAAGAACTGATTGCTCTACAGGACACAACTGTATCATTATCAGAATCACAACTGACGTACAATAGTTCGATTCAAATGTACGAATCGATTGCCGCAGAACATGCGAATTCCGATCTTGCCGCTCAATCATTGTATCGCATTGGTGTTATAAAGTTTGACAGACTTTTCGATCTTGATGGTGCTCTTTATGCATTCAATCGATTGAAGGACGTACCGTCAAAGCCGAATATTTCCAATGATGCTGTGCTAAAGATAGGTGATATACAAATCGCGCGGAACAATCTTGTCGAGGCACGAAAAGAATATGATCGGCTTAGCAAAACTTCGATGGTGGTGTATCAAGACCAAGCGGCATTCAAATTGGCAGAGCTGGATTACTTTGAAGCGAAGTTCGATTCGGCGCTATCAATTCTGAAACGGTTCAATGCGAATCTCAATATGGACTTAACGAACGATGCATTGCAATTACAATACTTTATACTGGAAAACAACACTTCTGCACCGGAAGCATTAACAGAATTTGCCAAAGCCGATTTGCTGATGCGCCAGCGTAAATACTCGGAATCGCTTGTACAGTTTCAAGATATTGTTAAACACTATTCAATAGCATTATTAGTGGATGATGCGATGATGAAGATTGGTGAACTATATCTTTTATTGAAACGTCCCAATGAAGCAATTGCAGCATTCTACTTTATTGCAGACTCGATTCAGTTGAGCATTCTCAAAGACCGTGCACAGTTTAGAATCGCAGAAATTTGTCAGACAGTTTTAAACAACAAAGCGCGAGCAATTGACGCCTACGAAAAATTGCTATTACAATTTCCGAATTCTCTTTACGCGGAAGAATCTCGGAAAAGAATACGGATATTGAGGGGAGATAATTTATAAATATCAACCAACCTGATCGCTTTGAACGGTCGGATTAGTAATACATTCAATTATAATGCTAGTTCCTTTTTATTCTTCTTTACACCGTTAGACTTCCAAGCAAACAATCCACGCTTCTCGTATGTCGTGTGTAGAAGATTGTGCGACATATGTCCCAATGGTTCTTTCAAGAAATCTTTGTATAGCGTCGTGATCTGAGGATTCTCATGTGACTTACGAATCGGTTTATTGGAATCTTCCAGATAAATGGATTCGGCTCTTTTCTTTCTTATTTCCCAAGTAGTAGGAATCGGCTGGCCACCGCCACCGAGACATCCGCCTGGACAGGTCATCACTTCGATGAATGCGTACGGTGATTCCTTCTTTTCAATTTGTTCAAAAAGTTTCCGTGCATTACCCAGCGTATGAGCAACTGCAACTTTGACTTTTGTGCCGTTCATATCAACTTCTGCTTCTTTTATTCCTTCCATTCCACGGACAGCGGTGAAATTGATATTCGCAAGCGGCTTGCTGGTAACAACTTCATATGCAGTTCTTAGCGCGGCTTCCATGACACCGCCGGTCGCGCCAAAGATAACCGCAGCACCCGTGGATTCGCCCAATGGGTTGTCAAATTCTTCGGCTGGAAGATTAGAGAATTGAATTCCCGATTCCTTGAACATCCGGGCAAGCTCTCTTGTCGTCAGCACATAATCGACATCATAAAATGCATCGTCTTGAGACCATCCTTTTTTATCTTTCCAATGCTCAAAGGCGCTCATCATCTCGGGACGCTTTGCT
>JBEKLV010000199.1:0-5944 GCA_050008835.1 Bacteroidota bacterium | reverse complement strand
CCCATCCTTGTCATAATACGCATATTGACAACCACATATGCCGAATCCGTTAACTCAATACCGATATGCGCTATGTGCGAACCAAGAGGACCCATACTGAAAGGAATAACGTATAATGTCCGCCCGCGCATACATCCGTCAAAAAGTTTTTTCATTGTGGCTTTCATTTCCACAGGATCGATCCAATTATTGGTCGGACCGGCGTCGCTCTTCTTCACACTGCAAATGAATGTGCGATCTTCAACACGTGCAACATCACTCGGATCAGAACGACAAAGAAAACTGTTAGGTCGTTTTTCTTCATTCAGTCTTATAAATGTTCCAGACTTCACAAGTTCTTGACATAAAGTCGCATTTTCCTCTTGAGAACCGTCGCACCAGTACACATTGTCTGGTTTCGTTAATGCAGCAATTTCTTTTATCCAGGTAATTGCTGTTTCATTTTTTACATACGCTGGGATTTTCATAAATAATCCATATTGAGTTGATATACGTTTAACTCTATATTAATATGACAAAATAAATTACCAATCGCGGATAACTTTGCGAGTTCCAATTTGGATTTCGCGCGGTGAATTCGGATCCAAAGCCCATTTGATTCGAGCTATTCCGTCTGCAACCTCGCTGGCTGCTCCGGCATAACTAAGCCGCAGGTGACCTTCCATGCCGAACTCCTTACCAGGAACGGTAACAACGAGTGCTTTTTTTAACAAAAAGTCAGCCAATGCCATAGAATCTTTATTAAGTGCACTGAAATTCGGAAAACAGTAGAATGCACCTTCCGGTTTCTCGACTTTCACTCCAGGAATGGATCGTAATCCCTGGATCACAGTGTCACGGTTTTCTTGTATTGTCGCAACCAGCTCATCAACACAACTCTGATCTCCTGTCAGCGCTGCTTCTGCAGCCACCTGACAAATGGGCGAATTGCACGTGGTTGTTTGACTTTGAATATTTGTTATAGTCTTCACAAGCTTGCGGTTAGCAACAACCCAACCGATTCGAAATCCTGTCATTCCATATGTTTTGGAAACACCGTTGATGACAACGATATTAGTGGATTCAATATCTTTTTTTGTGAAATTATAAACAGGTACAATTTTTTTACCGTCGAACACAAGTTTGTGGTAAATATCATCCGACATGAGATAAATATTCTTTTTTTCACACAGATCGACAATCTGCCTGACTAACTCATCTGGAAAAATTGCTCCAGATGGATTGTTCGGACTGTTCACGATAATTGCCCGAGTTGATGGCGTTATTACTTTTTCAATCTCCGAAAGTTTTGGATAAAAGCCGCCATCTGCCGGCGTAACGATAACCGGAACACCATTGACCATTTTTACCATTTCGGGATAGCTGACCCAATATGGAGCCAAGATAATAACTTGATCTCCCGGATTAATAAGAGCATAAAGTAAATTGGATATGGAGTGTTTGGCACCATCTGAAACAACCACATTTGCCGGATTTATCGTTCTTCCGTAATTTCTTTCGGTGTATTGAACAATTGCTTTTTTCAACGAAGGAATACCGTCAGAGGGAGCATATTTAATTTCACCTGAATTCAATTTTTCAATAGCACTCGCAATTGCGTTCATAGGAGCTTTATTTTTTGGCTCACCAATTCCTAAGTGAACAATTGCTTCTCCTTGTGCACGTAGCTTCGTAGCTTCTGCATTAAGTTTTACCGTTGGCGATTCGGCGATTGAAGATGCCAGCTTACTGATATCCATAAAAGTTGCTCCTGATAATAAAATTACTAAATACTGAGGAATGTAAACGTTATCGAGGATTTACTTTAATTCCTAAAATATACTCGCGCATTCTTATTGATAAACTACATGTTTTTTTGAGATATTCAATAGATAGTACGTATTTGTAGATTCCATAACAAGAAAAATGATTGAGTTTGTTTGTAAGGGAATTCTTCTGTATTTTTAAGTAAATTATTTTATCGAAAACGAAATCAAATTATGAGAGCGATTATCCCCGTTGCAGGTATTGGCAGTCGACTTCGTCCGCACACGTACTCCGTACCTAAAGTGCTGCTCAATGTAGCCGGGAAACCAATAATCGGGCATATTCTAGATAAGGTTATCGAAGCTGGCTTTGATGAAGCCACTATCGTTGTTGGATATCTTGGCGAGATGATTAAAGAATATGCTCTGAAAAATTACAAAATTAAATTTGATTTTGTGGAACAAGAGGAACGCCTTGGCTTAGGACATGCTATCTATCTTTCACGGCACACATTTTCAAGCAGTCCAATTCTGATCATCCTTGGTGATACGATTTTCGATGTCGATCTTAAATCGATGATCGCGAACCAACAAACACAAATCGGTGTTAAATATGTTGATGATCCGAGAAGGTTTGGAGTTGCTGAAATTATAGACGGGCACATTGCACATTTGGTAGAAAAACCTGAGAAACCAAAAAGCAATCTTGCTATCGTTGGTCTCTATTATATTACACAGCCACAACTCCTAGTGAAATGTTTAGAAGAAATGATAAATAGTAACAAGCGCACGAAAGACGAGTTTCAATTGACTGATGCACTTCAAATGATGATCGAACGCGGCGAACAGATGAAAACCTTTCCGGTGGAAGGATGGTTTGATTGCGGTAAACCGGAAACTCTGCTTTCCACAAACCAGCATCTTCTCGGATTTCAGCCGGTGCCATCGCCTATAAAGGGTGTCGTGATTCAACCGCCCGTATTTATTTCAAAGAAAGCAAAAGTTAGCAATTCAATTATTGGGCCGAATGCAACGATTGCTGACAATGCGGTCGTAGAAAACTCCATCATCCGCAATTCTATAATCGACGAGGGAGCAACAGTTGTGAACGCTCTTCTTGAAGAATCTTTAATCGGTACCAATGCTGTTGTGCGCGGTAATTACAAACGAATTAACATCGGCGATTCATCTGAGTTAGAGTTTTATTGATTACCTTGCTGTCTGCGGCAATCCTGAATTGACTCATCGATTCGTCTAAAAATTATTAAACAATCAAATATGAACGGAGAAAGAATGAGAAATTTATTTACATCCGAGTCTGTGTCTGAAGGGCATCCAGATAAAGTTTGCGATCAGATTTCAGATGCAGTGCTCGATGCACTGCTTGAACAAGACAAGGCATCGCGAGTCGCCTGCGAAACATTTGTTACAACCGGCATGGTTCTCGTCGGCGGGGAGATTACAACGAAAGGTTATATTGAAATCCAAGAAATTGTACGCAACGTTATCCGTGACATTGGTTACACGAAAGCAGGTGTAGGATTCGATGCGGATTCGTGTTCAGTTCTCTCTGCCATTCATTCACAATCGCCGGATATTGCACAAGGTGTCGATACCGGCGGTGCAGGCGATCAGGGAATGATGTTTGGATACGCCTCTTCGGAAACCCCAGAGTTGATGCCAGCACCGATTATGTTCGCGCACAAACTAGTCCTTCGTTTAGCAAATGTTCGGAAAAAACAACCAACACTAATGCCGTATCTTCGTCCTGATGCAAAATCTCAAGTAACGGTTGAATATGACAATAACGGAAAACCGGTCCGTGTAGATACTATTGTCGTTTCTACGCAACACGATCCAGAAGTCACACAGAAAAAAATTAAAGAAGATGTTATTGAACTAATCGTGCGCAACGTTATTCCATCTGAAATGCTTGACAACAGAACACACTATTTTGTTAACCCGACCGGCAGGTTCGAAGTCGGCGGACCGCACGGTGATAGCGGTTTAACAGGGCGTAAAATTGTAGTCGATACGTACGGTGGTCGCGCACCACATGGCGGCGGCGCATTCTCCGGTAAAGACCCAACGAAAGTTGACCGCAGTGCAGCATATGCCGCGAGGCATATTGCAAAAAATATTGTCGCAGCAAAACTTGCCACGGAATGCCAAATCCAGGTTGCCTATGCTATCGGAGTCTCTGAACCGGTATCCATCCAGATCAACACATTCGGCACTGGCGTCATTCCAGATTCGCAGCTCTCAGATTTCGTGATGAAAGAAATCGATCTGACACCACGCGGTATCATCAAACGGCTTGATCTGCGCCGACCGATTTATCGTAAAACAGCCGCATATGGGCATTTCGGCCGTAATGAGAAGGAATTTACTTGGGAAAATTTGGATTTAGTGAAGACCTTACAGAAAGCCGCGAAGTAAAATTGGTGCGTGGTAAGCAATAAGTAATGAGTGACAAATTAACTATTCAACGAACTAAGAATTCAACTTTTTGAAAAAGACCATGAACGAGAAAAAAAATAAGTTTAAGGTAAAAGATCTTTCACTGGCGAGAGCTGGAAAACTTCGTATCGAGTGGGCGGAATCACGTATGCCGGTGCTGATGGCACTAATGGAAAAATACAGTAAGACGAAACCATTCAAGGGCTACAAAATTGCCGGATGCCTGCACGTCACAAAAGAAACAGCTGTGCTTGTGAAAACATTTGCCGCAGCCGGGGCTCAAGTCAGTTGGAGCGGATGCAATCCACTTTCCACGCAGGATGATGTAGCTGCAGCACTTGCCGCCGAAGGTATCAGCATCTTTGCCTGGCACGGAATGAATGTGAAAGAATTTTACTGGTGCATTGAAGAGACGCTGAAGTTCAAACCGCAGCTCACACTCGACGATGGCGCAGACCTTATTTTCACTGTGCACAACAAACATCAGGAATTAATCCCGACTATCATAGGTGGAACGGAAGAAACTACAACAGGCGTTCATCGCCTCCGCGCAATGGCAGACGACGGTGCCCTTCAATATCCAGTTATTGCTGTAAACGATGCCGAAACAAAATGGGACTTTGATAACGTGTACGGCACAGGCCAATCGACACTCGATGGCATTCTCCGCGCAACCAGTGTATTGCTTGCGGGGAAAAATTTCGTTGTCGCCGGTTTTGGGCACTGCGGTAAAGGCGTTGCAATGCGCGCTAAGGGACTTGGAGCAAATGTTATCGTTACAGAAGTGAAACCAACCGCCGCATTGAAAGCCACGTTGGAGGGTTTTCGTGTCATGAAGATGGATGATGCTGCAAAAGTTGGCGACATCTTTGTAACCGCCACTGGTGTGAAAGATATTATCATTGAGCGGCATTTCAAATCGATGAAGGATGGAGCGATCATTTGCAACACTGGGCATTATGATTGTGAAATTAACATTCCGGATCTCGAAAAAGTCTCCAAAAGTAAGCGTGAAGTCCGGAAAGACAACGAAGAGTACACATTGAAGAATGGCAAACGTATCTTCTTGCTTGCGAAAGGACGTCTCGTCAACCTTGCCGCTGCAGAAGGACATCCTTCAGAAGTAATGGATATGTCATTCGCGAATCAGTTTATGTCGCAGCTCAGGCTTGTAGAAAGCCACAAAAGGGGAAAGCGGTTAGAAAACAAGGTGTACGATATTCCGGCGGCACAAGATCAAGAAATCGCCGGTGTGAAACTTGCAACAATGGGCTATAAAATTGATAAGCTTACAAAAGAACAGGTGAAATACAACGACGATTATTCGGCCGGAACGTAACTCTCTATATTAACCTTCCGTAAGTTTATTCAGAATAAGTGCAAATGACCTTCGGAAGGTTTTTTTTATTTTGACTTCAAGAAAAAAGATAGCTACGTTATTGAAAATATCTACACAGAATCTACAACGACAAATAGATTTTGCATATCATAGGAGATTAGTTGTGGAAAAAAATCCTGCCTCATATAAATTTGAGAAACGAAAGAAAGAAATCGCACGTCAAAAGAAACAGGAAGAGAAGCGTAAACGTCAGTTAGAAAAGAAGCAAGGAAAACTGGAAGAGACGCCTTTAATTTCTCCCGATGGAACTCCAATTACTCCTTTAGAAGAAATTGACGCAGAAATACATTTAGATGACAATGTAGATCCAATTGAGTGAACAACCTCCACTTCCTGACTA
>JBEKLV010000198.1:0-5952 GCA_050008835.1 Bacteroidota bacterium | reverse complement strand
GTCTGCCAGCATTTCGGCGGATCACCCATCCGTTATGCGGCAGATCGCAATCCTTTTGCTACAAAAGAAAAAACATGAATGACATACTTTCATACTGTGGTTTGGTTTGCAATACATGTCCAATCTATCTTGTTACCCGGGAAGCGAATAAAGAAGAGCAAGTTAGAAAGAGAATTGAAATCGCCCGTATATGTCGGGAACAATATGGATTAAAATATGAGGTGGCAAATATTACCGACTGTGACGGGTGCCAAACAACGAACGGAAGATTATTTTCAGGTTGTTTTGGTTGTGTTATTAGAAAATGTGCAAAGCAAAAGGCAGTAGAAAATTGTGCTCACTGTAATGAATACATTTGCGAACAACTTGGGGCTTTTTTTATTAAAGATCCATCGGCAAAAGAACGGTTGGAGGAGATTAGAAGTAGAATATCTTAAAAGTTATAGCGCTGCCGCCTAATTAGTAACTCCCCACAAAAAAAACCGCGGGATTTCGCAAACAGCGATCAACAAACTAATCAAGTGAGAGACCGCCTGATTAAACAATTGTTCGGGAGCGAAAGCGCAGCGGGTTAGTTGACGAAAGGCGAGATAATTCTGTCTAGAAAGCTGATACTATAGACGGATAAACCGTCTGTTAGGGCGCAATTCTTCAATTATAAAAAAATGGAGAATATATGATATGTCCATCATGTAATCAAATAGCCTCATCGTGGCAACGGAACGCCTTCTCTTTACAGGGAGTAACCTTCTTGCAATCAATCAAAGGACAACTGAAGTGTCAATATTGTGGTGTATTACTACGCCCTGTAAAATATGGAAGACAACTATGGTTCGTTTTCTTCGCATTCGTTGTTTTTATGGCTCTTATCATGCTTTTTTCTGATCGTTTTTACAGGGCATTCGGCCTTGTAGCAGTGGGTATTTATTGGGTCATACTCGTTGTTATGGTTTGCTTTGTCTTTGTCTATGCTATGTGGAAATATACAGTTCTTGAAAAGGTTGATGATGAAGCACCAAAGACACCATAATCGAATGTGAAATTATTAGTTGCATTCTAAACAACTTTGGCGTTCAGGCGGGTGCGTAGTGAGATGAGTGGCTGAGCTCTTGTACTTTAGGTTTTGTTTTGAACATAAGAGGATTCTATTTATGTCCACAGAAGAAGAACTAAAATATCCAATTGGGAGATTTAAGTTTGTCCAACCGACACTAAAACTTCGAGCTGAACAGATTCATCAGTTCAGAACCGCTCCACGTTTTCTAAACGAAGCTGTTAAAAATCTAACTAAGGATCAACTCCTCAGCACATATCGTCCGGGTGGTTGGACTATTGCTCAGGTCGTACATCATTTGGTTGAATCAGATGTTAATGCATATCCACGACTTAAGTATGCTCTTACCATGAATATACCGGATGTGATGGTGGCAGAACAAGCGTTGTGGGCAGAATTACCCGACGCAAAATCTCCATCAATTGGCCTATCGTTGGTTCTATTCGAAGCAATCCGTAATCGTTGGGCGGAAGCATTTGAATCGCTTGATATTAGTTCTTTCGATAGACAATGGCGGCATCATCGGTATGGCGTTTTGACAATTGACTTTTTACTCCAGCAGTATGTATGGCATGCCCAGCATCATATTGCTCAAATAAGCGAGCATCGTAAGCGGATGGGCTGGTAGTGTAAAATAGTTTTTTTGTTCTATATCAAATCAGCAAAACGCAAAACCCTTGCTTTTCAGACGAGGGTTTTGTTTGATGTGCATCAAGATCGGGAATATTACTTCAACGCGGTTTTCAAGAATTTCTGCATCTCTGCCCATGATTTCTTATCTGCTTTCTCGTTGTAAGCGATAGGCATATTGAATTTTTTGCCAAGCTCTGTTGCCGCAGGATTGGAGAACGCATGCAATGCACCCCGGTATGATTTAAATATGAAATCCACTCCGGCTGAATTCATTTCCTTTTTAAAGTTGCTGATGCTTTCATCAGAAATTAATTTATCAGCTCCGCCATTAAACACGAGAATTTTAGCTTTCACTTTTCCGCTTTGCGCAGGTTTTACTGCCGTCAGATTGCCGTGAAAACTCACGACGACCTTCAGGTCTACTCCAGCACGCGCCATATTCAACACTACACCGCCACCATAGCAATAACCAATTGCCGCGATGTTGTTTGGATCGACGAGTTCGTTTTTCTTTAAGAGGTCTATCACTGCCGTGAATTTTTCCTTCAACGAAGAAAAATCTTTCATTGATTCACCGGCATACTTTTGAGCATCAGTTGGATTATCGGCAATCTTGCCGTTGCCATACATATCCGCAGCGAATGCCACGTAGCCCAACTTGGCGAGCATATCCGCTCGCTTCTTGGGATAATCGGTAACACCCCACCATTCATGTACGACGATTACAGCCGGCCGTTTGCCTTTAACTGAACTGTCGTATGCGAGATAGCCTTTCAGTGCTACACCGCCGGCAGTATATTTTACCGTCTTACCGATGACTTCTGCCCGTGCCACAACGAAGCTTGCAAGAGCAAGCATAAGAAATGCGAGTTTCATATAGAGATTCCTTTGAGATATGAATTATTTTTAATTGAGAGAAAAAATAACAGTACACTGTTTGTTCAAAAACCATCATTGAATAAAACAGTCATGAGAAGATGATAGTTCCAGTCTTAAAGATGAGAGCGCTGTAATTTTGCTGGTAGATTCTTAAGAGAAAAACGATCGAGTGTTGTATTTCTCAATCACCTCCCATTTTTCCCCTTCTTAGTAAGGAGGGGATATGGAGTGGTCGAAGTTTCTTTAGAATCAAGCTCTACTGATTATGATTTTAATTTCATGTGTAACATTATATTCGAAAGATTGCAGTTCTTGAGTCACTTTTATAGATTGGCGCTAAGCTTTATAGGAATTATACCCGCGAAGTAACCCAACTGGTAGTTGATTACACAAAAATCTTACAAGTTGTCCACTAATCCCGCCATATTCTCATAAAATATTTTCTTTATATCCGCTATCGGAATACGCATTTCCTGAACCAATTTGAGCTGATTATCCACAATATCGTAGCGGTAACCGCGCGGTAGAAAACCTGAAGCTGATCCAAATAAGATTCTCTTTGATGTATAGACCTCTAGGAATTTTTGAAACACATGGCGCAAATCGGGCTTTGTAGGATGCTCCGCAATCCAGGAATTTGAACCGGCAGTATCAACATAAACATTCGGACATTCTTTCCCGACTTCTAAAGTCTCTTTAAACATTCCGGAGCCAAAACTCGGAATGATGAATTTGATACCAGTAAATTTCTTTGCTATTGGTATCAAATCTTTGGGATTAGCGAACTCGTCATTCGTTATTATGGGAATGCCGGCGTACTCTCGCGGATGCATAATCAATTTGCCAAAGTGCACAAAGATAATGCCACCGCATTCCTGAATGAGATTGTAAAGAGGATAGAGCCACTCATCGTTGACATTAATTTGATAAAACGACGGGTAAAGAAGTACTCCCTTCAACCTATCCTCCTGTATCCGCTTTGTGGCATTCTCCATCAGCAAATTAGAATTAGGATCGATGGTAAACATTCCAGAAAAGCGAGCTGGAAACATCTTTGCTGCATTAACGATCGATTCTTCATCTCCGGGAATACTGCCAAACAACATCAGCCTTTCTAACTTCCATTTGTCGATAATATCAATCCAACGCTTGGCAAGTAGCGCAGGATTTTCGCCAGGGATTTCGATGTGCCCTTTCGACGCAATATTCCTCAGCTCGGTGTTAATGTCTGCGCGATTAGGCTTTTGTTTCACTAAGAACTTGAAAAAAGCGTTCGAGTAGAAGTGAACGTGAGCGTCAAATATTTTAAATAGACCAATCAAATCAATTGTGCGTTAAAATGAAAAGAAGAATTCTCTCATTGTTAAATAAGTATTTATTAAACATTTATCACTTGGATGCTGGTTCTTTCTTCGCAATATAAATAGAAGTGATACCGAAGGTCTGTGGAAAACATATCACAGTTGTGAATCCCGTAAAACGCAGTATATCACAAAAATCTTCTCCATCAGGAAACTCCGCCACTGTGCTTGGGAGATATTCGTACGCCGACCGATTGTTTGAAACGATTCCTCCAAGCAAAGGAAGCATATACAGTGAGTAAAAGTGAAACATTTGTTTTATCGGAAATCGTTTTGGTTTTGAAAATTCAAGAATCATTGCGCTTCCGCCTATGCGTAGAACACGATAAAACTCTTTCAATCCAATTTCAAGATTCGTAAAATTTCTTACACCAAATGCAGCCATCACTACATCAAATGAACCGGATTCGAAGCGTAGATGTTCTGCTTCACCGAATTCGAGGGTGATAAGCTGTTCTAATTTCTGAGAACGAATTTTATTACGCCCTATTTTAAGCATCTTCGGTGAAATGTCGATGCCGATAATTTGTTCAGGATTCAACCGAACTGCTTCAAGAGCAAGGTCGGCAGTGCCCGTGGCTACATCAAGAATCTGTTTCGGTCGAAACGGTTGTAGCAACTTAATTGCTCTCCGCCGCCAAATAACATCAATACCAGAACTCATCGTGTGATTAAGAAAATCATACCGATGTGCAATGGAATCGAAAAGTGAGCGCACAAACGTCTGTTCATAAACCTGCCGATTGGGTAACTGGAAATTTGTCATCTGCAATTATTTAAGTGAACCATTAGGTCTATAAGTTAATCACTCATCTGCGTATCGAATTATCGACTCAAAGATCCATATACTCATCGGCTTATAGTTTCTATTACTCAAAATATACATAAGAGAGCCAAGAATTCCAATGTTTAGACATACTCTTGAGCCAACGAAGCATCTTGAATAAAACGAAAGAATAACGTATTATTTCATAAACTAGCTGCCGAGCGGATGCAAACTATGATACCATGCTACATCGATTCTCATGCCCATCTTTTCTTTACAGATTATACAAATAACCTTGATGATGTACTTTTACGCGCGAAGGAAGCTGGAGTAAACGTTATCATTGTTCCGGGAACAGATTTGAAGTCCAGTAGGGAAGCCGTTCTGCTTGCTGATGGGCACGAAAATATTTTTGCATGCGTTGGTATCCATCCGCACGAAGTATCGAAAGCGACTAACCAAGATTTAGTAGAGATCGAAAAGCTTTGTGAGCATAGGAAAGTAGTAGCAATTGGCGAGATAGGATTAGATTATCATTATGATTTCTCACCAAGAGAACAGCAGAAAAAATTCCTTAAGGAACAATTAGAAATTGCTGTACGAAGAAGCTTGCCGGTTGTTGTGCATATGCGCGAATCAACTGAAGATACTTTTTCTATCGTAGAACAGACCGTAAATGCAAACCCAGATTGGAAAGAGAGCGGCCGAGAACCAATGCGTGGAGTATTTCATTGTTTTCCAGGAACGGCAGATCAAGCCGCTTATGTACACGGACTTGGTTTTTACATTTCATATCCCGGTATTGTTACATTCAAGAAATCAAGTAGCATCGAAGTACTGAAGGAGATTGGAATTAATAATATCCTGCTCGAAACAGATTCTCCCTATATGACACCAGAACCATTGCGTGGAAAAAGAAATGAGCCGGCGAACATAGTGTTGATTGGACGGAAGATAGGAGAAGCGCTTGACATTTCAGAAGAAGAGGTAGCCCGCATTACAACAGAGAATGCTGTTCGTTTGTTCGATCTTGGTCGTTTAGAAAAAGAGTAAAATATTTTATATTTTAAAATTATTACTACAAAGTATAAGTAAAATGTTGCTGATGATAGCGTGAGGATTATAAATTTAAACAAGGAGTAAGTAGTTGTGAAGAAATTAGCATTGATCATTCTTGTCGTATCCTCTTATTCCCTTCAATACGCACAACCGATTTCTCCGAGTGAACGCGAAATTCTTCAACTGCAAGATCAACGTTC
>JBEKLV010000197.1:0-5984 GCA_050008835.1 Bacteroidota bacterium | reverse complement strand
TAAATCTCCAACTGGAATCACAAGTCGTCCGCCGTCAGCAAGCTGGCCAAGCAAGGGTTGGGGCACTTCCGGAGCTGCTGCTGTTACAACTATGCCATCATAAGGCGCATATTCATTCCACCCTATTGTCCCATCTCCGCAGCGCGCCGCGACGTGATAGCCTAATTTCTCTAACAGCTTGCGCGCTTGTAAATGCAATTCCATGTGCCGCTCAATGGTGAATACGCGGCATCCCATCTCAGCAAGAACTGCAGCTTGATATCCAGAGCCGGTTCCAATCTCCAGCACCTTTGAATCTTTTCCAACTTGCAATCTCTCTGTTTGGAATGCTACAGTATATGGTTGAGAAATTGTCTGTCCGTGCGCAATTGGCAAGGCACTATCGTCGTAAGCGCGATTCATAAACGCCGGCAGAACAAATTGTTCACGCTCTACCTGCCGCATTGCTTTCAACAATTGCTCACTCTTAATGCCACGCTGACGCAACAGCCCGATCATTTCTTCGCGTTCTTTTTCAAATCGATTCATCCATATTTCCGGAAAATAACTTTGATAAAATTTACTGTTGCAGTCCAGTGTGTCATGTAACTTTTTTCTGTACCATAGATTGTCTGCACAGGAACAAATTCTATTTTAAAACCGCGTTGCGCCACTTTAATAAGAAATTCTGTCTCTGCCTCATAGCCAGTCGATTCGAGTTGAATTTCTTTAATAACAGATCGACGAATTAGTCGAAAACCGCATTGGCTGTCCCTTATCTTAACTCCGATTCGCATTCCTACCAGTGCCGATGTTATGGTATTAGAAAGTTTGCGTTGCACCGGCATTCGCGTCCCGATTCTTTCACGCCAGCCGATTACAATATCAGCGTTAGTTTTTTGTTGAGCAAGAAGAAATTTTGGAACATCTTCTGGCTGATGCTGCAAGTCGGCATCTATCGTAACAACAAATTCGATTCCGGGTTGCTTGCTTAAAAAATTAAATCCAGTCTGCAGTGCAGCACCTTTGCCTTGATTTTTATCATGCCGAAGAACAACCGCTCCGATAGAAGCGGCAACTTCATTTGTACGATCTGTCGAGCCATCATCAACAACGACGATCTGTACATCGCCAATCGCACTGCGTAAGCGATCTACGAGTTCTGCCAACGAGCATTCTGCATTGAACGCTGGAATGAGAACAGCAATTGTTTTGGTTATGAATCCCATTTCAAGGCATCTCTAGTAAATTGGTAGATTTCAACGCATCGCTGACCATTGCCACTCGTTTCATTTCTTTTACATCGTGCACGCGGATTATGTTGGTACCGTTCAAGATAGAAGCTGTTACTGCGGCAGCAGTGCCTTCCACTCGTTCGTTCGGCGGTAAATTTAAAATCACACCAAGAAATGATTTCTTTGATACTCCTATCAACAATGGATATCCAAGAGAAGTAAAAGTTTTTAATTCTTTGAGAAGCTGAATGTTGTGCTCGAACTTTTTTCCAAATCCGATTCCAGGATCAATCATTATTTGTGTGATGCCAGCTTTCATTGCCGCTTCGATTCGCTCCCTCAAGAACTTTCTTACTTCCTCAGTTACATTATCGTAATTCGGATTCATCTGCATATTCTTAGGCGTGCCTTTTATATGCATCAATACGACGCTGGCTTGATATTTCGCTACGACCGATGCCATCTTCGCGTCAAATGTCATCGCGCTAATGTCGTTAACAATGACTGCTCCAATTTGCAACGCGGCTTCCGCCACATCTGATTTGCATGTGTCGATGGAAATCGGAATGCTATTTATTTTTGCGAGAGACTCAATAACTGGAATAACTCTCCGGATTTCTTCTTCTATAGAAACTGATTCTGAGCCAGGTCTTGTTGATTCTCCGCCGATGTCAATAAAATCTGCACCGTCCTCTGCTAACTTCTGTCCATGCTTGATTGCCTGTTCGATATCCAGATAACGCCCGCCGTCTGAAAACGAATCTGGTGTCACATTCAAGATTCCCATTACGTAAGTACGCGATGCAAGATCATACTCGAATTTGCCAAAACGATATTTGAAATTTATATTCATTAGAAAACAATTATTGCCAAAGTAATCGAATAAGTGCAATGCCGACAGCTTTCACACCCCAAATCATGTTTGCCGGCTCTTTGTCTGTTGTGAACACCGGGATATCCAGAGATGAATGATAATACGGCGAGTAATCAATCGTTACAGAGTCGGGATTTCCTTTCCATGCCTTCGATGACCAGCCTCGCGTTTGCCGCATGGATTTAGGTTCATTCCAAGCAGCTGTGAAAACTGTAATCGCTGGAATATTTTCTTTTGGAACATCTAAGTAATCAAGATATTTAGGCAGAAAGACATACGAATCAGTACCTCCTTGAGATGGATTCGTCGTCGCTTCTTTCCAGAATCCTTTTCTACCAACAAATTCCTCACCAACTTGTTCAAAGAGTTTCAACAAGTTATAATTGTGCGGAACATCGTTACCTTCAAAATAGATGCACTTTCTCGTTTCCCCAATTCCAATTTCGTCGTAATTGATGACGCCAAGGATATTTTTTAATTCCTTCGCGTGTTGTTTAACATAACTACTTGTCGAATAATATTCACTTCCCCAAACAACAAACCGTATACTTTGCTTCGGCGGTGGAAGTTTTTTACTATTCACCATTGTTTTGAGAATACGTGCAACTTCTAATACTCCCGACTCTCCAGAGGCATTATCGTCTGCACCGGGCCCGCCTGAATCAGAATCGCCATGCGCGCACAGAATATAATATTTATCTGTTTGTCCTTGAAGCGTGGCAACTACCGTCTTCGGATTGCCCTGTGCTATTGTTGTCTTGCTCGAAAATCTTATTGAAATAAATATTCCTTTTCCTAATTCTTCGTGCAGCCGCTGACCGGCTATATTAGGAATGTTGAATACAGGAATAGAATTATTATTGGATTCTTTCAACGTCGAAATCATCGCCCAATTGGAATATGCCGATGAATTCACGGTCACATAACATAAGATACAGCACGCTCCCGCGTCAACCAATTTATCATACATTTTTTCGGACGGATGTTGATCTATCAGCACGGCACCTTTGTCGATTTTAGTTTCATCAATATCGTGAATGGATTTGACGAACGTAAGACGAACGGTATCCTGTTTTATAGAGGGCGAATATCCTGCAAGCCATTCATGTTGAATGAGCCCACTGAGACGTTTCGGTTGTTCAATTTGCAGCTGCCAGTCATCGTTGGAGTACACAAGCTTTTGAGGATCACTCACCATATCCGGTTTGAAACCATAACTTTTAAATTTGTTGAATACGAACCACGCTGCTTTATCTCCTGATTTTGTTCCGCCAAGACGGTTGCCGCATTTCACCAAATCGTGCACAGTTTGTTGAAGGCGTTTCTGGGAAATTTTAGAAATAAATTTAGATTCGTATGACGACTGTGCTTTAAGAAACGTAACAGTACAAATGGAGGATATTATTATGAAAACAAAGCAGCGTTTGAATGTCATTCAGAAATAACCGATGGTGGAAAAAGTGTTACTAAATTCACTTTTGAATAATACAGAAATCTTCCAAGAGGAGCAATTTAAGAGTGAACTCGCTACCACTTTCCAAAGATTACAGAAGATCGCTTAAGTTTTCTTAAGCGTTTTCTCATACACATCTCCATAGAGTTTCTTTGCACAATCTGGACATATCCCATGCGTAAATTTTGCATCGGTATGTTGACTGATGTAACCTTCCACTTGATTCCAGAATCCTTTATCATCTCTTATTTTTTTACAGCTGGCACAGATAGGAATAAGTCCTTGCAGGGTCTTGACGTTATCCAAAGCATATTGAAGTTCTTTTATTAATTTCTCACGCTCCTCCGCGGCTTCCCGCAGTGCATTTTCCATCTGCTTGCGCTCGGTGATGTCAGTAAATGAACATATTATCTTCTGATTCGCTGGAATAATGGCTACAGACATCAGGGAATTTCGGATCGTGCCATCTTTACGATAAAATGAAAATTCGTAGTGGTCGGGGGCGCTTTTCGGATCGGTTAGTCTCTTTCGGTTATACTCTTTCAGCCTTTCGAGGTCTTCTGGTGGAATCTGCTTCGTCCAACTCGTCCCGATGACATCCTTTTCCTCATAAAGGCCCATTTTGCAATATTCTTTGTTGACCATCGATATCGTAGTATCCTTTTCGATGATCGCCATAGCAGATGAACTGCTTTCAAAAAAGGTTCTGAATTTCTCCTCGCTCTCTCGTAGCGCTTCTTCTGCTCGCCTTCGCATCATAGCTTCTCCGATATGCGATGCGATTCCTTCCAGAAGTTTGACAGTATCGAGGGTGAAACACCCTTTGCGCCGGTCGTTGAGCTGGATCAAACCAACAATCTTTTCTTTGTTTCTAATGGGTACAAGAGCAACGGAGGTGTAGCCTTGATGTATACATTGATTTCGTGGATGATATCGAGAATCCTCGCCCAGCGGGATATCCAGAATCGGGAATGAATCGTTGGTCCAGAAGCTTCCTCCTTTTGTAAAGAGCGAATTGGATGGATCGGTCTTGCCGGAAATAACCAAACCACATGTACATTCAAGATTAATGTCGCCGTTTTCATCTCGGCACACGCCACCGTCAGCAGAACGTTCGATCAGCGTGTTTTCTGTTTTCAGAAAATTTTTGGAAAAACCCTCCTGGACGAAATATGGAAAGTCATTATCTTCTTGCAGTCGAATGCCCACGGCATCGAATCCTGTCCGAGTCTTTAATACGGTAAGCACGCCTTGCAGAGAATCCCGTTTATCTCCCGGCTCGCTTAATATTTGTAGGATTTCCCTGCCCATTTCTCCATATGCTTCTGCTTGCTTACGTTCGGTTATGTCTAAAACTATGCCGATAAATCGAATTGCTTTGCCATTCGCATCTCGCATAGGTCGTCCGCGGGACATCAACCATCTTATCGAACCAACATGATCAACCACACGCCACTCTGCATTCAATTCGTTCCCTTTGAGCGCTGCTTCTTGTACCTTCTTTTCAACATTCTCACGATCATCCGGATGAATCGTCTGCCGCCATGTCTCATATGATGGCACACAGCTATGCGGCTCAAGACCATACAATTTCCATAATTCATCCGACCAAATATTCTCATTTGTGAGCAAATCCCATTCCCAAGCACCGGAATTTGCCGATTCTAATGCAATGCCAAGACGTTCGTTGCTCGCATGCATCGCTTCTTCCGCCCGCTTGCGCTCTGTGATATCTCTAATATTGCACTGGATGACTTTGTGATGGTCAACGAGATAAACATTGCTGACAAACTCCACATCGAGTTTTTGTCCATCAGCAGTTTCTAATGGCAGATCTTCATATCTAACGTATTCTTTCTGCCGCAATTCAAAAAATTTCCCTTCATTAGTTATAATATCTTTGAGGAATCCCAACTCCCAAAGTTTCTTTCCAAGAAACTGTTCATGTGTGTAACCCAGCATCTCGATTAAAAACGGATTTACATCTGTGATCATCCCTGTTTCGGCATCGAGGATGAGAATGCCGTCTCTCGCCGCCTCGAATAGCCGGCGATAACGATTCTCTGAATCTCGAAGCGCTTCCGCTGATTCATACTGCACCTGGTAGAAACGACTGCGTTGCTGACGCCACACAATGCCTACGCTGGCACCCGCGCCGCCAAGTAAAGCACCGACAAGAATGAGTATCAGCCACAATCTTTCTTTTAGCGGTGCGTACACCTCCTCCATATCCATACGAGCAACCAGAAACCAAGGAGAATCCGGAACTGCACGCACATCGGCAATTACTAATACTCCGCGATAGTCTGCACCTTCGACAATTCCTGTCTGACCTAACGCCGCTCTCACAGCAGGCACATCTTTACTTGTCATCGGAATCCGAAGATTTAATGCTGCATCTTTCCGGAATTTTAAGTCATTTAGAAACAGCGCCTCGTTACCG
>JBEKLV010000196.1:0-5996 GCA_050008835.1 Bacteroidota bacterium | reverse complement strand
CCCATAGTTATTGAGAGAGAATATTATAGAAAACCAAAAACAAAATAATGTTGTTAAAAGAAAACGCAGAACAATTCCACTCGATGAGTGCGAATGTTCTGCCGATAAGGAATGGAAAGGTTCCGGCAATTGAATGGGATCATCTCCAAAATGAAAAACAATCGTTGGAGGAATTGCAATCCTATGATTGGACCCTTTGCCCGGGACTCGGCATTATCTCCGGCCCCGGTGGATATGTATGTATAGATATAGATAAAATAAAAAACAATACCGTCATATCGACAATCCTTCGTGAACTCAATCTTAGTGATAATTACCAGTGGCAAGTTCGTAGTGGTAGTGGTCTGGGGTTCCATATATGGATCCGCATTTCTGAACCACTCCCATTCGCAAAGGGTGTTATATTCGGCAATAGCAAAGATGATTCGTTTGACCATATCGAAATAAGATGGAAGGATTGCCAAACATTGGTTCCTCCTTCGCTGCACTTGAGCGGAAAGAATTATGAATGGATTAATGGGACTCCAACCTTGGAACCAGACCTTGTAAGCATTGAAGCGATCATTGCAGTATTTGAAGCGGTTGCCTTTGTTAAGATCGATGATCCGCAGAAAGATAAACCGAAATATAGGAAAACAGATTATACCGATATAATCTTGAACGGCGTCGTGGAAGGAAAACGCAATGATACAATTGCATCAATGGCGGGTCATCTTCGTAAACGAGGACTGGAGTATAGTGAAGCGCTTGAATGGCTGAAACTTTGGAATTCAAGAATCGGTCAACCTCTTTCAATAGATGAAGTTGAGACAACAGTGACTTCGATATTCAGTATGCCGTCTTCAGATATTGTATTGCGAGACGGTATGGAAATGAACTTAATGCCAATGCCAGTTCTGAATGATATTGTTGATGGAGTCATCGGTGAGAAATCCTTTAATTTTCTAGCTGGAGAAGAAGGGGCGGGCAAGAGTTTACTTGCAATGAACCTTGGGCTGGCAATAGCAACGGGTGCTCAGCAATTTCTTGGATATAAAATAAAAAAACACGGTAAAGTTCTCTACCTGAACAATGAGCTTCCTTTTGCTGTGTTCCTTCAGAGGTTCAAGAAGATGAGGACAAGGTTTTATGCACAGCAGTCAGTGCATCTCGGTAATTTTCTGACACCGGAAATTATCAAGCCATTGACAGAATCGATGGATGACATTGTGAAAATCATTCATCAACATCAACCAGTTCTTGTGGTGTTAGATTGTCTCTATTTTGCTCACGATAAAAAAGAGAATGATTCTTCGGAAATGAAACAGGTCATGCGACAGCTTCTCTCGCTTCGTGATCAACACGGGGTTGCAGTCATAGTAGTTCACCATACAAAAAAGGGTGTGCGTTATGAAACGATGCATAATGATAACATTAGAGGATCGCAAGTTTTCAGTGCAAGTGCCGACACGAACATTTTGTTCCGACGGTCGGGAATAGATGAGAGCAAACGACTCTTCAAACTTGGGAAGGTACGCGATGGTGAAGATAGCATGCGTACAGCCCACTTATTGGCTTTGAATCCGGGAGATCTGTGGTTCGAAGATTTAGGTGAAGTGAATGAAGATGATCATATCTTGGCGCAAGGAGAAAAAGGTCGATCATCCACTGAAGATCAAATAAACTTTTCCGCAATTTTCGGCAGCGATATGGAACTGAAACGAAAAACGATTGTTGAACGTTGTACGAAACTTGGGTTTGGAGATAGAACTATTGATCGATGTCTCAATGCAGCATCGGGAAATGATGGTATTCTCCACCAACCGAAATTCGGATGGTATGCATTGAAATCTGATGATAGTGATGAGACACCTGCGATGCAGGCAGCTTAATGATTTATTGTTGATCCCCCCGTGGTGAAAGCTGCGGGGGATTTTTATTTTGTAGTGATACCGCACACATCCGTTAATCCGGAGGATGGTTTGGATGTTTTTAGCGATTGTTTTCCTCTTGCAGGATAATCTTTCGTTCGTTAACTTCATTATTAATTAACGACTGCAAGTGTTCCTATTTATGTTCCTATGGAATAAAAAAGTCGGTGTTTTTTGGATTATTAATTTCGATTTCAATTTAAAAACGCCTGCAGGAATCACTTAAAATCCTGTGTCCTGCAAAGGGCGTGCGGGTTCGAGTCCCGCTCTCGGCACAAGTTACAAACATCAAATGTCACACCTGCTTACATTATTTAATCATATCATTCATTTATTCCTTCCTTTATATTACTCCAATCATCGAAGGGAATATCTATGAAAACATCTTTTCTTTTTATACTTGTACTAACACTACTTTTCGATTTATCATATGCAAAACAACCTGCTGATTCCACGAGACCAACTTCTGAACAAAACCAGAAGTTTGATCCCGCACGCGATGCAAAGAAAGATATTCAAGCTGCCATTAGTAAGGCGCAAAAATCTCACAAACGCATACTTCTTGATGTTGGTGGTGAATGGTGCATCTGGTGCCACCGCCTTGATAGTTTATTTCTTCAAAACAAAGACCTTGCAGAGTATTTGAACAAGCATTATGTTGTCGTTAAGATTAATGTGAGCAAAGAGAATATGAATAAGGAAATTCTATCTAAGTATCCTAAGGTAGCTGGGTATCCACACCTCTTTGTATTGGATAGAAACGGTAAATTGCTGCATTCACAGGATACGGGGGAATTAGAGCATCCCAAAAATTATCCTATTAAAGGGCACGATAAGAAAAAAGTATTTAACTTCTTAAGAAAGTGGGCAAAGTAGTTTTTAATCTTCGAGGGACATATATGACATCGGTGGAACAACATAAGATGATTCAGAAACTGAAGTCAGTTGTGATGAAGATGAGTGGGGATGAGAGGCGGGCGTTTGAGATGATGGTAAAACGGGACCGTGACGATGAAGAACTTGATTCGCTCACGATGACTAAGTTGAAACAGCTACACGTAAAATTTTTTCCTAAGCACTCAAGACAAGATCTCGAAGATATTTGGAATAAACTGACAGATGGAAAATAATTAGAAAGATAAATAAAACATGCAATACAGAATGTTAGGAAAAACAGGAATCAAGATATCAGAAATCGGCTATGGGGCATGGGGAATTGGCGGTGCCATGTGGCAAGGCTCGAAAGATGATGAATCACTTCGTGCGTTGCATCGCGCAATTGATCTCGGTTTGAATTTTATCGATACGGCATTAGTATATGGCAACGGGCATTCCGAGAATTTGGTTGGAAAGGTGATCAAAGAACGTAAAGAGAGGTTATTCGTGACGTCGAAAATCCCGCCGAAGAACCTCAAATGGCCTGCATTACCAGGAACGGCTCTGCGAGACGCATTTCCTTTTGATCATATCTTCAAATGCACGGAAATGAGTTTGAAAAACCTCGGCGTTGATACGATTGACGTTCAGCAATTCCATGTGTGGGATGATTCATGGGCAACAGATAACGAATGGCAGGATGCAATTGCTAAGTTGAAAGAACAAGGAAAAATACGTTTCTTCGGAATGTCTCTTAATAATCATGAGCCGGACAATGCTCTGAAGGTTGCTGCAACCGGATTAGTTGATTCATTTCAGGTTATCTATAATATTTATGATCAGACACCGGAGAACAATCTCTTTCCACTATGCCAGAAGAATAGTATCGGTATTATTGTGCGCGTGCCGTTGGATGAAGGCGGATTGTCTGGAAATATTACTGCGGATACAAAATTTCCAGAAGGCGATTTTCGTAACAATTATTTTCGAGACAATCGGAAACAACAAGTTGCCGAGCATGCAGATGCACTCAAAAAACTTCTCGGTAAAGAAGCTGCAAAATTGCCCGAACTTGCTCTGAGGTTTTGTCTGTACCATCCTGCAGTTTCGACGGTTATCCCTGGAATGCGCAGCATTTCTAATGTTGAAGCGAACTGCCTGCTTTCTGATGGAAGAAAATTAAGCGAATCTCTCGTTGCTGAATTGCGTAATCATAAATGGGAACGAGATTTTTATCAAGGATAATCTATGTGGTTCCTGGAGTTGCATAAAAACTTAATGAAAGAAAACCGCTCACTATTTCTTAATACAAAAAATGGAATCGGCAATGAAAATCTTCCCATTGTTCCTATTGTTGATATTAGTCTCCTGTGTCTCGGATAAAAAGAAGACAACTGTTGCGGCAACTGAAGACGTTGCAGTGATTGAGCATGAGATTACTGATTTTCACCAAGCACTCAAACGAGCATATAACGGTGCTTCAATTAACACAGACAGTTTGATGGATAATTTCTTTGGGAAGGATGTCTATTATGTGACTTACTGGGGGATGACCGAGCCAATCGATTCGACAAAATCGCGTCTAAGCCATGCGTTGCCCGTAATCAAAGATTATGATAACCGGATAGAAAGTGTGAGCGTTAAAGTCTATGGCGATGGAGCATATGCCTTTTTTATCTTGCGTCAGACGTACACGCTAAATGGGGTTCTCATGGATGAATATCTGCCAACGACATATGTTTTTGAGCGTCGTGAGAATCGTTGGATAGTTGTGCATTCGCACCGTTCTGCTGATTTTCAGACGATTCAGCAGCTAATGAATGTGGCACAACGACACTAAGTGCTATTGAACAGTGGAATAAATAGGATTAAATGAATCAGAATATAAAAATTGATCTAAAAAAGTAAAGCCCCTCCAATATCTAACTGAAGGGGCTTTGTAGTAAAATGTGTGCAGAGGTTTAAAGTTCTTCTGACGCTGCACGTATAGTCCGGCGAATTGCTTTTGCCTGCTTCATACGCTTCTTGACCGAAGGCTTCGTGAAAAATGCACGTTTCTTCACTTCCTTTAGAATGCCCGATCGTTCGTATTTCTTTTTAAACCGACGTAATGCACGATCTATAGGCTCATTCTCACCAATAATAATGCCGACCAAGAAATCACCTCCTTCGCTCAAGATTACATTTTTTATACAGCTTCGTTTTCAACTACTTCTTCTATTATATTTTCCAATAATTTCCGCTCACCAAGTTTCTCGAACACGACAACGATAGAATGGACTCCATTCGACATTTTATCTTTTCTAATAACTCTTCCCATATCATCCAAATCCGAGTGATAAATCTGCTCGCCGATAGTAAATATCTTATTTTTGGAGTATGGAGTGCATTGTTCACGAATAATAGCGACGGCTTGGACCTTCTTCTTCGCCTGACTGGCAAGAGAAAGGGTTAACAAAGATGTGTGTTTGCACTTGCCGCATCTGTACCACATTTTTACGGTCTCAGCGTCGTTATTTACATTCGGTTGATCGCCCACAAATTCCATTTTTGTTTCTCGCCGGCAGTATGCACATTGATGCATAATGTATTTTGTTTTTGCCATATTAATTCCCTATAAAATCCTCTTGGGGACTGTTTCAGATTGGCTATTTCAGCATGAATGATACAGGAGTATGCCAACTGCTTTAATAAGGTACACAAAATTGACGGGTATGTCAAGCCGCAGGAAATTTTGACTTTCGGCCTTTTTTTGCTATACTTTATGATTAAATGAACCATATTTGAAGTAAAGGTTGAAGCTTTTGGCAGCAGAGAGTCAGCACCATAGTTCAAAAAAAAACCGTTTCACCATAGTTTTAGTGCCGGATGAAGATGCCAGTAAAGCAAAAAACTTTAGGTTAGCTCTTTGGCAGCTTGTAACGGGATTAATAATATTTGCGATAGTCGCAGTTGGGTTCGTACTGCTTATTCTCATTTATACTCCAGTAGGTCAGGTCTTCCCATTATCAAACCCAGGGCTTGAGAATAAATATGGCAAAGAATTAATTTCACTGAATCAGCGAATGACGAGTTTGATGGAAAAACTTGTTGAGTTGCGAACCTATAACATCAAACTACGGCGAGCGATGGGTGAAAATGTGGCAGTTTCTGATTCTGGAATTGTGAAAACTATTCCAAGAACTGCTGGGACAGAAAAAAATAAGACCG
>JBEKLV010000195.1:0-6008 GCA_050008835.1 Bacteroidota bacterium | reverse complement strand
CCGGTCCGGCGAGACGGAAGACACCACTATTGCAGATATTGCCGTCGCAACAAATTGCGGAATGATCAAAACCGGTTCTGCAAGCCGCACAGACCGCATTTGCAAGTATAATCAATTGATGCGAATCGAAGAAGAACTTGGGACAAATGCAATCTATGCCGGTAAGTCGGCAGTGAACGCGAAGTTATAAAGGAATATCCGTGCTTGCTTCATGCAGGTACGAGAAGCATAAAGAATAGGCTGGGAAGGAGCTTCTACTCCTGACCAGCTTTTTTGTCTGGAGAAAAAATCATGATACCACAAATTAAATTCGGAACAGATGGATGGCGCGGTGTTATTGCCGATGATTTTACATTTGAAAATATTGCGAAGGTTGCTCTGGCAACTGCGAATTTCTATAAGCAGCACAAGAAAATTAAAAATGGAATCGTTGTTGGTTACGATTCACGTTTCCTTTCGCGGGAGTTTGCCGAAAAAGTTGCCGAAGTGCTGGGCAATCGCGGTATCAAGGTTATTCTTTCCTATAAAATTTCTTCCACACCGATGGTATCATTGCTAACCAAAAAATTGAACGCTGCCGGTGGAGTAGTTATCACAGCAAGCCACAATCCGGCGAGATACAACGGATTTAAAATCAAAGGTGATTTTGGAGGTCCCGCTTTTCCGGAGACTATTGAGAAAGTAGAAAGGGAACTTAAGAAAGTAATAAAGTTAAAAGTAAAAAGTAAAAAATCATTTGAAGAATTGATTAAGAAAGGTGTTATCAAGGAAATTGATTTTACTTCTATATATATCGAAGATATTAGAAGCAAAATCAATATTGATTTAATTAAGTCTGCCGGGATCAAGATTGCTTATGACGCAATGAACGGTGCGGGTCAAGGTGTGATGGATCAAATTCTGCCATTGAAGGTCTCAATCCGCGGTGATTTTAATCCATCTTTTGGTGGAAGCAATCCCGAGCCGTTGCCTCAAAATGCACCTGGATTGGTTGAGGCAATTGTGAAGAACGGATGTGACATCGGTATTGCAACTGATGGCGATGCAGATCGCATTGGTGCGTTTGACGAGAAAGGAAACTTCGTTGACTCACACCGTATCTTTGCACTTCTCCTTAAATATTTTATTGAAGAGAAGAAGATGACAGGCGAAGTTGCAAAGTCATTCTCTGTCAGTCAGATCATTGATAAGATGTGCAAGAAATATGGTTTGGTTCTACACGAAACACCCGTTGGTTTCAAGTACCTCTGCCGATTAATGATCGAACGCGATATACTTATTGCGGCAGAAGAAAGCGGTGGACTTGCTGTCAAAGGCCATCTCCCGGAGCGCGACGGCACATATATTGGTCTTCTGCTTGCAGAGATCATGGCCACACGGAAAAAGAAGCTAAGCGAACTGGTCACCGAGTTAATGGAGGAATTTGGTTGGTATTACTTCAATAGGAATGATGCCCATCTTACCGAAAAGGAAAAGAATCGCATAATGGCGTTCTATAAAAAAGGCCCGAAACAAATTGCAGGATTTCCAATCCAGCGGATAGAAACCAAAGATGGCTTCAAACTCTTCGTAGAAAACGGCTGGGTGTTGGTGCGTGCGTCTGGAACGGAACCACTGATTCGGTTCTACGCAGAAGCAGAGACACCGGAAAAAGTAGAAACATTATTGAAGGCGGCACGGGGAGTGTGATTAAATCAAGAATCTTTGAGTAGATGAGACAACCTCCGGCAATGTTCGGAGGTTTTTTTATTCTTAGAAGAAATAAGTACTCTATGATTGAATTACACCGCGGAGATGAAGTCCGGCTTGAAATTACCGATGCTGCTTTTGAGGAGCTGGAAGCCTGAGGATGTATCACGCGTAGCGTGATTCAATTTTTTCACAGAGAGAAGAAATGTTAAATAAGAACGAAGAAATAACCTTAGAAATTCAAAGTGCAGCTTTTGAAGGAAAAGCAATAGCTCGCCATCAAGGATTGGTCGTCTTTGTTGAAAATGCTGTTCCCGGCGATGTAGTAATCGCGAAGTTGTTGAAGATCAAAAAAAGTTTCGCAGAGGCGAAAGTTGTTCGCATTGAGCGTCCATCGCCGTTGCGAGTGGAGCCGCGCTGTAAATACTTCGGTGTTTGCGGCGGATGCAAGTGGCAACATGTGGATTATCAAGCACAGCTTCGGTTTAAGCAGCAACAGGTGGTTGATTCATTCGAGCGCATCGGTGGATTTTCAAATCTCAATGTTCTTCCTATCGTTGGTGCAGATGATATTTATTTCTACCGCGGTAAAATGGAATATTCGTTTGCCGAGAAACAATGGTCAACATCTCCACCGGCAAGGTTGGAAGAAGGGATATCTTCCAACGAAGTATCAGTAAAAAATATTTTGTCAATCACTAATTCCCAATCGCTTATCTTTCTGGGTTTGCATGTTCCGCAGCGGTACGATAAGGTTCTCGATATTGATGAATGTCACTTACAGTCTGAGGTTTCCAATCAGATTTTGAATTTTACTCGTGACTTTGCCCGACGGAATCACCTTAACGTGTATGATTCGGACCGCAACAGCGGCTATCTCCGTTTCCTCGTTATTCGCGAGAGTAAGAAGACAAAAGAAGTGATGGCAAATCTGGTAACATTTGAAGATCGCCCGGATGTGATGAAGCAATATGTAGCAGAATTGAAAGCGAATGTTGAGCAAGTGACTACAGTAGTGAACACAATTAATAGCAAGAAAGCACAAATTGCATTTGGGGAAACAGAAAACGTCTATCTCGGCAACGGATGGATTCACGAGCGATTGGGCAATCATAACTTCTCTATCTCAGCAAGTTCATTCTTTCAGACGAACGTAGCGCAGGCGGAGAAACTCTATAGTGTGGTGAAAGAGTTCGGAGAATTCAAACCAACCGACGTAGTATTCGATCTTTATTCTGGAATAGGATCCATTGCTATCTTCATTTCGGACATAGTGAAAGAGGTGGTGGGAATAGAATCTGTGGAAAGCGCCATACGTGATGCTGAAAAGAATGCGCAATCGAATAGTATTACGAATTGCCATTTCTTGCATGGAGATTTAAAAGACCGACTCACCAACGACACGTCGTGGATGTCATCTCACCCGAAACCTGATGTCCTTGTTATCGACCCGCCCCGAAATGGTATGCACCCGAAAGTTGTAGAAGAAATTCTTGGATTGGCACCAGAGCGCATCGTTTACGTCAGCTGCAATCCTGCAACGCAAGCACGCGACGTGAAATTACTTAGTGCTGAAAAATATCAGTTGATCAAACTTCAACCAGTTGATATGTTTCCGCATACATTCCATATTGAGAATGTTGCACTTTTGCACAGAAGGTAAATTAAAAAGAGGACTAATAAGCTGGAAGCGAGCATAACTCTGCTTCCTTCCGAAGGAACTATTCTATTTAAGATGTTCTTCAAAAAATGTGGCGATGGAATTTTCGTACGTCTCACCGCCAATTTCCCAAACATTGTTATGTTCTGCGCCGTCGATTAGAAGAAGTTGCTTTGGTTCGTTAGCAGCGTCGTACAGAAGTTTAGAGTAATTAGATTTAATGAAAGAATCGTTTTTCCCATGAACGATTAAGACCGGTACGTGCACGCGTTTAATGTCTTCAATTGGTGCAACAAGTCTTGCTTTGAAGTTTGCCATTTTTTGGGATTGTACGAGCGCAATGTTCCTCAGGAAATGCCAGGGAAGTTTGATAATCCGTTTTTGGTAATCAACAAAAACAACCCGCAATGCAGTATAGCTTGCTTCTGAAACAACGCAAGCAATCCGGGGATCAATAGCGGCGGTTTGAATTGCCACCGCTCCGCCCATTGATGTTCCGAAGACGCCAATCTTACCAACCTTAATATCTTTTCTTGACTGCAAGTACGAAATCACTGCCGAGACGTCGTGTTTTTCATAAAAGCCGTATGTGCAATAATATCCTTCGCTTTCACCATGCTGACGTGAATCATAAAGGAATATATTGAAACGCCTGTTGTAGAGAGATTGCGCGAAGGCTACACCGGCGATTTTACAATCACCA
The DNA here is from genome assembly GCA_050008835.1 of Bacteroidota bacterium. Classification (GTDB taxonomy): domain Bacteria; phylum Bacteroidota; class Ignavibacteria; order UBA10030; family UBA10030; genus Fen-1298. The sequence continues at coordinate 1,956 of JBEKLV010000195.1, read as the reverse complement.
ACTCCGTGCAGATAGATGATAGTGCCGCGCGCTTTTTTCCTTTGACGTACTAACCAGCAATTTAATTTCAATCCATCGAATGTCTCTACGGTCACATTTTCTTGAGGAAGTCCGGCATCTTTCGGTTCCAGTAGATTAGTGAAGCGTGCATACCAATCCTTCTTGCGGCGAATGGGTTTTAAGAGAATAAGAGGTCCAGCGACAAGGAGAACAAATGTCGCCTGAATAAGAAAGAGAACGGACAAAATGAATAGGTTATAGATGATTTCCATTGAAATTCTGTATTGATATGTCTTTGATATCAGATCAAAAGGTGTCTCTTTTAGAATATATCAAGGCGTAAGGATGGAAGCAAGCTATTGTATGACAGCATATGGGCTTGAATGAAGCCCCACCAGTCATTATCTTGCATTTAAGCCCCCAACTTTTTCACAGACCAAAGGTCTAATTCTATGTCTGACGAACAAAGGAATTCCGAACGTATGGCAGTTAACGACACTGAACTGATTATGCAAACCCAGCGTGGAAATATGGACGCATTTGAGCAACTTGTTCAGCGGTACGATAAGCGAGTTCTTACAATTGCCGCAGGATATGTGAGCTGCTCCGATGACGCAAAGGATATTTATCAAGAGGTATTCCTTCGAGTTTATAAAGGTTTGCCAAAATTCCAATATAAGAGTGAGTTCTCAACTTGGCTCTTTCGGATTGCGACTAATGTTTGCTTAAGTCATCGGAAGCGCGGACGAAGACATTCACATACATCGCTCGATCAAAATGTGAACGATGAAGACGGTCAACCGCATGCGTTGAAAGATACACTGTCCGATAATACAACGACCGATCAGCAGGCGCACAATGCAGAGATTTCGATGAGAGTGGAACAGGCACTGAAGACTCTATCACCACGCCAGAGGATGGTCTTTTCACTTAAGCACTATGATGGTTACAAATTGAAAGAGATTGCTGGAATGTTGAAATGCAGCGAAGGAACTGTAAAAAAGTATTTGTTCGAAGCGACGGCACGCTTAAGAAAGCAATTAAAAGATATTGCGGGTTGAAACAGAAAGCGAGAAATGGTATATGAAACACAAACAGTTTGAGGAATGGCTCCAGCTTTCCTTGTATAATGAATTGAGTGAACAAGAACGAACAGTTCTCGATAATCATCTTGTAACGTGCGAACGCTGTCGCATTGAATTAAATGAATTTAAAAAAATCCATGCGACATTGGCACATCATCGGCCAATAGTTATACAAGAGCCATTATTGCAGGATGCGCGAAGAAACTTGCGTTTACGAATCCAAGCCGAGTCTGAGAAAAAATCCTTGTGGACGAAAGTACAAAGTGCGCTCGATGAATTTCTTGCCCCGCCGCTTCAAATCGCATTGGGCGGAGTTGCGACGCTGGTAATTGGAATCCTTGTTGGATATTTCATTTTCAAACTACCTTCAGAAAAAAACTTAGTACTGCGACAGACGGCATTCGCATCATCTGCAATGGAGGCGGGGGAATCTCAAATAACGAATATCCACTTTCTGGATCGTAACGCGCAGAATGGAGATGTGGAATTTACATTTGAAACCATCACGCCTGTGCGTATTCGCGGCAATGTCAACGATGAAAATGTACAGAAAGTGTTGGCTCGGGCACTCGTGAGCGATCAGAACGCGGGCATTCGACTCCGTGCTGTGAATATGATCGGTACGCAAACTGAACAAAAACAAGCCGGCGCTCCTGCACTTGATACCGAAGTGAAAACCGCTCTCATCACGGCACTGCTGCATGATCGGAATCTTGGCGTACGAAAAGAAGCTATCAATGTGCTTAAGAATTATTTACCGGATCCTGTCATCGTACGTGCATTCCTTAACGTTTTAGCGAATGAATCAAATACAGGTTTGAAGATTACAGCAATTAATTCGTTAGACTTATCGAAATATGAAAACCAACCG
>JBEKLV010000194.1:0-6038 GCA_050008835.1 Bacteroidota bacterium | reverse complement strand
GATCGAGACAAATATGAAAGAATCGGCATGAACTTGTTTCGTTATCAGCATAATGAAAGTTATCATTGCCGCATAAATAATAGATCCCGCAAAGCGGGATCCACGATTCGACCACGATTTGATTGGAAAGCATCAAATCTGTCGAATCGGGACTTACTTGTCCGCCGGTTGTTTGGCGGAGCGCCGGTCCGTTAGGCGGCTATCACCGATTTATCATTACTTAAGGATAATAATATGTCCAAGAATCAGTCACCAGAAAAACTTTGGTGGGCAACCCCACCGAGTCTTGTTGGCCCGTTAATCCTAATCATTTTCTTTATCGGCGTTGCCCTCGTGGCTATGTTTGTCGCATCAGGAAAAATTGACGCAGCTATTCTCACGTCCCTTGGAGTGATCGTCTTCATATTTGTCGCTGTTGCAGATTTACTCGCAGAGTTGATTGCAATTGGTCGAAGAATCGATAAGTCGCTTGAATCTAAATCGCATTAAGTCCTCGCAATACGTAAGTTCGACAGTGTATGCCGCCTAACCAGGTGCTCCCCTGCCGAAGGCATCACTTTGTGAGAAGGGATCTGCCAAAGGCATGGCTTTGCCACCCTTGGGACAAGCTGACCGAATGAGCGCCCGCCAAAAAGCGTGGCGGGTAAATGGGAGCAATTTAAATTGCGCGTATAGGTCAGTACAATATTGAAAGAACTAGTATGAACTTATTTCGTTTAGCGTATCTTGAAAATTATCAGCGCCGCAAAAATAATAGATCCCGCAAAGCGGGATCCGCGATTCGACCACGATTTGATTGGAAAGCATCAAATCTATCGAATCGGGACTTAGCGCCTATCTATTAGGGCGTTTGCACTTTTTATGTATTGTGTTCGATTGCATTAATTTGATGGAAATGACAAAACTAAATCATCATAGCTTATATTAACACAGAAAGAGCAATATGAAACAGAGCATTCTTATAGCATTGGCCATATTGTTGATGGTAATAGTTCAATCACATTACCTTCTTTCGCAAGACGTTTTTCTATTTTCATATTTCACTGGCAATGGTGAAAACGGGCTACATCTCGCATACAGCTACGATGGACGTGCGTGGACTGCTTTGCGGAATGGTTCATCATTTTTTAAGGCGACGGTCGGGGACTCCTTATTGCGTGATCCCAGCATATATAGAGCAGAAGACGGTACCTTCCATATGGTTTGGACAACTGGTTGGTGGAATAATGGATTTGGCTATGCATCATCTAAAGATTTGATGAATTGGACTGGCCAAAAATATGTTCGACCCATGCTCAACGAGCAAACTACAAAAAACAATTGGGCCCCCGAGTTATTTTTCGATAAAAGAAAGATGGAGTATATCATTTGTTGGTCTGCTTGGATCCCAGGTCGATTTCCCAAAACCGATTCCATGGGCTCAATATTGAGTAGTGACCCTGCAAAGCCGAAGATGAGCCATAGAATTTATGCATCGTTCACAAAAGACTTCTCCTCGTTTACTCCTGCCATACTTTTCTACGATCCTGGATTCAACGTGATAGATGCAACTATTGTCGAAAAAGGCGGACGATATATAATGTTTTTCAAAGATGAGACCCATTTTCCTCCGCAAAAGAACATTCGCATAGCCACTTCAGACAATGCTCGCGGCCCTTACGGTAGCGCATCTGCACCAATAACCGGCAACTATTGGGCAGAAGGACCAGCACCATTCTTTGTCGGGGACACCTGCTTCGTATATTTTGATAAATATCGAGACCATAAATATGGTGCTGTTGTTTCCACAGACTTTATTAAGTGGACGGATATTTCGGATCAAATACGATATCCGGTAGGATTAAGACATGGCACTGTTTTCAAGGTGCCAAAAGATGTATTAGATAGGTTGCTGGAAGAACACTAAGTGAAGTTCATTAACTTGTTCAATATATGGATTAATAATCATGTATAAAAGTTTGCAAGCGCCCTAACCAGGGGCTTCCCTGCCGAAGGCATCACTTTGTGAGAAGGGATCCCCTTGGGACAAGCTGACAGCCGGAGGTCTGAGAATGAATCACGCAACGCGTGATGCAAAATTTATTATTTGTTCATTGCAAAATTCATGGCTTACAGAGGTCAGTACAAAATTGAAAGAACCAGTATGAACTCATTTCGTTGGTTGCATTTTGAAAATTATCAACGCCGCAAAAATAATAGATCCCGCAAAGCGGGATCCGCGATTCGACCACGATTTGATTGGAAAGCATCAAATCTGTCGAATCGGGACTTACTTGTCCGCCGGCTGTTTGGCGGAGCGCCAATCCGTTAGGGCTATGAATCTATTACTCGTTCTTTTTCTCCTTCTATTCGTAAAAGCGTCATTTGCTCAAAGAAAGTTTAGTATATGAAATTGAAGATATGAAAGAATAAAATCTTGAGCTCAAATACAATGAAATACAAATATTTGGCGGTACTCTTCGTGTGTGTTTTACTGGTGGCAGGTTGTTCAAAAAAAGACGACACAATCAACGGGCCTTCAGAGAACAATGAGCCTGGGACAGCTTCTATAGATTTAGCGAATACCCAGCAGCTGATCAGAGGTTTCGGTGCTGCGAATATACTTCCCTGGCGTCCTGATATGACTGTTGATCAAGTCAATAAGGCGTTTGGAACCGGAGAAGGACAAATAGGATTCACAATACTTCGTCTCCGTGTACCACCTGACACATCTGAATTCGCTCTTCAGGTCGCTACCGCTCAGTCGGCATTTGCTCTTGGAGTGAAAATAATAGCTTCTCCCTGGACCCCTCCAGCTTCGATGAAAACCAACGATACTATCGTTGGAGGCGAACTCAAGACTGATTCTTATTCAGCCTATGCAGCGCATCTGAAAGCATTTGCCGATTATATGTCAAGCAAAGGTGTTCCGTTGTATGCAGTGTCGGTTCAAAACGAACCCGATGTAACGGTTACCTATGAATCCTGCTATTGGAATGCAACTCAAATGCTTAACTTTGTGAAAAACAATGTGCCACTTATCGGTGTGAAAATAATCGCCGACGAGGCATCCACTTTCAGCCACACCATTACGGATGCGATACTGAATGATCCTGTTGCCGCAGCGAACCTTTCCATTGTCGGCGGTCATTTGTACGGAGGAGGACCTGCGAGTTATCCTTTGGCCAAGAGCAAGGGAAAAGAAATTTGGATGACTGAATATCTTGATCTTGATACTACTTGGACTCATGCCCTCGCTACCGGTAAACAAATTAATGATTGTATGATTGCAGGCATGAATGCTTATATCTGGTGGTATATTGTAAGATATTACGGGCCAATTCGTGAAGATGGAACTGTTATGAAACGCGGTTATGTAATGTCGCAGTTTGCCAGATTCATACGTTCAGGATACACAAGAGTAGACGCTACGGCAAATCCTCAGACAAATGTGTACGTAACTGCGTATACAAACGGCACCAAGGTCGTTATTGTTGTTGTTAACTACGGTTCGTCAATTGAACAGGTATTTTCGATACCGAACGGAAGCGCGACTGCATTTACGCCGTATGTTACATCGAGTACTAAAAATTGTGCCAAGGAAAATGATATCACAATCTCAAGCGGAAATTTTTCAACGTTATTGGACGCATCAAGCATTACGACGTTTGTGTCGAACTAAATATTGAACGATCGGTAGGGGGTATATGAAAAAGACACGGATATACCCTGTAATAAATTTTCAAAGATGGATAAGTTTCATGTGCTTTTTATGATCTTTCCTTGATGAGCATAGATTGGAATGGATAGCATGACGCCCGGCAACAATATAAAAACCATTGAGCTCTTCCAGAATTATCCCAATCCATTTAATTCACCGACAATTATTTCTTTTAGTCTTTACATCGAAAGGATTCGTTTCATTGAAAGTATTTGATTTGATAGAAAGAGAAATGGCAAGAATTGTTTCGGAAAATATGTCAGCAGGAAGTTATTCAAAACAATGGAATACGGTCGGTCTTCCAAACGGTGTATATTATTATCAATTGGATGTTGGTTCTTTTATGAAGACTGATAGACTTATTTTGCTGAGATGAAACAATCGCACCTAACCAGGCTCTCCTGCCCACTAGCCCGCTACGCATTCTGGCGGGAAAGACGGCGAGCAAGCAAGCTAATGGAGTAAGTCAGCATACGTTACGAAGCAAATTCGGCGTGTAAAAGTGAAAGGTGTAGAATCCGATGGCCACATCGGATCAGTGCAGATTTAGGCTCCTATTAGTGAGCCGTTTCTATGGTAGTAACATTGCTGCCGCGACAACTGAAGTCCATAAACCGTTTTTATCGCCTTCGGCAGATTGTGTTACGTTGAAAGTGCGGACAATCTTGCCGGACATTTTGAATATTTTTTCACGCTCATCCCATTCAGTGTTCGGATCAAACTGCACTCCAAGTGTTGTGGCAAGCATTGAAGCTGCAAGGTCTTCTGCATATTCACCGGCACGCTCGTCGGTTTCGCCAAAAGGATGGTGCTCAGAAAGATAACCATAGACCGAATCATCAGCAGGTTGTGCGACGCCAATTGAAGCAGCTATAAGGCGATTGGGTTCATTCGTGGCGTTTCGAGCCATCACACAGAAAGTAATTTGTCCAGAACTTAATTGTTTGATGCCTTCATCCTTCGGAATGCGTTTGCAACCTGGCGGATATATGCTGGAAACAGAAACGAGATTGCAGATTTCAATTCCCGCATCGCGTAAGGCAAGTTCAAAAGATTGCAGATAATCTCTATGGCGTCCGACGCCTTTTGTAAAAAATATTTTAGTGGGAGTGAACAATTTATTTTCTCCGCCAAATGGTGAATAATTATCGTTTAACTTTTAGAAAACGCCGCTTCCCAACTTTGAGGATAAACTCATCCTTTTCCGGCACAAGCATGTTGGGATCGGTTACTCGTTCCTCATCGATACTGACACCGCTTTGATCGATGAGGCGTCGCGCTTCGCCTTTTGAAGCAGCAAGTTTTGCCTCGGTCAACAAAGCAATAATATTGACTGATTTACTAAGTTTGAACTCTTCAATATTGTCCGGAATGCTTTTTTGGACAAATATTCTGTCAAACTCTTTTTCTGCGTCCTCTGCTGAAGTTTGAGAATGATACATCCGCACAAGTGTTCGCGCGAGCTGCCGTTTTATATCACGCGGATTGGTTTTGATATTCTCCAAAGAGGATTTAATTTGGGCTAATTCCTTCTTTGATACGTCAGTTAACAACTCGAAGTACTGATAAATTAATTTATCGGGAATACTGAGCGTTTTTCCAAATATTTCCTTCGGTGAATCGCTTACGCCAATATAATTATCTAACGATTTACTCATTTTCTCGACACCATCAGTACCGACAAGGATCGGCATCGTTAAAATAACCTGCGGTTCCTGATCATATTCCCGCTGAATATCTCTTCCAACTAAAAGATTGAATTTCTGGTCTGTTCCGCCAAGTTCAACATCTGAATGGATAGCGACTGAATCCATAGCTTGTGCCAGAGGGTAGAGAAATTCGTGCACGCTAATTGGTTCGCCCGCTTTATAACGAATTGTAAAATCATCCCGTTCTAACATCCTTGCTACTGTATACTTGCTGGCGAGACGAATGACATCTGCAAAACGCATTTTATTCAGCCAATCGGAATTATACTGCATCGATACTCTCTGTTTAGAAAGTATTTTTTCGGCTTGCTCGAAATAAGATTGACCGTTGCGGTGTGTCTCTTCAAGCGTCAATGATGGGCGAGTTTTGCTCTTTCCCGAAGGATCGCCAATCATTCCAGTGAAGTCGCCGATGATGAGAATTGCGATATGACCGAGATCCTGAAACTGCCGAAGTTTTCGGAGAACAACAGAATGACCTAAATGTAAATCAGGACGGCTTGGGTCGCAGCCAAGTTTAATGTTGAGTGGCTTATTTGTTTTTATGGAGTGCTCAAGCTTTTTGACGAGGTCTTCTTCCGGAATGATTTCCGAAGTACCGCGCTTGATAACATCCATTTGTTCATTAA
>JBEKLV010000193.1:0-6086 GCA_050008835.1 Bacteroidota bacterium | reverse complement strand
CACCTCCTGTTGAGACGTGCGATACAGCTTTATCGAGTCCGGCTTGTGCTATTGCCGACGCAGAATCTCCGCCGCCAACAATCGTTGTGGCTCCTTTCTTCGTTGCATCTACTAACGCCTGCGCCACCGCAGTGGTTCCTTTTGCAAAGTTCGACATTTCAAACACACCCATTGGCCCATTCCACACTACCGTTTTCGCTTTTATAATTTCATCAGTATACATCTTTATAGTTTCTGGACCGATATCCATTCCCATCCAATCGGACGGAATGGCGTTGATCTTCACTGTCTTTGTCGTCGCTGTGTTGTCAAATTTATCGGATACAATACAATCGACCGGCAGCATTAATCTCACATTTTTTGCTTTTGCTTCATCAAGAATTTTCTTTGCCAATTCAATTTTATCTTCTTCTAATAATGATTTGCCGATTTCCAATCCTTGCGCTTTATAAAACGTGAACATCATTCCCCCGCCAATGAGTAGTGCATCTACCTTGTTCATAAGGTTTTGGATGACATCGATTTTACCGGATATTTTTGCACCGCCGATGATCGCAACGTACGGCTTCGCTGGATTCTCAACTGCTTTGCCAAGATACGCCAATTCTTTCTCCATCAAAAATCCTGCAACAGCCGGCAAATAATGCGCAATAGTTTCTGTAGATGCATGCGCGCGGTGTGCAGTGCCAAACGCGTCGTTCACGAAAATATCGCCATAAGAAGCGAGTTCCTTTGCCATCTGTTCGCGTTCCGCCGGATCTTTTGAAGTCTCTTGTTTATGAAAACGAGTATTCTCCAGCATCAATATTTCGCCGTCCTTCAATCCATTCACCATAGCTTTCGTTTCTGGACCGATTGCTGCCGGTGCAAGTTTCACTGGTTTATTTAGAAGTTGCGAGAGGTGTTCGACAATCGGTTTCATTTTATGTTTGCCTTCGATAAACTTTGCTTCATCGAATGGCTTGCCGTCTTTCTCGGCTTTCTCTTTCGCCTTCTGAGTATCTTTTTTCGGATCTCCGAGGTGAGACATTAGTACAAGATATTTTGGTTTTTGATCAAGGATATATTTAATAGTTGGAAGTGCAGCGCGCATACGAATGTCGTCCTGAATAACGCCGTTCTTCAATGGCACATTAAAATCTACACGCATAATAACACGCTTGCCGGTAAAGCTTATATCGCTCACAGTTTTCTTGTTCATTGTTTTCTCCGTGAAGAGATGGATGTTTAATTATTCCGGCAAAGCCGGAGTCTCTTTTATATATATAAAAAACGGGCTTCGACCCGATAAGTCGCCAGCCCGATGCAGAAAAAACACTCTGCCCGATGTATTTGTGCACCGGGCAGATAAAGATTGAATACTTCTGAACCTTATTTCAGTTTCGATGCAATGAGATTAGTCAAATCAGCCGTTCGAACTGAATAGCCCCATTCATTGTCATACCATGAAACAACTTTGAAGAATCTCTTTTCGCCCTTCAAGTTATTTTGCAATGTTGCTTTAGAATCATAAATAGAAGAACGATCGTCGTGGATGAAATCGGTTGAGACTACTTCATCCGTGCAATATCCGAGAATGCCTTTTAGATAAGTCTCGGACGCTTTCTTCATCAATCCATCAATCTCTTCAATCGAACTGTCGCGTGTCGAACGAAATGTTAAATCGATAACCGATACATCAAGAGTCGGAACCCGGAAAGACATACCTGTCATTTTGCCTTTTACGACTGGTAAAACTTCTCCGACAGCTTTTGCAGCACCAGTTGTGGACGGGATAATATTATTAGATGCTGCACGACCGCCTCTCCAATCCTTCTTTGACGGACCATCAACAGTTTTTTGAGTTGCAGTTGTAGAATGGATTGTAGTCATTAATCCAGTTTCAACGCCAATACCTTCCTTAATAATTACATACACTAAAGGAGCTAAGCAATTTGTAGTGCAGGACGCGTTGGATATTATATAGTGTTTGGCAGGATCGTACTCGTTATCATTTACACCAATAACAAGAGTCTTCACATCGCCTTTTGCAGGCGCAGAAATAATTACTTTCTTTGCACCAGCAGCAAGATGTCCCTTTGCCTTTTCGGAATCTGTGAATAAACCGGTTGATTCAATCACGATTTCAACGCCGAGTTCTTTCCAAGGTAACTGTGAAGGTTCTTTTTGAGCCATTACACATTTGATCTTATGGCCGTTCACGACTAGAACATCATCCGCTTCTACTGACGGGCTGCTCTTTTCACTGCCGAGCGTTCCGCGAAAATGCCCATGAATTGAGTCATATTTCAATTGATACGCAAAATACTTTGCGTCTGTGCTCACATCAACGACAGCTACAACATCAATCGTCTTTCCTAGATATCCTTTGTCTGCCATGACATTGATAATTTGTCTGCCAATTCTTCCAAAACCGTTAATTCCAACTTTTACTGCCATTGTGATTCCTCCAAGAAAATAGATAAGTATTCGATTTCGATTTATGCAAATCTCTAAATAAAATTTAGTTAGAAATCGATTGAAATGCAAGAACGAGAAATTGACGGCGTTTATTCCTTACTTTCGGCTTCTCCTTCTTTAGCCAATCCGTAACGCTTCATTTTTGTGTAGAGATGGCTGCGCTGGATTTCCATAGCTTCGGCTGTTTTGGTAACGTTCCATTTATGAATTTCCAATTGCTTTTTAATGAATGCCGCTTCGGCGCGTTCTTTGAATTCCTGAAACGTTCCGCTGACATCGAGTGATCCTAAATCCACACTGCCGGTACTGCCAAACGCATCGAGCACAGTAATGTCAATCGAAGTGCCATGCGATAAAATGACCAGACGTTCCACTGCGTTTTTTAATTCACGCACATTGCCGGGCCAATCACGCTGAAGAAGAACATTAATCGCGTCATTGGAAATTGCTTTCCGCGCTATTCCGTTCCGTGAACAAACATCATCAATAAACGATTGAACGAGGATAGGAATATCATCCCGATGTTCGCGTAGAGCCGGCGCGTGAATAGGAATGACGTTGAGTCGGTGAAAGAGATCATTGCGAAAATTTCCTTTGCCAATTTCCTCATCCAATTTTTTATTAGTTGCCGAAAGAACGCGAACATCAACAGAAATAAGTTTGCTGCCACCAACGCGCTCTATCTTTCCTTCTTCCAATGCACGCAAAACTTTCGCCTGCGCCTGCAGACTCATGTCGCCAATTTCGTCAAGGAAGAGTGTTCCACTGTCCGCCTGTTCGAACTTACCAATGCGCTGTGCCGTAGCACCGGTGAAGGATCCTTTTTCATGACCGAACAATTCTGATTCAATCATTTCAGAAGGAATCGCCGCACAGTTGACTTCCACAAACTGTTTTGCATTACGCTTGCTGGCACGATGAATAGCGTGTGCGATTAGTTCCTTCCCGGTTCCATTTTCACCGGTGATCAACACGCGAGCATCCGTAGGCGCCACTTGATTGATAACGGCAAGTATCTCTTTTATCTTCTCGCTCCCGCCAATAATACGTCGCTTCCCTTCCACGCTTTCTTGCAGCCTCTCGTAATCTTCTGAAAGTTTTGCTTGTTGTATCGCATTGCGAATGGTTACAAGAAGTTTATCGCGGTCAAGTGGTTTGGAAAGAAAATCGAAAGCGCCAAGCTTCGTCGCTTCCACTGCCGTTTCAATAGTCCCGTGACCAGAAATCATCACCACTGGCAGTTTTTCATTCTTCTGCCGAATCTTTGTCAAGACTTCGATGCCGTCCATACCGGACATTTTCACATCCAGCAACACAACATCCACTGGCAAGCGGTCAAGTTTCTGTAACCCTTGTTCACCGTTCTCGGCAAACTCAACTTCGTAGCGATCGTATTCAAGAATCATTTTGAGTGATTCACGAACTGATTTGTCATCATCGACAATAAGAATAGTTTTCATTTTAGTTGTCGAAAATTAGATTTCTGTGTTAATTGCAAAAAGTCTATTATCTATTTACTGTCTTCATACGGAAAAGTCAAGTAATCAGATGGAAGTAATGTCTTAACTACCAATAAATCACGGCCGAAACTTTTGCCCTGTTTGTTTGCGCGTTTATCACGCGGGTCATCTGTGCCTCCAACAATGATCTTTGCTTCAAACCACTCAATAAAGTCCCCAGTTGTATGCGTCAATCCCGGCGACTCGGACGCAAACGAAAGATATGCTGATCCAAAAAAATGTTGAAGTTTATCCTTATCTCCATAAGAACCTGGCGGTGTATCAGGATATACGTGAATAGGAAGATTTTTCATACGGGTAAAGAAAATACTATCATCTTCAAACGTAAGCGGCAATGCAAGCGAATTGAAGATCGGCATTCTGACATCAATCTTTCGGTGTTCAAGTACAGCCATAAAAGAAAGAAAAAGTGCGCGCGCAATATTGTAATCTGCTATCTTTAAAGATTTCAAATAGATGGCGTCGATAGCGCGCATATCGCCGCACCGACTGCGCAAAATTTGAAACCGTCCATCACGAACATATTCTCTGACGTATTTAGTATCGAGTATAATCTGCGGCGTAAATGCATCTGATATAAATGTTCCAATAGAAAATCCTTTATCCTTCTCTTCATCAAAGTCCCAAGAAATGCCGTCAGGACTTTTTTTGTCATCACATTGTGCGCGCACTTCAAGTATCAAAATCTGAGAAAAGACACAAAAGAGCAATATTATTAATTTGAGGTGGGATATTTTGCGCTTCAAGAAATCCATTTTTCACTTCGATGTTATGTGAAAATAACATTTGGAAATTCAGAAATCGTAAGACAATATTTCGAGAATAATTCCGAACAACGCAACGGTTTATTGAATTTACTTTCCCTTAGAAAATTTCTTCTTAAAGTACTCCGCTGTTACCTGCAAACCTTTTTCTAATTGTACGGTGGGTTTCCAGCCAAGTTCGCTCTCAATTTTCTTAAAACTGATCACACTGCGCTGCTGCTCACCCTCTTTTGCCGGAGCGTGTTGTTCTGGACAGGATGGATTAAGATGAGTGCGCAATTCGAGGAAAAGTTTATTCACATCAGTTTCAATGCTTGTGCCTATGTTATAAATATTTGATCTATCGTACATAAGAGCCAGTAAATTCGCTTTCACAACGTCATCAACGAACGTGTAATCGCGCGTTTGCTTACCATCGCCATTAATAACGGGCTGTTCACCTTTTAGCATTTTATTGCAGAAAATAGCAACGACACCGGCTTCACCATGTGGATTCTGGCGCGGGCCATAAACATTGGCATAACGAAGAATAACATGATTGATTCCATAAACAGCTTTGTAGAAGAAGAGGTATTTCTCTGTACAAAGTTTCGTGATGCCATACGGAGAAAGCGGGCGCGTGGGATGTTCTTCATCAGCAGGAAAATAATCTTGTTCACCATAAATTGCACCACCGGTAGAAGAGAAGATAATTTTCTTCACCCGATGCTTTCTTGCAGACTCGAAAATATTTAATCCGCCAAGAACATTGACAGAAGCGTCGAACTTTGGATCGCTCACCGACCGCCGCACATCCATTTGCGCCGCCAGATGATTCACCACATCTATTTTTTCTTTCTGAAACACATCTTCCAGTTTTTCACTTCGTACATCGAGTTGATAGAATTTCGCTTTCGGGTTTACATTCTCTAAAACACCTCCGGACAAATTATCTACAATAATAACATTATGCCCTTCAGCGATGTACGCATCTGCTATATGCGATCCGATAAATCCCGCGCCGCCTGTTACAAGAATATTCATATTATCTCCTTATGGATTATTCTTTTTTCTAGTTAAATGCTTCAGCGCTTTCTTGCCGATATCACTGCGGTAATAAGCGCCATCAAATGTAATCTTTTCCACCGAACGATACGCGTTTCGGATTGTCTGCTCCAATTCATTATTAAATCCGATCGCTGTCACTCCGAGCACACGCCCGCCAGAAGTAACGATTGCACTTCCTTCTATCTTTGTGCCAGCATGAAACACCACAACGCCATCTTCTGCTTTGATTTTTTCCAATCCAAAAATCTGTTTACCGATCTGGTATTCATCCGGATAACCATGCGATGCCATTACG
>JBEKLV010000192.1:0-6105 GCA_050008835.1 Bacteroidota bacterium | reverse complement strand
AATCTGAAGCATCAATAATGTCGATATCTTCATTCACCGTTTGCGTGAATTCTGCGTTTCGGCCAATCCACTTGAAGATTCCGTTTTCAATTAACACCGTTGCATTTTCGATAACGCTAAGATCACACATTTCTTTGCCGGATTTGAACGGCATGCTATTTGAATTTAACGTAACAAGTTGCTTAATATTCTTGAGGAGAAGATTCATAAAATGATAGAACGATTTCCAATCGTTTGGTGGATTGCAAATAACGAAGATAATTGTGAAGAATCAAGATTTTCGATGAATCATAATTCCGCAGAAGGAAATAGCGAATTCAAATGATTTGTTTCGATACCGTATTAATAGTAGGATTGTCGAGTGGTCATAGTTCATCTGTTTTTTGCAGTTTTTTAAAAAGATATAGAGGATAGAATAAACAGCTCGCGAGAATAGCGGGAAGAATTACAAACAATCCAATAATAATTGAAACTTTAAATAATGCAAGAATGATAATTATCAGGCCGGATGACGCAAATAGCCAACCGCCTACGATGTGTGTTTTCCTCCATACTACTTCAGACGACAATGTCCATGGAGTTCGGATTCCAAAAAACCAATTGCGAGGTAGTTTAGGCAAGTAATTACCTATGAGGAAAAACAAAATTCCCAATCCGGCGCCTAAAAAATCCGCACGGGCTTTTCCTTCAAAAGCTGCGAAAATGCAGATGCCAAAGACGAAAGCAAAAAATCCTATCACGATATCCCGAAAAAGGAGCAAAAGACCGTATTTGGATTCGATCTTTTTCCGCAGAGGATCGATAAATGGTATGAAGGTGATGAGGAAGTACAAACCTAACATCGTAACGAAATTTACAGCGAAGAAAATATTTTTTTCTGCCCAACCATTGATGTTGCCTTTAGCGTCAAAGTGAATCGGCATCTTATCAGGCAGACTTGGGTAGTAATAAATTGTAACACATGTGAGAATGAGCAGAATAACGAATGGAAAAAATTCTCGTTTCAAAGACCATTTCATTTTATTTTCTCCTTGTTGTCGTTGTCATCATAAATTCAATCGCCATCTCGAAAACAGTCATGTTCAATGCGTATCGAATAAACTGGCCTTCTCTGGTTCCCTCGATCAAATCGGCACGCTTAAGAATATCTAGGTGATGAGACAGGGTTGGCTGGGTCACTTGAATGCGTTCAAGCAATTCGGAAGGAGTCATATCTTTTTTTTTCAGACGCCGAACAATTTCCCTGCGTGTTGGATCGCTCAAAGCCATGAAGATGTTGTTAAGGACTTTCATATATCATGCGCAATTATTTATTGCTTCTTAATCCATCCGGCAATATCGTCGATAACAATCTCCGCGACATGGCCTTCCACATTGTATTCTTTTGGCGTACTCTTTCCCTCGCCCTCAATGAACAGATGATTGAGTCTCGGATAGGTTTTGAACTCCACGTTTGGCTTTGAAGATAAGTATTTCCTCCAGCCTGCAAGATCCTCCATCGTAACCTGATAGTCTCTTTCGCCTTGTAATATAAGCATCGGTTGTTTCAAATTTCTGGCAACTTCAGGTGGATTATAGCCGCGCAGGTCTAACCAGTACTTGGCTGGAATGCTAAGGGGGAGATCTATCGATGGCATGGCAGTAGACAATGTCCGGTCTTTCACCCGGGCGACTTGCAACTTGATTTTACTGAGTTGTGTTTTTTCACTTTCGGAAATTGTCCCATCAAGGGAGAAAATGTAAGACATCTGTTCTAGGATTATATCTTCCATGGGTCTACTAGCCCCCGCCAGAATGATGAGCCCGGCAACGTTCGAGTCGAGGGTTCCGATTCTTGGAATCAGCATGCCACCAAGACTATGCCCAAGAACGAAAACCTTCTTGGGATCTATTCTCTCAACTTTCCTTAACAATGAAGCAGCCAAGAGTGCATCTTCGATTGTTTCTTCTTTAACGGTAATACTGTCCTTCATAGATGAGAATTGATTCGCATGTTCCTTCGTGCGCTTTTCATAACGCAAGACTGCTATCCCTTTGGAAACCAAACCGTCTGCCAAATCTCGGAATGGTTTGTTTGGACCGATAGTTTCATCTCGGTCTTGAGGTCCTGAACCATGAACAAGTACTATTGCCGGGAAATGCCCCGGTCCTTTCGGGAGACTGACCGTTCCGTGTACAGCCCACTCTCCAGTCCCGACTAGCACTTCCTTTTCTCGAAGAGTATCCTTTACTGGAGATGCAGGTACCTCGAGTTTTGGAGTAGATTGGCTTGGGACAAAAAATAGGCCTGAAATCTGTCTTGTACTATCAAATACGACTTTTGCATCGAGAGTAGCCCGCTCAAATTCGCATGTAACAAATGCAATATCATATTGTTGAAACTTTTCAGTTCGAACACTGATTTGCCTCTTGAATGATCCAACGTATATATTAAGAGATTCCCATGCGTCTTGAAGCTTCGCTGGAGGGAGTGCTCCTCTCATGGTAGCATCAAAGTTCTTTACTGCATCTGTAAAATCTCCATTTATCAACAGTTGGATAAACTGTTTTGCCTCCTCCTGAGCATTGCCCCTTAGTAAGGTCTCCTTTTGTTGAGCATAACATATCAAGGAAGCTGTCAATATGATTATTGACAACAAAGGAAAATCGATTTTCTTATTCATGCTCATTCCCCCTGCCCACAAAGACAGTTGTGTATATTGATATATGTATGTATGCACATACATAATATAATAAACATGCGTGGTGTTGTCAAGTAAAAAAATAAGAGGTGTGGTTCTCTGCATTGCGCGCGATAATGTTGCTCACCGCGAAGGGAAGGGATGATCGTGGTAACGTTTAATAATTGGTGAGACGGGACTTGCGTAAGAAATGTCCAGGGATCTCCTTTTCAATTTATTGTTTGGGAATCTTGATTGACCATTTCTTTGCATTGTCAATTGCACGTTTGTATCCAGCATCAGCGTGGCGAACAATGCCTAAACCAGGATCGTATGTCAATACTCTTTGCAGTCTCACTTCGGCTTCCTTGGTTCCATCGGCGACAACAACCATTCCAGCGTGGATAGATAAACCGATGCCAACTCCACCACCGTGATGAACACTTACCCAACTTGCACCGCCCGCTGAATTAAGCAGTGCATTGAGAATTGGCCAATCTGCGATAGCATCACTACCATCAAGCATTTTTTCTGTTTCGCGATTTGGCGATGCAACACTACCGCAATCGAGGTGGTCGCGGCCAATGACAATTGGTGCTTTTACTTCTCCATTGGCAACAAGGTCGTTGAATATCTTTCCCATTCTCGCCCGCTCACCGTAACCAAGCCAGCAGATACGTGCCGGCAATCCTTGAAACTCGACTTCTTTTTGAGCTTTGTTAATCCAGGTGCATAGCTGTTTATTCTCCGGAAATGTTTCCGTAACTGCCTGGTCTGTGCGATAGATGTCCTCAGGGTCGCCGGAAAGAGCAACCCACCGGAATGGACCCTTGCCATAACAAAAAAGTGGACGAATATATTCGGGAACAAAGCCGGGAATATCAAACGCCTTCTTCACGCCATTTGCCAATGCTTCACCGCGAATATTATTTCCATAGTCGAAAACAATGGCACCTTTCTGCTTCAGTTTCAGCAAACCTTTCATATGATCAGCGATGGATGCTTTGGCGAGGGCAATATATTTTTGTGGATCTTTTTTTCGAAGTTCGATCGCCTTTGCATGAAGCATACCTGCAGGCACATAGCCATTAAGAGTATCGTGAGCAGATGTCTGATCGGTAACTATATCTGGTAGGAATTTTCCCACTGCAATTTTTGGAATGATCTCTGCCGCATTTCCAAGCAAACCTACAGATAAAGGAATTTTCTTTTCTTTTGCCGCGCGAACTTGTGCAAGGGCATCATCGAGATTATTTGTCATTGTGTCTAAGTAGCTTGTTTCAAGGCGACGCTTGATACGCTGAAGATCGACCTCAACAACAAGACAGGCGGCTCCGTTCATTGTTGCTGCGAGGGGTTGCGCTCCGCCCATACCACCAAGTCCTGCAGTGAGCAAGAATTTGCCGGCAAGATTTTTCCCGAAATGTTTCGCCGCAGCTGCAGCAAATGTCTCGTATGTTCCCTGCAAAATTCCCTGCGTGCCGATGTATATCCAGCTTCCCGCTGTCATTTGTCCGTACATCGTCAGGCCAAGACCCTCTAGCCGGCGGAATTCTTCCCATGTTGCCCATTTTGGCACAAGCATAGAATTGCTGATGAGAACGCGCGGTGCATTTTCATGTGTCCTGAAGATGCCGACTGGCTTGCCGGATTGGACAAGCAATGTCTCGTCATTCTCTAAATTCTTTAGACTTTCGACAATTGCATCGAAGCATTGCCAGTTGCGGGCGGCTTTTCCTGTGCCGCCATAGACTATCAATTCCTGTGGTTTTTCAGCAACTTCCGGATCGAGATTGTTCATGAGCATCCGCAAAGCGGCTTCCTGAATCCAACCCTTGCAGGTGAGTCGCGTGCCGCGCGGTGCACGAATATTACGTCGTTTTATTTTCATAACTCCGCCTTTCGATAATTACGAAAGTGGTATAAAGGAATAAAGCGTAAAGAGAAAGTGTGTGTTGAAAATTTTCATCAAGTAGTCATCAAATTATAGTAATGATTTCTTGAAGCGTTCAAATATTTCTTTAGCGTTCAATCCGAATTTATCTTGATGAATAACACACCAATCCCACAGTGTATCCAATTGGTCTTGTGTCGGTTCCGACGATGGATTAATACGTAGTTCAAGACCATTCCCATCCCAAGCAATTTTAATCCATCCGTTTCGCTCGGCATCCTCTTCAGTTAAATCAAGTTCATGGCATATTTTTTTGTGTCCATGTTGATCGCATGGCAGGAATTGTCCATTGTGGCGGATCCAACCGTTCCTGCGAATGAGAGTATCACGAGTTATCACGATTTTCTGTTGCGTAATTACAATTTATACCCGATCTTACGCAAAAAGTCTTTACGCCATTTAATATCATTCTCGGTCTCGATACCTTTTGATTTTTCACCGTCGACGACGCCGATAATGCCACGGCCTTGTTCGGTCTCTGCGATAATGACTTCTACTGGATTTGCAGTAGCGCAGAAAATGTTGCAGACCTCCGGAAGATTCTTTATCGCATTAAGAATATTTATTGGAAAACCATTTTCCACAAATAAAATGAAGCAGTGTCCACAGGAAAGCTCCATAGCATTCTTCTTTGCCAGCTCGATAAGTGCATCGTCGTTGCCGGTCCAGCGGACAAGCGCCATACCGGATGATTCGCAAAATCCGAGGCCGAATTTCATTTGCGGATTTGTCTGCACGATAGCTTCGTGGATATCTTCCACTGTTTTAATGAAATGCGATTGCCCAAGAATGAAATTAGTTGCTTCAGGTTTTTCAATTTTGAATGTTTTTAGTTCCATTTATTTTCCCCAAGTTATGTTTGAAAGATTAAACTATTGTTTCTACAGGTATAAGAAACTTTAACAATCCAGTACCTTGATGAATCGGAATTGATATATCCACTAATGCCAAACTGCATTTTCTCATTTCTATCTCCGCGCTTCGATTTCCACCAATAAGTAATGAAATTGTTTCAGCTAAATAGGGTTCGTGTCCGACAAGAAGCACTGACGATGCTTTGAGTTTATTAAGCTGTTTGAATAGCTGCTGTGGATCGGATCCGTTCATCAATAATTCACTGTAAATAATCTGATTTTTATTGATGTTTGACAGAACGATAGATGTGGTATGTTGTGCGCGTTTGAGCGGACTTGAGATTGCTACATCGATAACGATATTCATTCGTTGGAAAAGTGTGCCGACGATCGTTGCCTGGTGTACTCCAAGATCAGTTAGCGGACGTTCACTGTCGTCAATTCGCGAATCGGAAGAAGCATCGCCGTGTCGGAGGAGATAAATATGCATAGTCGTGTTGCCAGAATTCTGGAAACCACTGTGCAAACCGAAAGAGCAGATTGAAAGCTCTGCTATGGTTTCGTTAAGTTGTATTGTTGAATTTTTGTGTAAAGCGTTTTGAGACTGATGCCGAGAATTTGCGATGCTGTGTTTTTA
>JBEKLV010000191.1:0-6113 GCA_050008835.1 Bacteroidota bacterium | reverse complement strand
TAGATCCAATTGAGTGAATAACCTCCACTTCCTGACTATTGACTCGGTAAATCAACTTTATCGCGCAACTTTGTGGATTATTTGAATTCGGATTATAAACAGCAGTTGATACAACGATTCAACTAACAGATACGAATTCTCAATCCTTATATTCATCGCAATCTTTTTTCTTTTGTCCATATCCTATTAGGCGCAAAATCACAGACACCTTTTTTACATGCGCAATCGATCAATAATTATTTAAGAAGTTAACATATGACTAAAGAAATTTTCCTCAAGCAACTTAAAGGGAACACATTTGCCGCCAAAGCTGAGTCTAATCATTGGGTGATAATGGATGCAAAAACGGATGTCGGCGGCAACGGCAGCGCATCAACACCGAAAGAACTGGTGCTGATGGCGCTTGCCGGATGTACATCGATGGACGTCATTCCCATACTCAAGAAGAAAAAATCACCGATGATAGGCTACGAATGCAATGTGAAGGGAATCGAGCGAGGCGAACATCCAAAAATATTCACAGTGATTCACGTTGAATACGTTTTCTACGGTGACGGTATCAAACCAGAGGATGTGGAACGCGCAATCGATCTATCGGTATCGAAGTATTGCTCTGTCTCAGCGATTCTCTCGGCAAGTGCAAAGCTGACGCACTCGTACCGGATTGAATCGGCAGCAAAACTTCTTGCATGACTAAGGATTATCAATAAGAATATTGGCACCTAAATAACAAAGGCTTTGGATATACCAGAGCCTTTCCATTTCAATTTATTTCGATCATCTTTAGATATTTTCAACAATCCTTAACAATTCATCTGGCAATATCGGTTTCTGGATTAAGGCCTCGACATTCGCAGCAAGAATATCCTGCGGAGAAAAATTTGACGCATGCGCAGTTACAATGATCACCGGAAAATCAGGATTTATTTCCTTCACCCACTTTGTGAACTCCATCCCGTCCATTACTGGCATTTCCAAATCAACAATCGCCAGATCGACTTTCAAAGTTCGCATTACTTCTAATCCCTCGGCACCATTGGAAGCGTCTAATACTACATACCCTTTATTTTCCAATACCCGTTTAAGAATCAAGCGATGGATATCTTCGTCATCTACTACGAGTATCGTTGATCCATTTTTCATGTCATCGGCCAATTATTCATAGCAGAAGATACATCTCTGTAAAACTTATTGCAAGCAAATAGGCCTTGGTTTTGAATTTCTAAAAAGCTTCACTATCTTATTGTTACTTGATTAAATTTCATTAAAAGAAAACCCTTGGAGAGAATAGCATGTCATCAACTTTAGATCAACTCTGCATCAACACAATTCGCACACTTGCGATGGATGGCGTTCAAAAAGCAAAATCCGGGCATCCCGGTATGCCAATGGGTATGGCACCTGTGGCGTACGTACTTTGGACTAAACACCTCAACCACAATCCAGCTAATATGCATTGGCAGAATCGCGACCGATTCATTCTTTCTGGTGGACATGGTTCGATGCTGCTGTACAGTCTTCTCCATCTTACGGGATATAAAGTCTCATTGGATGATTTAAAGAGCTTTCGCCAACTTGGAAGCCTAACTCCGGGTCATCCTGAATATGGCCACACCGATGGTGTGGAAGTCACCACTGGTCCATTGGGACAAGGATTTACTAACGGCATCGGTATGGCTATTGCTCAAAAATACTTAGCTGCTCGCTATAATAGACCTGGATTTAAAATCGTCGATTATAATATTTATGCAACGCTTGGCGATGGCGATTTAATGGAGGGCATTACCTCTGAAGCAGGATCACTTGCCGGGCATTTGAAGTTGGACAATCTTATTTATCTTTACGATGACAATCATATCAGTATTGATGGACCTACCGAGATAGCATTTACGGAAGACCGAGCGAAACGATTCGAGGCATACGGATGGTTTGTTCAAAAAGTAAAAGACGGTAATGATCTGAAAGCAATTGACAATGCTATTCAACGCGCCAAGAAAGAAAAAGGCCGCCCCTCTATTATTATGGTACGAACGCATATTGGTTTCGGAAGTCCGCACAAACAAGATACTGCTGAAGTTCATGGCTCGGCACTCGGTGAAGAGGAAATTAAGTTAACAAAAGAATTTTATCATTGGGATCCGGAAAAGCAGTTTTACATTCCAGAGAAAGCGCTCGCTCAATTCCGCAAAGCAATTGAAATCGGAAAGAAGAAAGAAGCAAAGTGGAACGAGAAATCGGATGCATATAAACAGAAATTTCCTGAGTTAGCTGCTGAATTTGAAAATATTCATCAGGGAAATTTTGGCGAAAACTGGAAAAAAGCATTACCAACATTCACCGATGCGATGGCAACACGCGAAGCATCAGGCAAGATATTGAATGCTATCGCCCCATTTCTTCCGTCGATGATCGGTGGCTCTGCTGATCTAGCGCCATCGAATAACACTTTTGTTAAAAGTATGGGCGAGTTTCAACCCGGCAATTACGGCGGACGGTACCTGCGGTACGGCGTACGCGAACATGCGATGGGCGGTATTATGAATGGCTTGGCTGTAACGGATGGCATTATTCCTTACGGCGGAACATTTTTTGTTTTTTCAGACTATATGCGCGGATCAATCCGGCTTGCTTGCATTATGAACATTCGGCCGATTTACGTTTTCACGCACGATAGTATCGGTGTCGGCGAAGATGGACCAACGCACGAACCGGTTGAACAGCTTGCAGCATTGCGCTGCATTCCAAATATGATTTCTCTGCGTCCATCAGATGCAAATGAAACAGTTGCCGCATGGAAATTTGCAATCGAATATAAAACCGGACCCGTTGCGTTGCTGCTAACGCGGCAGAAACTACCGACCATTGATAGAACAAAATATCCATCCGCGGATAACCTTACGAAAGGAGCATACGTTCTCGTCGAGAATTCCTCAACATCGGATCTTATTCTCATCGGCACCGGTTCCGAAGTCCAACTTGCGCTTGGAGCTTACGAGCAATTAGTGAAGGAAGGCGTTAAAGCCCGCGTAGTGGGTATGCCGTCATGGGAATTGTTCGAGCGGCAATCGAAAGAGTATCGCGATTCCGTTCTTCCGCCAAATGTGAAAAAGCGTGTTGCGGTTGAAGCGCTCATAACAATGGGTTGGGAAAAATATGTCGGAGACAGCGGAAGAATCATCGGCATGCATTCGTTCGGCACCTCTGCGCCAGTAGACGTGATCTTCAAGCATTTCGGATTTACTGTAGAGAACGTAGTAAAAACGGCAAAAGAGATTTTGTAGTTTTAATTCGACTCACTATAGTCCCCATTTGTTAATGGGGAACTAAGCTTCTGAATACCAATGGTGTCACGGTATGGACCGTGACATCTGATTCAATAAAATAATATCATGAGCCGACATGTCTTTTATTTAATTCCTATCATCTTTTTCAGAATATCATATTCACAGGTAAGTGAACCAAAAGAAGTGTTGTTTTGTCAATCACCTGCCGATAAAGTCAGCACACGTATCTATCAAGATCAATCGCAGACTGAACAAACCGAAAGCTCAAAGAGCAGTCTCTATCTCCAGTTCAATACAAGCGGACTTTATCCTTCATTGACAGATTGGAAAAATCAATTCCATCTGTCCGACGGATCCCGTCCTTCTGTCACTTGTATAGTTTTTGGAGCAGAAGGAGGATGGGTCGTAAATAGGTATATCCAGGAAAGTATCGGATACGAATTTTTCTTTACATCGAAGGCCACGACAGTCTATGCCGCCGGTGCAGTCGAACCGACAGGTGATCAGATAAATAGCACTTTCTTCTATGGATCGATCCGTGGAAGCTTGCCGCTTGAATCGATTCAGAATCTATCCTTGTTTGGCAGCCTCGATGTCGGATCCATTTCGGTTACCGAAGTTATGGAAAATTACTATGGACAAGATTTCAACAAGACTGGTTCCACAACTGCCTATCGGTTTATGCTCGGTGCACAATATTTTATGACAGAAAATTGGTCTATTATGCTAGTGACTGGATATTTTTTAGGTAAGGTGAACAACGTCACGGGCAATGGCCAAACCTGGCCCAATTTTTCGTTAGACTTATCTGGTTTTGTTTTACGCTTTGCTGTCAATTATCATTTTCAATTGTTCTAACAACGATATTCAATAGAGAACTACAACAAGGAATCTTATGACATCGACTGATCGCCCCGTTCTCAGTCCCGAATTCCGCAAGCAACGCGTTATCAACTGGATGTCTCTCGGAGTTCTATATGCATTCTTCTACATGACGCGTTATAATTATACCGCGGTCGCCCCCGCTCTGGCAGACTTACTTGGCTGGAAGAATACAGATCTCGGTGTATTCGAAACGATCATGCCGCTTGTGTATGGACTTTCTGTCGTTTTGAATGGTCCTTTTGCTGATCGCATCGGCGGGAAAAAAGCATTCCTCTTCGGAGCCATCGGCGTTGCAATTATGAATTTTCTATTCGGCCTTGCTGGTCTCGCTGTTATTTCTCCGGCAGTCTGGGAAGGAATCAGCATGGCACGCCATGTGGTTATTCCTGCATCTCTTAAATTCGGATTATCAGGCGGAATGATTCTTACATTGATGGCAATTGTCTGGGGATTAAATGGATTCTTCCAATCGTTCGGCGCACTTTCGATTGTAAAAGTTAACGCGCAATGGTTCCACGTGCGCGAGCGAGGTACCTTCGCTGGAATTTTCGGTGTGCTGATTCGCTTGGGGTTACTGTTGGCATTTCAGGGTGTGCCGCTTATTTTACTTTTTTTCCCGTGGCAGTACGCATTTTGGATTCCAGGTGCTTGCGTTTTAGTGCTCTTTGTTATCAATTATTATTTCATGTACAATTCACCTAAAGACGCAGAATTGGGTGACTTTGAAACCGGTGACGATCCAGAAGACAGTGATGGCAAGCCTTCTTCTATCAAGTATGTTCTCAGTAAAGTTTTTGCATCGCGTGTTATGTGGATGATCGCACTCGGTTCAATGATGATTGGTTTCGTGCGACGAAGTGTAGTGGATGCCTGGTGGCCAAAATATTTTGTGGATTTCTTTGGCGCAGACAAGGCCCACTTCGCGACTTATCTTCCCTATATCATCGCGACGTGGGGTATCGCGCTTGCAGGCATCGCAGGCGGGTTTGTGTTTGGTATCGCTTCCGATCGCACGTTTGGCGGACGACGGGCACCAGTGATCACGTTTGGATTTCTTGGAATGGCAATAATCCTCGCTCTCTTCGGTATATCAGATATTTTCAACTTCGGTCCTGTGATGGCGGCGTGCTGCCTCGTACTTCTTTCTTTCTGTGTAAATGGTGCACATGGAATGATCGGCGGTGCAGCATCAATGGACTTTGGCGGGAAAAAAGCTGTCGCAACAGCTGCCGGATTATTCGATGGAATGCAATACCTTGCAGGTGCCTTTGTTGGAATGGGTGTCGGTTACATCACTACAAATTGGGGCTGGGAAGCGTGGCATTGGGCACCGATTCCATTTGCACTCATCGGTGCTTATGTGATGTCCCGTCTTTGGAACGTGATGCCGAAAGGAAGATCCGGGCATTAATTGATGGAATCCGGTTCGTGACCAGATTCCATCAACATCCGATTTGTTGATCGGATGCTACCTTTGCAAGCTCCATAGTTTATTCATTACGCGCTCAAGCTCGGGAGCGATGAGGGCCGGTTCCATTGTCTTCTCCGGCATATTTTCAAATGCACAATATGGAATCTTGTGTCCCCGCACTTCGATGAAATTTGGATCCTTCGCTACCAATTGTTCCCAATCGTTTGTCTTATAATAAAACTCCATCTTCTCATCCGGCAATGAATGATAGAGAATAGAATCTTCCTGACCGGGTCGCGCGCGTCTACGATTTTTGCGGACAGATTCTTCATACGGTACTTTTATATACACCAACGAAGCTCTGCTGAGCATCTCATCCGAAAGAAATGTCAATGCATGATGAATAGCATTTTCACCGCCTCGTGCGAATTCCACAAGTGTTGTCATCTTATCATGATATGCTGGGTCTTTCAATACTTTCTTTTTGTAATCCAGCGCCATACGATCCATATACAAATCCCAGATATATTGAT
>JBEKLV010000190.1:0-6154 GCA_050008835.1 Bacteroidota bacterium | reverse complement strand
GCCATAAGCTGACACCAATGACTATGAAAGATGTCGTCTCGACTCCCCCCGAAGTAGAGAAAATGCCGGATGAACTATCTTTTGAAAGTAAGGATGAATCTACTCCTGAAGGTTCAAACTAACGCTTAAGGCAAATGAGAAAAGAGTTGTCTGCCCTGAGAAATCTGGACGGGCTGCTCTTTTTCTTTATGAAGCGCATTGCATTACATACTCTCGGTTGCAAACTCAACTACGCAGAAACTGCCACCATTGGAAAACAATTCACAGGCAATGGATACAATGTGGTAGGTATTGATGACAATGCAGATGTTGTGGTGATCAATTCCTGTAGTGTGACCGCTTCTGCCGATCGCGAATGCCGTCAATTGGTGCGGCGTGCATTACGCCATTCGCCCAATGCATTCGTTGCCGTCGTTGGATGTTATGATCAACTTCAGGCGGAACAACTTGCGGCAATCCAAGGAGTGGATTTAGTCTTGGGAACACAGGATAAATTCTCTCTCTTTAATTATATTGATAATGGTAAAAAGAAAACACGCGCCGATATTTTAGTTTCTAATATTGGCGAAGCGAACGAATTCGGATTAGCATCATCAGTAGGATTTAAAGAACGAACCCGCGCATTTCTGAAAGTGCAAGATGGATGTGATTATTCCTGTACTTATTGTACTGTTCCATTGGCGCGAGGTAAAAGCAGAAGTCCTGTTATCTCAGAAATTGTTCGGCAAGCAAGAGAAGCTGTCGAATTAGGGTATAAAGAAATCGTACTGACAGGTGTGAATGTTGGAGATTATGGCAGAAGCGATGGCACAAATCTTCTCATACTTCTCAAACAACTTACGACTGTCGATGGGTTGATGCGTATTCGAATCAGTTCTATTGAACCGAACTTGTTGACAGATGAGCTGCTTGATTTCTGGTTTGGTGCGAAAAAACTTTGCAACCATTGGCATATGCCATTGCAATCGGGGTCTGATACAATTCTACGATTGATGCAAAGAAGATATTTAACCAAAGTCTACATGGATAGAATTGAACGAATAAAATCTCATATTCCGGAAGCAGGCATTGGTACTGACGTTATTGTCGGATTTCCCGGAGAGAGTAATGAGTTATTTGAGGAAACATACAAATATCTCTTAAATCTTCCAGTTACATATTTCCATGTGTTTAGTTATTCAGAAAGGCCAAATACCCCTGCATCAGAGTTTGCTCAGAAGATAGATCCGGATTTAAAAGCGGAGAGGAGCAAGAGATTGCATAAGTTGAGCGATCAGAAACGATGTGATTTTTATCATAGTTTTATTGGAAAAACTATTCCTGTTCTTTTTGAATCTGTTAATTCGGATGGATCGATCTCGGGATTGACAGAAGAATACATTAGAGTCGATGTGAAATCAGATTTCCATTTAGCAAATAAAATTCTTGACATTACAATTCAAGAAGCATCTACTGAAAAATGTATTGGAATAATAACAGAGCCGCATATAACATCTGCGATTCGCATTGCAATCTAACTGGAGATTCTATATGAAACGGTTCTTTGTCATAGCCACATTTTTATTTTGCTTAATACAGCAACAATATGCTCAAATACGGCCGATGTCAGCGTTGATGGCTAAGGATATGCAGAGCAAAGTAATTACACCAATTGATTTAGATTATTCGGGTTCTTCCGAATCCAAGAAATCGGTTGTGTTGGCGGTTGTTGCCTCGCTCATTCTTCCGGGAATGGGAGAATTATATGCAGGATCATTTGAATCAGGAAAGTACAATCTCCTCGCAGAAGGCGGTTTGTGGCTTGCCTACAGCGGATTTTACATGCACGCGAATTGGCTGCAGCAAGATGCTCAAACATTTGCGAATCAACACGCCGGTGCAAACTTCGATAATAAAGACGATCAATATTCTGTGAACATCGGCAACTTCAATACAACGGATGAATACAACCAGGCGAAGTTGAGAAACCGTGAGTATGATCTTGTATATACAGCAGACCAATACAAATGGCAGTGGGATTCAGATGCCAACCGAACACAGTTTAAGGATTTACGCATCAGTAGTGCTCAAATAAAAAATAACGCAAAATTTATAATTGGTGCAATCGTAGTAAATCATCTCTTCTCAGCATTTTCTGCAGGTAGAAAAGCCGCTGCATATAACAAGTCACTTTCAATGTTGGATAAAATAGAAATTCAAACATTTACATTGAACAGCGGCACACATCTCGACGGTGTTGGTTTAAGCATCTCGACAAATTTCTAACGCAACACATGCCAAATGTCCGGTTAATAATTGAATATGATGGCACAAACTATGTCGGCTGGCAATTCCAAATAAATGGTCGTTCTGTTCAAGAAGAGATTGAGAAAGCAATCAAACAAATACTTCAATCGGAAATCCGGATAACAGGAGGTGGTAGAACGGACGCCGGTGTGCATGCTCGCGGACAGGTTGCAAACTTCAATATAGAACAAGATGTTGAAATTGATTTGCTCGCTAAGAGCATGAACGCTGTCCTTCCGCACAATATTGTAGTTCGCGACGCGGCGGAAGTTTCGAAAGATTTCGATGCTCGGCACGACGCAAAAAGCAGACGGTATACATATTTTATCAGTCAAGAACCAACAGCGATTCAGCGTAATTACTGCTGGCAAGTATTCCAGAAATTAGATTTTAAGCTGATGCAAACATGCGCCAAACAAATAATCGGCGAGCACGGCTTTCGTTCATTTTGCAAGGTGGAAACCGATTTGCATCAACATCGTTGCACGATAAGTTCTGCAGAGTGGAGGCAAAAAGACGGATTGTTAATGTTCGAAATAACCGCAAATCGATTTTTGCATGGGATGGTTCGGACATTGGTTGGAACGATGGTGAATGTGGGGCGGGGTCACACAAAAATAGAAGATTTTGCTAATATTCTGGAAGCAAAAGATCGATCGGTTGCAGGAATGTCTGCCCCGGCAAAAGGATTGTTCTTGGAAGAAATAATTTATTAATTAATCAAGCGATGAAATCTGTAAAAAAAATAATACGCGATGCACTCATCAAAGGCGGCTTGCTCCAAACCACACTTTCGGAAGACGAGTTGAAGCAAGTCATCGATGCTAGTTCTTTAGGCGGCACAATCGATAAGACAGAACATGAATTAATTAAAAGTGTTCTGCAATTCTCTGATATAACAGCAAAAGAAATTATGGTGCCGCGTCTGGATATTGTTGCGCTAGATATTTCCATTCCGCGGGATGTGCTTGTTCGCAAGGTCATTGAAGAAGGATACTCACGGCTGCCAGTCTATAGAGGAACAATAGATCATATCATCGGCGTAATATATAGTAAGGATTTGTTGAGCTTACTTGAACATCGCTCGCTTATTATATTGCAGGATATTGTTCGGCCCGCGCACTTCATACCTGAATCAAAGAAAATCAGTTTACTTTTGCGGGAGTTTCAGCAGAACAAAGTACACATTGGCATTGTTGTCGATGAATATGGCGGGACTGAAGGCATCGTGACAATGGAAGATATTGTTGAAGAAATAGTTGGAGATATACTTGATGAGTACGATGAAACGCGTAAATCGGTAGAACAAGCCAGCGATGGCTCGGTCATTGTAGATGCGGCTCTTTCAATCGCAGATTTTAACGTTCAATTCCGAGCTAAATTACCTGAAGCTCCGGATTATGAAACTTTAGCTGGCTACCTGCAAAAAATTACTGGAAAACTTCCGGAGGTCAATGAAGAAATTAAGACAGAGAACTTTGTCTTTACAATTCTGACCAAGAGCGCACGGCGTATTCGGCAAGTAAAAGTAAGTCCATCCATCAAATCAAATGTTGTCGAGGAATGACAATGTTTCCGTTGCAAGAATTATTTATTAAAATTTGCGGCATTACTAATCTTGCAGATGCGGAACTGGCATGTTCATTTGGTGCAAATGCGGTTGGCTTTGTCTTCAGCCAGTTTGACCAGCGATACGTTCTTCCAGAAAGGGCGGCATCAATTATTTCTAATCTACCGGAACACATTTCTAAAATTGGAGTTTTTGAAAACGCCAGTACTCGATATATTCAGAGTATTTTAAAGAAAGTACCGCTCAGCGCTGTACAACTTTTGGGAAATAATGGACCCGATGATCTTGTGGACTTCGATGTAAGTGTCATTAAACAGTTTCAGTTGAACAAATCGTTCGATATAGAGGTAATGCGAAATTATTTAGTAGATGCCTATCTCTTGAAGGCTCAAAACGAAGAAGCGGGAAATCAACTTCCCAAAGAATATCACTGGGATATCGCGATTAAAGCAAAAGAATATGGACGTGTTATTCTTTCGGGGAATCTTAATACGAGCAACATCGAAGATGCAGTTCGTTTTGTACAGCCATATGGTGTCGATGTGCAAGCTGGAATTGAAATACAACCAGGTAAAAAAGATCGCTATAAGATGCGGGACTTCATCGCTTGTGCGCGTGGTGTGGCTCTCACTTACGGAATAAACGATGAAGAGTCGTGAAATATGATTTTAACCTTGATTTAGGAGTCGATATTATTCCTATAAGAAAGTTTGCTAAGGGAGAATCTTTTTTGTAATTACTCAAGCTACTGTTTCCTAAACGGCTTATATTCGACGGTACCTTATCCTATTTTCTTCGCAATCAGAAATATATCGCCTTTTCCAGAATATTGGCCGAATCTGATTTTTCTATATATATACCGAATGAATGAAAGAACTCGACTGTATGGAGGTCTACCGCCTCCAGTGTCTGGATCATTTCCCATCGAGACAACGGAAAAGCCGGAATATTCGAATAATTGTTTAAGCAAAGGAAGAGGGTACGGGCGGACATGTGTGATATCTAACCAGAAGGTTGATGTCGCAACGTCGATATCCTTGAAATTTGGTGTTATAACAATAACTCGTCCATTCGGTTTAAGTCGTTTGTTTGCTAGTTCTAAAAGATTGATCAGATCCGGCGGATGAAGGTGTTCTATGATGTGACTCAGCATTATCCCGTCATATAGGTTCTTCTTTTTTTTGAGATAAGAAAGTGCATCGCCATGTTCAATATGGAGACCTTTCGCTATGCCATCCCTAAGAACCTCGGCAGATGTATCTATTCCTATGCCATTTACTTGCCGCTCCTGCAGAAGTTCTAAGAATATTCCGCTTCCACAGCCGACATCGAGTACAGTTTCTCCTGGCAAGAAAATTTTAGCATATTTTGATTGATATCGACGAATAAAAGATGGATTAGCATAAAATATGGTTGGATTAAATGGTTCCTTTTTCATTTTATTAATCCTCAGATTGATCAGATATTTTTGCATTTTCCATTTTTATAATTATTCTTTCTTGTGTAGCAGCAATGCTTCTCGATAGACGTCAATAGTTTCATGAACAGTCCGTTCCCATGAAAACGCAGCAGCACGTTTCATTCCAGAGTTAATCAATGAAAGTCTTAGATCATGATTTGAGAGTATCTCCTTGATGGCTCGAGCAAGTTCGACTGGATTGTCCGGATCGATATAAAGAGCTGCATCACCTGCGACTTCGGGAATTGAACTTAACTTCGTCGTAATCACAGGTGTTCTTGCCGCCATAGCCTGCAGCACAGGAAGCCCGAAACCTTCATAACGCGATGGGTAGATAAACATCGTGCTGGCTTGATAAAGTAAAGGAAGCTCTTCATTTGGAATATATCCTAAGAATTTGATGCGATCTTCGATGCCGAGAGTCTGCAGGGATTTCATAAGCTGTTGATATTCGCGTTGGTGAGCAATATCCCCGGCAAATGCCAAGAGTGGACACTTTGTTGGATTTTCTTCGAGGAGCAGTTTCAGTGCTTTAAAAATAAGCCTGACGTTCTTGCGCGGATCGATTCCTCCAACATAGAGAAGAAAGTTTTCTGGGAGTCCGAAGCGTGAACGAATTCTCAAGATATCAGATGTTGTCCATTTCTGAAAGAAACGTCTTTCCGCGGCTAATGGAACAACACGAATCTTCTCATTAGGGATAGCGAAATATTTAATAATATCTTTCTTTGTGTGTTCAGAAATTGCAATGATTCTGCATGAGTTCTGCAGAATTCGATTCACAATGCTGTTTGCAATATTATGTTTCAATCGTTGATAAGGACTGTACAGTTCTTTAG
>JBEKLV010000019.1:0-24909 GCA_050008835.1 Bacteroidota bacterium | reverse complement strand
GTAATTCCCAAATTGTAGTAGGCATAGGAATATTGTGGACAGAGTTCAATTGATTTTTGATAATATAGAATTGCATTGTCATAGTCTTTTAATTTGTGAGCATTATATCCCTTTTGAAACCAATCCGAAGAAGAAAGAGTATTCGAGGCTGTATTATATTCTTTTTGTTTTGTTAATTTTTCATTTTCAGATTTTGAAACGGTAAGTTCTTTTCGCAGGCGTTCAATCTCATTAAAAGCATCATCGGCTTTGCGTTTCACATCTTCAAGCTCTCTCAACTTGCTTTGGTCTGCACCTATGCGTGCAATATTTTTGTTCACTTCATCGGGGTCAACGGTAATAGATGCTTTAATATAATATTTCTCTCCGTTCCACTTTTCTTCAATAATTTTTGTTTCCGTAATTCCTGCAGTAATACTTTGTATTTGTTGCTTGGTAAGCTCGTTGTAAACATTATTCCTCTCTTCTTTTGTTGTGCTCATTTCACTTTGTAAATACACGCCAATCTCTTCCAGCAAGATTCTTTTTACTTGGTCGAGTGCAATGGCGCGCGAGGAAATTTTGCTATCTGCTTCTCCGGCGGTGTAGTTGTATTCGCGTATGAATGTTTTAGTTTGTGAATAACAAATCGCAGTCGCGAAAAAGAAGATGAGCAGTAATTTTCGCATAATAACCATTCCCTATAATACAAAGTTAATTAGCGAATTACTTAGAGGTTGTATAAAATGTAGGATTAATCGGAGCTATTAACAAGGGTTCCTCAGTATATCAACCCATTTTGTAAATTGTGAATGTCTTTCAATTCTGCTCAAAAATATAAAAAAAATTACGAACTATACGCCGTCCTTATGAGGTGTATATTCATAGGCTTTATCCCTTGCCTAATGAAATCTGGAGAGTTCTTTAACCCCTCCCCCTATTTTTTCATCTTTATGCCGTTTAAAACATACCTCCTTGAGGGTTCGACGCTTTTCACTACTCCCCCATAGGTATGTCATTATCTTTCCAAATTTGCATTAAGACTAACTCTCTCAGTTCATAGACACAGAAATCTTGTTCACCTCAGCATGAAGATTTTCCGTAGCTAATTGTGCATAATGCTTCTGTGTAATCGTTACCGATGAATGACCTAACAATTTGCTGACAGCATATATTGAAACCCCGTCTATCACTAACCAAGATGCAAAACTTGAACGGAGTGAATGCCAATGTAGTTTATCATTCAAACCAGCTTCTTTATCTTTAACAGCACGCTTGAATATTTGGCTTAACCAATTCTCTGCAATTTGCTTTCCCCTTTGCATAAACACATACTCGCCAAGTTCCTGAGTATGTTTTGCTGAAAGTAAGTGGAATGCCGTTTCGTTCAATGGCAGAACTCGCTTTTTCCCTTGTTTCGTTCTGTATGTCGGCGAGCTTTGAATTGTTATGACACACCGTTGAAGGTCGACATCCTGCCAACGGAGGTTTACAAGTTCCCCGCGTCTTAATCCGGTGAGGACACTAAATAAAACGACTTCCTTAAGCCACGGATATTTAATAACATTAAGAAGCTTTTGAAAATCTTCCTTTGTGAAAAAGACGGGAGCTTGCTCTGAAACTATAGCAAAGGGTTGTTTAGAAAAAGGATTGTTTTCGATATGTCCCCAACGAACCGCAGTACCGAGAAACGCTTTTAATGTCCTCAGTTCCTTATTTACCGAGACCGGCCTGACTTTTTTAAGGCGTTCAACTTTGTAAACATCCCAATGTCTGGCCGTGACCTTTGTAAGTGGAACATCTCCACAGATAGCCAGAAATTGCGCCAGGGTTCGCTTATAGATTTCAAACGTCCTCAAAGGATAGTTAGAACCCGCATATTCGAGAAATTGCTCTATCATCTTCGATAGGAGCATTGGTCGGATTTGTGCTTGAAGCAGTTTTTCAAATTCCGTTAGTACTTTGAGAGCATCCCGCTTGATACATTTACCAGTACTTTTTTGGCGTCGTCTTCCGTCCGTATCGGTATATTGAATATACCAAGAATGACTTCTTGACGGTTTGAAGAGAGAGATGGAAGTAAGCATAAGATACACTCCTTAGCTTGCACTTCCGCTTGCAATAGTAAGATTAATTTCAAAACGAGAGGAAAATCTTTGATTTTAATGCAGGAACCCGCACGCCCTTTGCAGGACACAGGATTTTAAGTCCTGTGCGTCTACCAATTCCGCCATCCCGGCAATGATAGTGTGAATTGCGAATTTCTTTTCCCGAATTAGAAATATCTCGCAATTTATTGAGGCGCCGAGCGGATTCGAACCGCTGCATAAAGGTTTTGCAGACCTCTCCCTTACCACTTGGGTACGGCGCCGAGTAAACTTCCAATTGTCATCTTTCAAAGCTCAATTTAGCAATTAAATATCGATAAAATTTGGATCACTAAATCACTCCAGAACAAAAACCCCGCTGTCTGGTGGGGTAAGTGGCAGCGGGGCAAATTCATAGATAAGATTTCTCTGGACGTCTCTCAAAAGTCGTAAAGGAACGGAATTTTCAGTTTCGTCAAGAGTGCCTCTGATTGCTGTGCATTCTAGAGACAGAGCGGGAAACGGGGCTCGGACCCGCGACCTCAACCTTGGCAAGGTTGCGCTCTACCAACTGAGCTATTCCCGCATTACCTGCAATAATATACCAAAAACGTCTGCACTCCGCAAGAGTTTTTTATATGTACATCAATCTTCAATATTTAGTCTAATAAAGTAGCCTCTTTGCATTTCTTGTTATCAACACCTACCTCTTTTTTAAGAAGCATATCAGAATAGGAAAAAGCAAGAGTAGCGGTTTGTTTGATTGCAAATTCTGTGACGAGCGCTTCCAACAGCTTTTGCGCCTGCCATATTCCATATCTCACTAGTACTTCAAATTCAATAAACTTTCCAAGTCCATGCACTTCATCAATATGAATACGGGAATTTTTATAGATAAAGAGTCGGCGGTTTTTTTTCACCACTACCCTCTTTCCAAATGCCGCTGTACAAAGTTCGTCTGCCAGCCTCGCATTGGAAATAGGAAGAACAAAGTAATTGGAGTATCGGCTTCCTCTTTTATTTGGACGATTGTAGAAGATTAGTTCTGCAGAATGATCGTTAATGATTCTGAGCTTAAGCCGGCCACGAGAAACCTTATAATAGACATCACGCTGCCTTAGAATACCTTTTGCTTGTGCTTTAAGACGGTGCGCGGAATGGACAGCTTCAGATACGGATGAAATGCGTGCTTTCAATTCTAAATTTTGCTGCATAATTTATTTTACAGAAACATTGAAGGAAAAATTTAGATGATAGTCTTAAGAATTTGGAAAAAAGGCCTTTTTCTGTGTGAATTTTCTATCGACTAATTTCTATAATTTTATACTCCAACATACCGGCAGGCACCTTGATTTGTACAGTTTCGCCCTGTTTCTTTCCGAGCAATCCCTTACCGATCGGCGATGTAAAGGAGATTTTATTTTTTTCGAAGTCGGCTTCTTCAGGTGCAACAAGCCGGTATTCGATAATTTGTTTGGTCCGCTGATCTTGAATTTTAACAAGCGAAAGAATATAGACCTTGTCTGTTTGCAAATTATTAATATCGATGATTTGCGCACGCGAAAGTGTTTCTTCTATCTTAGCAATTCGGAATTCAAGGTGCTGCTGCGCTTCTTTTGCGGCATCGTACTCTGCGTTTTCACTCAAGTCACCGTAGCCGCGCGCCTCGGCAATCTTTGCCGCCATATCTGCGCGGCCGACTGTTTTCATTTCGCGTAGTTCTTGCTCAAGTTCTGTGAGTTTCTCACGTGTTAGGTACACTTTACCGTTATTATTTTCTCCCATATCAACTTCCTTCGACCGAAAAAAATCCCTTCAGCAGAATTTCTCCGAAGGGTAAATGCAAAAATAAAAGCCATCATCTTCTAGGATGGTGGCTGTGCTATTCTAAAATTAAAGTAGGTGATTTATTAGATAGACGCAAGAATAATTTTACTGTCTAACTCTTCTTACCTTTTCCTGAGCTCTTTGGTTCTATCAAAATTAAATGACCAAGTTTATCGCGTTTGGTTTTGAGGTAACGATCATTGTATCGATTTGGACCAATTTCTAGAGGTACGCGCTCCATCATTTCTAATCCATATCCGGTTAGTCCAATAATTTTTTTGGGATTGTTCGTAAGTAATCGCATTTTCCCAACACCGAGATCACGAAGAATCTGCGCGCCTATTCCATAATCTCGCAGATCGGCGCGGAAACCGAGCTTTTCATTCGCCTCAACTGTATCGAGCCCGTCATCCTGAAGACTGTACGCCTTAAGTTTATTTGACAATCCAATGCCGCGTCCTTCTTGCCGCATATAGAGAACGATACCACGTCCTTCTTTCTCTATCTGTTCCATCGAAGCTACCAATTGTGCATGGCAATCACATCTGAGCGAACCAAAAACATCACCCGTCAAACATTCCGAGTGAACACGTACGAGTGTTGGAATCTCTGGAGAAATCTCTCCCTTCACCAGCGCAATATGTTCTTTATTATCTGTCTGACTTTTATAAAGATGAATACGAAACTGACCATACATCGACGGCAGATTCGTTGAGACAATGCGCTGGATAAGCCTGTCGCGCCGTATTCTGTATTCAATCAACGCCCGCACAGTAATAATTTTTAAATTAAATTTTTCAGCAATTTTTAACAATTCCGGAACACGCGCCATTGTGCCGTCCTCAGCAAGAATTTCGCATAAAACTCCAGCCGGGATCAAACCGGAAAGTTTACAGAGATCCACAACCGCTTCCGTATGTCCAGCGCGGCGTAATACACCGCCCTCCATTGCACGTAACGGGAAAATATGCCCAGGCCTAGCAAAATCCTGCGCTTGAGCTTTCGGATCAGTAAGCGCACGGACAGTGACAGATCGATCCGCTACAGATACACCGGTGGTTGTTCCGTGCAGATAATCGATTGAAACGGTAAATGGCGTTTCATGAAGCGATGTATTCGCTTCCACCATCAGGTCAAGGTTCAATTCCTTTGCCCGTTCTGCTGTAAGCGGCGTGCAAACAACTCCGCGCCCTTCCTTCACAAAAAAATTGATCGCTTCTGGAGTTACCTTCTCTGCTGCAAGGACGAAGTCTCCTTCATTTTCACGGTCTTCATCATCTACGACA
The DNA here is from genome assembly GCA_050008835.1 of Bacteroidota bacterium. Lineage (GTDB taxonomy): Bacteria > Bacteroidota > Ignavibacteria > UBA10030 > UBA10030 > Fen-1298. Next base: position 19,730 of record JBEKLV010000019.1, on the reverse strand, counting down.
ATTAAGATTTTACCGTTCCGGAAATCTTCGATCGCTTCTTCAATCGTATGAAATTGTTCTTCTGCCATTTGTTTTTCGATTATTTTATTTCTGGCGCAGACTCCGAAATAATTGTTGCGATGGCGCTGCGGTCTAATTTTACTTTTATCTTATCGGCTATCTCAACGAGCACAGTCTTTTCATCCAGTCCGGCAATAGTACCATACATACCGCCTGACGTGATGACTTTATCGCCCTTCTTCATACTATCAATAAGTTTCTGACGTTCCTTAGCGCGTTTCTGCTGTGGTCGGATAATCATAAAATAAAAGATAAGAATGATAGAGCCAAAAAGTATAACATTCGACATCAAGCCTGGACCTTCTCCTTGATTCGGTTGACCCATAAGAAGTACGAAATAATGTAGCACTGTATCCTCCTGTTATATTTATGATATTGATGTTTGTTCAATAATCGCTGATGATACAAGCAATTTCGCAAGCATCATTGCTTTCCATTTTGCAAAGCGTTTCTCTAAAATTGCTTTTCGTGCCTCGCGTGCTATCCATAAGAAGAACGCAAGGTTGTGGATCGATGCTAATTGCAACGCCAAAATTTCTTTCGTGACAAACAGATGCCGTAGATAGGAACGCGTGAATGTCCGGCACGTGTAACAATCGCACTCTGCATCAACCGGCGTGAAGTCGGTTTTATATTGTGCGTTGCGCATGTTCATGGTTCCATTGTGCGTCCATAGCATTCCGTTCCTGCCGTTCCGCGTCGGGATCACGCAATCGAACATATCCATACCGCGTTCAATTGACTCTAAAATATTCTCCGGTGTTCCAACACCCATTAAGTACCGCGGTTTATCAGCTGGAAGAAATTGTTCGGTAAAATCTGTAATTTTATACATTTCTTCCATCGGCTCGCCAACCGCCAGCCCGCCGATTGCATAACCATCAAATTCCAATTGAGTTAAGGCGCGCGCACTCATTTCGCGGATATCCGGATACACACTTCCTTGCACTATACCAAAGAGTGCTTGCGAATGTCCATAAAGAGCAGGCTGTTCTTCCGCCGTTATTTTGCAGCGCTCAGCCCAACGCAATGTCATCTCGTTCGATTTCTTTGCGTATTCAAATTCGCAAGGATACGGTGTGCATTCATCAAACACCATCATAATATCCGAACCAAGCTGTCGCTCAATCTGAATGACACTCTCCGGTGTAAATATGTGCGGCGAACCGTCGAGATGTGAACGAAACGTTACGCCATTATCAGCAATATCCCGCAAGGCAGTTAGGCTGAAAACCTGAAACCCTCCGCTGTCCGATAAAATTGGTTTTTGCCAATTCATGAAGCGGTGCAAACCGCCAGCTTGCTCAATAACATCCATTCCCGGCCGCAGATACAGATGGTACGTGTTGCCAAGAATGATTTGCGCACCAAGCTCGATCAGTTCACGTTGTTCCGTTGCCTTTACGGTTCCTTGTGTTCCAACTGGCATGTAAACGGGTGTTTCAATCACACCATGATCGGTCTCAAGGACACCGGCACGGGCTTTTCCGTCCTGCGCAATGCGTTTAAATTTCAAATGCACCCAGCTAATAAAAAACCGAAGAAGAGAATTCCTGCGGCTGAATAAGAGATTATTTCAATTTCTTCTAATAAAATATAGACAGAAAATGGGCGGTTGTCAAATGGTTTGACGGTGAGGAATCAAATTTGAAAAAACATCTACATACTCTCTTAGATTAGTTGCATCGCGGTAGGTAAATATTCTATTAGATCGTTTGCCAGAAGGCCTCGCTCACCTATTTTCTTTGCAGCAAGATCTCCCGATAATCCGTGAAAGTACACGCCGGCATAAGCGGCTTCTACATCCGACATTCCTTGCACCCAGAAGCCGGCAATAATTCCGGAGAGCACGTCGCCCGAACCCGCAGTTGCCATGCCCGGATTTCCTGTTGAGTTGAGGAAACAGTTTCCATCGCTCGATGCGGTTACAGTTGGAACACCTTTGAGCACAACCGTTGCGCCAATTTTCTTTGCTAAAGCACAAGCTACTTCTATTCGGCGGTGTTCAACTTCGATCGATGGCAATCCTGTGAGACGCGAGAATTCTCCAACATGCGGCGTTAGTATAAATTGCGCGCGTGCTGATCGAAGCTTCGAAATTCCATTCGCAGCAATTGCATTTAGTCCATCGGCATCAACCAACACTTTTCCGCTATACTCAAGCAAGAGCTTGAAAATCAATTGCTGTGTTTCAAGATTTTGAGACAATCCGGGACCGATCATTAATATATCCGCCCAAGAAAGTCTTTCGCGAATTCCATCAAGCGCATCAAGACTTAATGTTCCATCACTCGTTGCTGGAAGTGGAAAAGCCATTACCTCAGTTAGCTTGCGCGCAAGAATTGGGTATACCTGCTCTGGTGTTCCAAGCATGACTGCACCCGCACCTGCCCGCATTGCAGAGGTACTGCATAACGCCACCGCACCAGTCAATCCTTTTGATCCGGCAAGCACAAGCACTTTGCCGACACTATACTTATGCGCGTGCATCGATCTCTTTGGAATAACCTCGTACACATCCGATTTCTCAACAAGAGAAGTTCGAAATCGTTTATCTTTTATGATCGAGTTTGGAATTCCTATATCTATCACAAAAATAGAGCCAACCAACTCGCGTCCCTGATTGCAAAGCAACCCGGATTTAATAGACCCGAATGTCACCGTAATATTGGCTCGCACTGCACAATTCTCAACTACGCCGGTTGTCCCATTTACACCGGAAGGAATATCCACCGCAACAATTTGTGTTCCTTGTTTATTTATCCAATCGATGATGTCTGTAAATGGTTTGTAGACAGAACCAGAGAAACCGGTACCAAATATAGCATCTACAATGATATCGGGTTTGGGAATTGACGAGAGAAATCTTTTTGAATATCGGTGAAGTGTGATTTGATGAGGTGATTTCTTGGCAAACCTTTGCAGGATTATAAGGTTCTTTTTTGCATCTCCTTTCAATTCAGACGGTGCCGCCATTAGTAAAACACTTATCTTCGCGCATGAATTTGAAAGTAGCCGGGCAATAACGAATCCATCGCCACCATTATTTCCTTTGCCGCAAACCACGAGAATCTTCTTGGATTCAAGTGTGGAATATTTTTGTTTGATTATTTCGACCGCGCCGCGTCCTGCATTCTCCATTAATAACGATCCGGGAACGCCATAAATATTGATGGTGGTTTCATCACACCATTGCATTTCTTCAGCTGAGACTACATTCTGCATAAAATAACTCCGTTTCGTGAATTATAAGAAACGTTGAGCAACTTGAATAATGAACGAAGGAAACAGTCCGAGCACAAGCACGGCAATCGCACATACCACGACCACCGCCAATGCTGCCCGCGATGGCTTGGACACAATATCAGCATGCCCTTCCCGGAAATACATTAACACCACAACACGTAAATAATAATATGCAGACACAAGACTCGCAAGCACGCCGATAATCGCAAGCCACGTCATTTGTGATTTGATTGCGGCAAAGAAGACATAATACTTGCCAAAGAATCCGGCAAACGGTGGAACACCGGCCAGCGCAAACATAAAAACAGCCATAAGTAAAGCCAATAACGGCTGCTGACGGCTTAATCCTATGTAATCATCAAGCGAAAGATTTTTATCATCTTCTCGCTCCACAAAACTGACGATGGCAAAAGCACCAAAATTCATGAACGAGTAAGCAACAAGATAAAACATCACACCCACTTGTCCATTGAGTGTACCGGCAGCGATACCGGAAAGCATATATCCGGCATGCGCGATGCTTGAATATGCCAGCATCCGTTTGATGTTTGTTTGTGCAATCGCAACTATATTGCCAAGGATCATTGATGCCGCGGCAAGAATAGCAATGAGTTCATTTACTCGTCCGCCAAGAAAATCAAATGTGCGGATAAATACGGTGATGAATGCCGCAAATGCTGCTGCCTTCACTCCAGTTGACATAAATGCCGTCACAGGTGTTGGAGCGCCTTCGTACACATCCGGTGCCCACATGTGGAACGGTACCGCCGCTACTTTGAACGCTAACCCAATGATGAGCAAACCAGCACCGATTACAAACAAAGTATTGGTCGATACAACAGCGAATACATTTTGAATCATCAAAAGATTTGTTGTGCCAACCGCACCGTAGATAAGCGCGATACCATAGAGGAGAAATCCGGTTGAGAACGCACCGAGCAGGAAATATTTTAACGCCGCCTCATTTGCACGATCCTTCGTGCGAATAAATCCTGCCAGCACATATAAACATATCGACATTAATTCGATACCGAGAAAAAGAATAATTAGATCGTTTGCAGAAGCTATCAACATCGTACCAACTGTAGTAAAAAGTAGAAGTATGTAGAATTCTCCGCGATGATACTTCTGCTGTTCAAAATAATTGCGCGAAAGAATAATAGTCATAAATGCAACAATGCAAAATAAAGTACCAAAGGAATTTGCATAACCGCCGTGCCGAATCATGCCACCAAAACTTTGTCCCTCTTCGCTTAAATTCGAAACAGCGAACGATGCAGCTACTGTTAATCCAGTCAAGCTGACGTACCAAGTTGCAACCGGTTTGGTTCGGTGTGTAGCTTCCACTATCATAGCTACAAGCGCTGTCACCGTCACAATCATTACTGGCGCGTTGGAAAGAACATCATTCAAATAAGAATTCATAATCATAATAGCGCTGTATGAAATTATAGCTACACTCTAAAGAAGAGATACCAGATACATGCAAATATTGGAATCAAAATCGGCAATGAATATTTAAATATATAGCCGAAAAAGCTTGGGCATTGAACTCCAGATTGTTCAGCTATTGATTTCACCATAAAATTGGGTCCATTGCCTATGTAAGTGTTTGCACCGAAAAATACCGCACTAATTGAAATTGCCTGCACATAACGCCAAGTTTGCGATGTAATTTCCATTGCGCCGGCATGTAAAGGGTTCGGCAAACCAGCCGCTGATGGAGTTGTTAGGCCAAGCACCAAGTTCATATGCTGCACATTGTCCACATTCGCGCCGTGCAATCCGAACGCTGCGGTTAGAAAATTCAGATATGTCGGTACATTGTCGAGTACGCTTGATAATATTCCTGATCCCCAAAAATATTGTCCTGGCGTTACAATGCCAATGCTTGCCGCATTCAATTGCAGCCAATCAAGCGCCGGAATCATAGTTGCAAAAATTCCGGCAAATAATATTGCCACTTCTTTCAGTGGCACAAAGTTAAAATTATTTTTCTGGTGAATTTCTTTTTTTGTTGTCAGAAACGAAGCAAGCGCCGCACCCCACATAATTACTTCCCGCAGCATTAATGGCGCAGGCGATTCTATGAATACCGCCGCAATAATAATTAGAAGAAATATGATGTTGTGCAATCCGGATACTTCCGGCTCGTCTATTTCTTCTGCTGATTTCTTTATCCTTATTGATTCCTTCTGAAAGTTGTACACATCCATCACATAAAATACAAGCAGGATCATTCCTATTGTTAATATCCAGATGGTGGAGACATGAGTAATTATCCAGAAAAAAGGAACACCTTTTAGAAATCCAAGAAACAATGGCGGATCGCCAATTGGCGTCAATGCACCGCCAATGTTGCTTACGAGAAAAATAAAAAATACAACGTGATAACCTTTAATACGGTATTTGTTAATTCGTAAAAAGGGACGAATAAGCAGTATTGATGCACCAGTTGTGCCAATAATATTTGCAACAACCGCGCCGGTCGCCAGCAATGCAACATTTCCTACTGGAGTTGATTTCCCGCGCAATCGAACGTGTATTCCGCCAGACACGACGAATAACGATCCGATAATGGAGATAAAGCTTATGTATTCGTACGATGTCAGAAATAGCCGTGGAGAGTTATGAAGCGAGAATACATAGTAAAAGACAACTATTAATGCCAATATGCATACAACAAACCGATAATATTTTTCCCACCAATTCCGGTTGATAAACGGCATAACAGCAATTGATAAGAGCACTAGAATAAATGGTGTTATAAACCACGCGTTTATAGGTATCACTTCTATAGCTGTTAGATAATGCCCGAAAAAATTATACAACATCATTGCAATAACAGCTATGTTTGCAAATTTCCAAATAATATTTTGCGTATGTGACTTCATTTATTTTCAGATTGAAGCTGCAATGAACCGAAGAATCGTATCTGCGATCCACGCTTCACGCTCTCCATCTGTTCGACCGTGTGTTTCACCAATTGAGCAGATTTGCTAAGGAAAGGCTTTGGATAAATACCTATCCAAACGATGAAGAGTACAATCGGAATAAACACAGCGATTTCTCGTTTCGTTAAATCAGTAAGATGATGCCCGCCATAAAGTCCATCTTGGTGTGCAGGACCAAACATTACTCGCTGATACATCCACAACATATATACAGCCGAGAAGATAATGCCAAGTCCGGCGATTGCGGTAAATATTCGATTGTCTATTAAAGTCGATTTGAACGATCCTATCATTATCAAGAATTCACCAATGAAACCATTCAATCCGGGCAAGCCGATTGATGAAAAGGAAATAATCATGAAAAAAGTTGCAAAGACCGGCATAATCTTCGCGACTCCGCCATAGTCTGCAATCACCCGCGTGTGCGTACGATCGTAAAGCATGCCGACAAGCAAGAAGAGTGCACCTGTCGAAAGTCCGTGGTTAATCATTTGAATGATGGCGCCTTGCAGTCCTTCTTCTGTCATCGAAAATATTCCAAGCATTACAAATCCCAAATGCGAGACAGACGAATACGCAACGAGTTTCTTGATATCGGTTTGTACCATTGCTACCAATGCACCATATACAATTCCGATAACGGCAAACGTGCACATAAATGGTATTGCACGAAGCGATGCTTCGGCGAAGAGCGGCAGATTGAACCGGATAAAACCGTATGTGCCCATTTTTAACAATACGCCAGCAAGAATTACGCTGCCAGCTGTCGGTGCTTCGACGTGTGCGTTGGGCAACCACGTATGTAATGGCCACAAGGGTACTTTGATGGCAAAACTCAAGCCGAACGCCGCGAACATCCACAATTGCAAGTTTACAGGAAACATCGGTGCAACACGATATAGATCAAGTAAATCAGTCGTAAACTGTCCGCCGGGAAGGGTTGAAGCAAAATATCCAAGCGAAATAATCGCCACAAGCATCAACACACTGCCAAACAATGTATAGAGAAAGAATTTTACTGTCGCGTAAATACGGTTTTGTCCCCCCCAAATTCCGATAATAAAGTACATCGGAATAAGCATCGCTTCCCAGAAAATGTAGAACAGGAACAAATCGAGCGACGCAAAAACACCGATCATTCCAACTTCCAGCAACAACATCATCACTGTATAATTTTTAATCTGCTTCTTAATAGAATTCCATGTACCCAAGAGCGCCAGCGGAGTTAGAAACGTTGTTAGCAGAATCAGCAACAGCGACATACCATCAATGCCAACGTGATAGCTAATATTCAAATTGCTTATCCATATAGTCTTTTGTTGGAATTGAAATCCCAGAACGGCTGCATCAAATCCAAAATAAAGAACAAGCGAGACAAGGAAAGTCAGCGCCGTCCCTCCAAACCCGATTAGCTTGATAACACGTTCGTTTTCTCTCGGAAGAACGAGAACGGCAACAGCAAAAATAAGCGGAAGGAATATTGTTGCCGTTAAGATGAATTCAGAAATCATCGCATCAATTCCATTCTTAGTTACCTCAATAACAGCCACGTAATTACAAAAAGAATACCGCCGATAAACACCACAGCATACGTCTGCGCCACACCAGTTTGAATTTTCCGAAGCGCTTGGCCGATACCGTTAATAATTCTTGCGGAGCCATTGACTGATCCATCAATCATTATATCGTCCATCGCCTTCCAGAGTATATCATTCGATATTTTCACTGTAGGATCGACAACCACTGCATCATACATTTCATCCACATAATATTTATTGAGCAATGTAAGATAAATCCGAGGGTATCGTTTTACAAGAGACAGAACAAGTTCTGCACGCTGTAGATATATCCAACGCGCCGCATAGATGCCACAGACAGCGATTGCAACTGAAACAAACATCAACAGATATTCCGTCAATCCCCCAGAATGTTCGCCAGCGAGTAATTTATATTGCGCCGGAGAGAAGACAGGTTCAAGCCAATTCTCGATAATGCTTGCGTGTGGTATACCGACAAACCCTCCAACTATCGACAATATAGCAAGAATAATGAGTGGTATAGTCATTATCTTTGGTGCTTCATGCAGATGTATTCGATGAGGATCTCCGCCAGAGGCGGATCCGCCTTTGGTGGAGAACCTCTTCTCACCTTCAAACGTAAGTGTTACAAGCCGGAACATATAGAATGCCGTCATTGCCACTCCGAATACTCCAAGAAGCCATAATGCCCAGGATCCTTGCTCGTTGCTAACCGCCTTCCAGAGAATTTCATCTTTGCTAAAAAACCCGGCAAAAGGCGGGATGCCCGAAATTGCAATCGCGCCAATAAGAAATGTTTTATAAGTAATCGGCAAATATTCTTTCAATCCACCCATCTTCTGAATATCCTGTTCATCGTTCATCGCATGTATGACTGCACCGGAACCGAGAAAGAGGAGTGCTTTAAAAAAGGCGTGAGTCATTAAATGGAAAATGCCGGCGCTGAATGCCGCAACGCCCATCGCAAGAAACATATATCCCAGCTGGCTGATCGTGGAATACGCAAGAACCTTTTTTATATCGTTCTGCACCAAGCCGATAGTCGCTGCAAAAACTGCCGTCACTGCGCCCATGATTGCTATAAATTCCATTGTAACCGGAGCAAGTGCAAAAAGAATTGAACATCGTGCAACCATATACACACCGGCAGTTACCATAGTTGCGGCATGGATCAATGCGCTCACCGGTGTAGGGCCAGCCATTGCATCAGGTAACCAGACATACAAAGGAATCTGTGCTGACTTACCCATTGCACCAACAAACAGTAACATTGTAATCCACAAAGCTGTTGTATTCCCCACTGATAGTAATGACGCTCCGTTGAAGACTGTGCCGAAGTTCAGACTGCCAAACGTGGAAAAGATCAATAGCATACCAAGAATGAATCCGAAGTCGCCGATACGATTGACGATGAATGCTTTCTTTGCAGCGTCGCCTGTGAATTTCTTTTCGTACCAAAATCCGATTAGTAAATAGGAACAAAGCCCAACGCCTTCCCATCCAAGAAACATGAGCAGAAAATTATCGGCAAGAACAAGATCTAGCATAGCAAAGATAAAGAGGTTCATATAGGAAAAGAAACGCCAGAAGCCAACATCGTTATGCATATAACCGATGGAATAAATATGAATTAATAATCCAATTCCGGTTACGATGAGCGTCATTAAAATAGATAACTGATCAATCTGATAAGCAACGTTGACGGTGAGCGAGCTTGCCGAACCAGTGAACGTCGAGAGCCACGTAAACAATTCAACTGACTGTTTACGCTGTCCCGGTTCAACGCTCAACATCTGTACGAAAAGGATTAAAGCAAGAAGGAAGGAAAATCCTACTGTACTGCTGCCGATCGCACCAATGAGTTTTTCATTCTTCATCCGCGAACCAAAAAGTCCAAGGACGAAGAATCCTATGAGAGGAAAAACAATAATTAGTGATGCGTATGAAAACATGTCAATTTAGGATTTAGGCGTTAGGTATAAGGATATTTTATTCTACCTACTTTTAATTTTTCATTTTACCATTTTACCATTTTACTCGTCACTACCACTTCATAATATTGATTTCATCTAAATTTATTGTTTGTTTGCGCCTGAAGAGGGCTATAACTATTGCAAGACCAACTGCTGCTTCAGCTGCCGCTACCGTCATTACAAAGAACACGAGCACTTGACCGGTTGCGTCGCCGAAGAACGCTGAAAAAGCAACGAGCGTCAGATTGACGGAATTCAACATTAACTCGATTGACAGGAACACAATAATTGCATTTCGTCGCGTAACCACGCCCATTGCGCCAATAATGAACATAACAGCGCTTAGAATCAAATATGAATTTAATGGAACCATAATCAATGAAAAATGTTTAACTGCAAAATTATAAACGAATAAGTGAAGACATTAATCGAGCTTTTTCTTTGCAAGAACAATAGCGCCAACAATCGCTGCCGTGAGTAAGAGCGATGTCACTTCGAATGGAAACAGGAAGCGCGTGAAAAGCACACGTCCGACTGCCTCAACAGTTCCTACATTTGTAGCGCGCTCCATTTCGATAGATGGTGTTCCGGTTTGCATCATAAATATGTAAATCAATTCCATTAAGACGCCGAAGCCGAGGCCGCCAGCCACGACTTTCTTCCAACTGAATCCATCTCGCAAACGACGCTCATCGCCAAGATTGAGCAGCATAATTACGAACACAAATAAAACCATAATTGCGCCTGCATACACAAGAATTTGAATGACAGCAATGAACTGTGCATGCAATGTCAAATAAATGCCAGCAAGGCAGAAGAAATTTACTATAAGGAATATTGCCGAGATGATTGGATTGCGCCGAGTTACAACAAGCAATGCAGATGCGATACCTACTGCTGCAAAAATATAAAACAGTATTTCTTCGAGTGTCACAGATTCAATCCAATAATTTGTTGATGAATCAAATCTTATTTTTCACGTACCCAGCGAAAAAGTTCTGGCAGTGTCGGCCGCTTCCCGTATGACAAAACTGCTACTCGGAATATTTTTCCCGCTGCCCACATCATAACAATGGAAGAAACAATAAGAAGCGCAATAGTGCTTAAAATTTCCCATGCTGCCGGCATTTGCACAGAGATTCGCAAAACCATTAATGTTGGTGTAAGTAATGGGATAAAAGATAACACCTTTATCCAAACTGAATTTGCATTTTGCATTACAGGCATTGCGATAATCATTGGAAAAATAAGCAATAAGCTTACATACGATGTAATTTGCTGCGCTTCCTGTTCAGTGGTAACAGGAGAACCAGCAGCAACAAATATTGCAGAATAGAAAATATATCCTAGAATAAAATAAACAAACGACAGCATTAGATTCCCAACTGTAAAGATGTTCGCCCCGGTTTTTAATGATACCGCAAAACCAATCATTCCCCAAATCAGCATTTGTACTATTCCAAGTCCGCTAAGTCCAAAAATTTTTCCCACCATCAAATCTCGCGCAGAACAGGATGATAGCAGCACTTCGATAACACGATTCGTTTTTTCTTCTACAACACTCCTTATAAGTAGTTGGCCTGACGTCATTACTAAAAAAAGGAGCATCATAATAACTATATAACCACTAAAAAATGTCTCAAGAAAACCAGTTTCCTTTTCATCGCCTTTTTCGGAAACTTTGATGGATTTTACATTTATATCCGCAGTGATCTTTTTGATGAGTGAAGGATCCAACCCCTGCTTAAGAATCCGGCTTTCGACTATTACTTCTTCTATCGTACGAGAGAATCGTTCCTGAATTTTTATGTTACTAACGTTTTCCGACCGATACTCAACTTTACCGCTATCGAAGATGACCGAAGGAAAATAAAAATAGCCGGTGATGTCTTCAGCTGTTACCATGCGGTTTGCTAACATCTTCTTTTTTTCTATAGCACCCTGCAAGCTCAAATTCTTTATGACGTAGTTTGGTTGACCATCCGGTAATTTATATTTTTCGTTCAGCCTTTTGGCAAGAGGACCAATAATGCTGTCGGTTTCATCAATTATCCCGACAATAGTCGCACTTGTATCGGGCCGCGATACAAGTAACCCCGGAATAACACCAAATAGAATCATAATAACCGGCATAACAACAAGTGAGATGATAAATGCTTTCGATTTAATCTTCTCACTAAACTCCCATACTGCTACTTGGAACGCTTTGGATTTCATAGCAGTTCCTCCTTTGATGCTTTTGCCATGAATTCTCGCTCCACTTTCTTCTTTATTTGGAAGAACCGAATGGCACTTAAGATGGTTACGGCATACAAGATTCCGAGAGACATAAACTGTGGATTTGTCTGACGAAAAGTGAACACAGTAAATGCAAGAGTAAGAATACCTATTCCAATCAAAGAAAATAATGCTTTCCGAACTCGCCCATCTTTCATAACAAGATCGTTGGTTGATTTTTGCTGCATCTGAGAAGTTGGAATCGGCTTCTCGCTCGCTTGTTCAATTTCTTGAGGACCACCAACAACGTTGATAAAAATGGAATTCAGGGAAGGCTCGACAATCTCAAATTTTCTCAGCGATAATTTTCCGTTGAGATTCGCAAGCAATTCGCTGCTTTTAGAAATATCAGTAAGCTCAAGCTCAGCATAATTCTGATAGACATCCGCCCGGCGAATAAAACTAAAACTTTTCAGGAATTCACCATCGCCTTCATATTCAAGATGGATGGAATTCGTTCCATATTGTTTCTTGATCTCATATAATTCTCCGCTGAGCACAGGTTTTCCCTTATTTATCAAACAAATGTTGTCGCACATTTTTTCCACTTGTTCCATTTGATGCGTAGAGAAAACGATGGCGGTATTCTGCTGGCGAAGCTCCATCAAAATATCTTTTAAAAGAACCTGGTTGACGGGATCAAGTCCAGTGAAAGGCTCATCAAGAATTAACAGTTCTGGACGGTGGAGAATGGAAAGAATCAATTGAACTTTTTGCTGATTTCCTTTCGATAGTTCCTCTATTTTTCTATGTCCTTCGTTTTTCAGTCCAAATCGTTCCAGCCAATAATATGCTAGCGGCTTTGCCTGCTTATCAGAATATCCCTTGAGCGAAGCGAAGTATAAAATTGTGTTTATTATTTTACTCTTGCGGTACAATCCTCGTTCCTCCGGCAGATAGCCGATGATGTTCCACACTTCCTTGGTGAACGGCTTGCCGTTAAACGTAATCTCACCGCTGTCCGGTTGAATGATGTTCAGCACCGTCCGAATGGTCGTCGTTTTGCCGGCACCATTTGGACCGAGCAAGCCGAACAACTCGCCGCGCTTTACTTCCATGGAAACGCCGTCTACAGCAACAACGTTGTCGTATTCTTTTCGTAGGTTTTTAATTTTTAGCATCTTCAATAACCAATAAAAATAACATTATGAATAATGGTAGATGGAATGTATTATTCGTTTAAGGTGTATTACGATAAATCATGCGCGGGAATGGAATAGTTTCTCGCACATGCTCTAATCCACAGATCCAACCAACGGTACGTTCCACACCAAGTCCAAATCCAGAATGCGGAACACTACCGAAACGCCTCAAATCGATATACCATTCGAACGCTTCCTGCGGAAGTTTATGTTCCTTGATACGCGCCAGTAGAACATCTAAGTCATCCTCGCGTTGACTTCCACCAATAATTTCGCCATATCCTTCCGGCGCAAGCACATCAACTGCGAGAGCAACTTTTGGGTTTTCCGGATCGCGTTTCATATAAAATGCCTTCACTTCCGATGGATAATGATGCACCATTACCGGACGATCGAATTGTTCAGAGACAACAGTCTCATCTGTTCCACCAAGATCATTTCCCCACTCGAACGGCAATCCTTTGCCAACAAGAATTTTTACCGCCTCATCATATGTAATACGCGGCAATGGTTTTTTCACATTCTGTAGTTTTGTAATATCCCGCTCCAGCACTTTCAATTCCGGCAGACAATCTTTCAAAACGTTTTGAACAATGTATTCCAAAAAATCTTCTGCCAGATCCATATTATCGTTCAAATCGTTAAAGGCAACTTCTGGCTCAACCATCCAAAATTCCGTTAGGTGACGGCGTGTTTTCGATTTTTCCGCACGGAATGTTGGGCCGAAGCAATATACTTTTCCCATCGCCATAGCGCTTGCTTCCGCATATAATTGACCCGATTGCGTGAGATATGCTTTTCCAAGATCGAAGTAGTCGGTATCGAAAAGAGTTGAAGTTCCCTCACAGGCGGCAGGAGTCAAGATTGGCGAATCAACAAGCGTGAATCCACGTCCATCAAAGAAATCGCGAATAGACTTGATAATACGATGCCGCACGCGCATAATTGCATGCTGGCGTGCCGAGCGCAGCCATAGATGGCGCCGGTCTGCTAAAAATTCGATCCCATGCTCTTTAGGAGTGATTGGATATTCATGAGCAATTTGATAGACCTTTGGGATATCAGTCAAATCCAATTCATATCCACCGGGAGCGCGTTCTTCTTTTCTTACCTTACCTCGAATCGATAATGAAGACTCCTGTGTCAACGACTCAAATATATTGATCACTTCATCCGATACTTCCCCTTTCACAATCACGGCTTGAGCGATACCAGTACCATCTCTTAAAATGAGAAATTTTATTTTTCCGCTGGAGCGTTTGTTATATACCCATCCAAACAGTTGTACTTCTTCACCTACATGCAGGGATAATTCGTTAATATAGATTCGTGCCATACGATGCCATTCAAAGTGATAAAAGACGTTTGCAAAATATAGGGAACTAACCGGACTTGTTCAAACAAAATGATGGACTGTGGAAGAACAATTCATTTAAGTGAAGCTTGATTATCTTCGGTTTGCTTATTCGGCAGCTCAACAAATTTGGCGTCTTTCACGTCTTTGTAATCCTCCTTTGCTTTTGGCTGTTTCTCTTGTTGAGGATTGTGTAGCGACGGATCAGAATATCCTTGCAAGGTTCGGATAATTTTTTTAAAAAGTGTAAGTACTAAGTAAATAACAAGCGCTGTTATGAAAAAACGAAAAAGAACAATAATGAATAAACGAATCATGCTACTTTTTCACAAGTGGATTGTAATATTCCACTGGCGCTCTATTCGGACGCAGTATTTGCGTCAGCAAATCTTCAAAATGTTCCGGGTTATTTACAAAGTCAATATCTGTCGCTTTAACGATAAGCAGCGGTGTAGATTTATATCGGAAAAAGAAATAGTTATACGCTTCATTCAGTTCTTTAATATATTCATCTGACATATATTTTTCCATCTCTCGCCCGCGTTTCTTGATATTTGCCATGAGGCGGTCGTTGCTCGATTGAAGATAGATAACAAGGTCGGGCGGCGGAATCGTTTTCTCGACGGCATTTAGCAAATTCTCGTACAATTTCAATTCATCGTCACGCAGCGTCAGGTATGCAAAAATTTTATCTTTTTCAAAAATGTAGTCGGACACAATGTGCGAGTGGAAGAGATCAGCTTGGTATAATTCCTGCTGCTGTCTATATCGGCTTAGCAGAAAAAATATTTGTGTTTGAAAAGCATAATGTTCCGGGTCTTTGTAAAAATCCGGTAGAAAAGGATTTTCTTCAAATTTTTCCAATACCAAACGTGCACCTAATTTGTCGGATAACATCCGAGCCAATGTTGTTTTTCCAACGCCGATGACTCCTTCAATTGCTATATAATGAATTTCGGAAGGAAGTTGGGTTGTCATACCTTTGCCTGCAAAGATATTTTTTGAGTAGTTTTCCGCACAGCGCTTGTATCCGAACAGCGTTGGAGAAGTTCTTCAACACTTAGATGCCGCAAGGGATCTTGAAACTCCGCAGCAATTTCTTTTAGAGGCAAAAGCACGAATCGCCGATTGGAGATTTCCGGATGCGGTACCTGCAATGCCGTCTCATTCAGCATCTCATCACCGTAATAAAGTAAATCAAGATCAATTTCGCGTGGTCCCCAATGTTCGCGGAAAGTTCTGCCCATACGATGTTCAATCTCCTTCAATTCGCGTACAAGATCATCCGGACGCAGTATCGAATCCAGCTCAGCTACCATATTCAGAAATTTCGGCTGATCTTTTACTCCCACCGGTTCAGTTTCATAAACCGATGAATATTTCTTGACAGTTGTTTGAGGTAAATTTCCTAATTCTGAAAGCGCTCGACGCATATACTTTGCTCGGTCACCAAGATTCGATCCTAATCCTATAAAAATCCGACCCATCTCTTTCTGTTATCTCCGCGTCTCAGTGAGTTCAACTTCCACATAATCAATAATACCCTTAACAGGTGCGCTTGGTTTGCGGACTTTCACAGTCACGGAAAGCACTTTTATAAAGTTTTTTAGAATACCTTTACCAATTGCACTTGCGAGTGATTCAAGCAGTAGATGCTTCTTCTCCAGTACCAGCGTACGAATACAATCATAGACACGCTCGTAATTGACGGTATCGTCAAGGTGATCGCTCTTTGCTCCCTGCGAAAGATCGCAATGCAAATCGACATCTACCTCAAACTTACCGCCAAGACTTTGCTCATCTAAAAGCACGCCATGGTATGCATAGAAGACCGCATTACGCAAACGAATAATGCCTAAAGTTTTTTTCCGTTTTATCGGCATAGAATATTCTTTTAAAGGCAGATGAATATATAGAACCAAAGCCGGAAAGGCAACTTACATCGCTTTGAATTTTTCTATTGCGATGCGCAAACGACGAATGACAGTTTCTTTCCCAAGCAATTCTATCATTTCAAATAATCCGGGACCTATAGTTCTTCCGGAAAGCGCCAACCGTGTTGGATGGATAAGTTTAGTCGGCATAATCTGAAGCTCTTCAGCTAATTGTCGCAAAGCTGTTTCGATGGAAGCATGAGAAAATTCCAAAAGCGCTGCAAAACGATCAGCGAGCAATTGTAATTGACCGTTCGTCTCCGGTTCCCAATATTTCTTCAATCCTGCTTCGTCAAAAAATTCCGGGTCACAAAAGAAATATCTGCTCATCTCAATAAAATCCTTTGGAAAGTTTAGCCGCTCCTTCAATAATCCAATTACTTTGAGAACATAATTATCGTCTAAGCCCGTTAATTGAACAGATTGAAGATCTGGTTTAATGAGTTGAGCAAGTTCTTCGTTCGATTTAAGCTTGATATGTTGTTGATTGAGCCAATTCAACTTTTCGATATTGAACACAGCGCCGGATTTGCCGACACGTTCCAAAGTGAATTCTTGAACAAGCTGTTCTATAAAAAATATTTCTCTCTCGTCGCCGGGATTCCAGCCGAGGAATGCAATAAAATTTACAATTGCTTCCTTGAGATATCCTTTGGCGCGATAATCTTCTACCGCCACATCTCCTTGACGCTTGCTGAGTTTAGATTTATCGGGATTCAATAATAATGGAAGATGCGCAAGCACTGGCAGTTCCCATCCAAAAAATTGATAAAGCAGAATATGTTTCGGAACACTCGACAGCCACTCTTCGCCGCGAATGACGTGTGTAATTCCCATAAAATGATCATCGACAACAACTGCAAGATGATATGTCGGGAATCCATCTGACTTGATGAGCACTTGATCGTCTATCATCTTATGAGAAATGGTTACCTTGCCGCGAATAACATCATCAAAGGATAATTCACCTTCGAGTGGTATTTTCATGCGGATGACATATTGCTCACCTGCTGCAACTCGGCGTTCCGCTTCTTCGCGAGATACATTTCTGCAATGACGGTCGTACGAAGGAGAAAGTTTGGCAACCAATTGGTTTTGACGAACTTCCTGCAATCGTTCGGATGTGCAGAAACAATGATACGCTTTACCCATGCTGACGAGTTCTTGCGCATACTTGCGGTACAATTCTAAACGTTGAGATTGCACATATGGACCACAACCACTATCACGGTCTGGGCCTTCATCATATTCAATTCCAGACCATTTCAGCGTTTCAATCAAATTTTCAACCGCGCCTTCAACTTTGCGCGATTGATCGGTATCTTCAATGCGAAGAATGAATTTACCGCCAAAGTGTTTTGCAAATAAATAATTATATAGTGCTGTGCGCAACCCGCCTACGTGTAAATACCCTGTAGGGCTTGGTGCAAAACGAACGCGAACTTGATTTTCCATTTCCAATGACCTAGTCTGATACAAAAAAAGCGTCCCGAAGATACGAGACGCTTATCCATCTTTCAGGACTTGCCAGTAATACTAAGTTCCACCTTTTTAGTGGAATATAGTTTAGCGGAGAGAGAGGGATTCGAACCCTCGATAGCAGTTACCCACTATGCAGGTTTAGCAAACCTGTGCCTTCAGCCACTCGGCCATCTCTCCGAGCTGAATTCGTTTGATTTAATTAAGTAAAAAGAACTCCGAAAAGCAATTTGATAATTATGCCAGCGGAGAGCGAGGGATTCGAACCCCCAAGGGCTTACGCCCGCCAGTTTTCAAGACTGGTGCAATAGCCGTTCTGCCAGCTCTCCGAAAAATAATATTGATCTTTTCGGTGCGAATACTAATCCTTCTTTATCAATATACGAAAATGTATCAGTGACTGCAATTCGTTTTACTATCAGAACCCGCTTCCGCAACTATTTCATATTTCTTCAATTTAATTTCTATCACTCATTTACTTTTACCCCATTACTCCCTTTTTATTGCCATCAATCCTCCAGCATCATCATAACAGCATCAATTCTGCCAAGTGGTGCAGCAACCTGAACTCCGTTTACTTGAGTGCGTACTTGTTGATACGTTTCTTTTGCAATTTCAACTCCTTCAAAAAATGCTTCTTCTTTTGATTTCGTTCTGCGCATGCGTTCTAGAATTTCAGCCGGCACAGAAGCACCCGGTACTTCATTATTCATAAATTCTGCATTCCGGTACGAGATCAGCGGCCAGATGCCACATAGAATTGGCAGCTTGATATGCTCTATTTTTTTTAGAAATTTTTCAAGAATGCGTAAATCGAAGACCGGCTGCGTCATCATGTATTCAGCACCAGCTTGGATTTTCCAATCAAGACGGCGCAATTCTTCATCGAGATTAATAGCACCGGGATTTACTCCAACGGCAATTGAAAATCCAGTTGGTTCACCGATAGGATTATTTACAAAATCTAATCCATGATTAAGCCTGCTAATGAGATTTGTCAATCCGATAGAGTCAACATCAAATACGGCAGTGGCATCCGGATAATTCCCAAGTTTTGGAGGATCACCGGTAATGGCAAGAATATTACGAATACCAAGCGCCCACGCACCTAATAAATCCGATTGCATCCCGATAATATTGCGATCACGGCAGGCGATATGAAGCACCGGCTCAATGCCAACTTCGTTATGAATCCGCACTGCCATCGCCAAAGCCGACATCCGTGCTGATGCGCGAGGTCCATCTGGAATATTAATTGCATCGATACCATGCTCAAATAATGTCCGTGCTTTAGCAATTTCTTTATCTGCAGAGATTCCTTTAGGGGAAACAAGCTCCACTAATTTCACGAACTTTCCTTGTGCAAGCATTTTGGACAGACGTAACTTTTCCTCCTTTGGACAAACACGAACTTCTGCTGGTTTTTCTATAATGAGCGATTCGCTTTTTACATCCATTCTCTTTACCGGCTGCAAAGCTTGCACGGCACGGCGAATTGCTTTAATGTGCAAAGGATTGGTTCCACAGCATCCTCCAATAATGGATGCGCCAGTTTGTATAAATCGCTTTGCATATTCTGCCATATATTCAGGTGAGGTCATATAAAGATTTCTACCGCCGATGTTCTGAGGAAGACCTGCGTTTGGCTGTACAGAAAGCGGAAGCGTTGTTAATTCCCTCAGACGTTCAAGCGATTCCAGCATAAGTTTAGGACCATCCGAGCAATTCATTCCAATCGCATCGACCTGATATTTAGAAATTGTCTCAACAAAT
>JBEKLV010000189.1:0-6169 GCA_050008835.1 Bacteroidota bacterium | reverse complement strand
AAGATCTTCATTCATGGGCCAAATCTGTTGGATATCCGAATTCGGATCGAACGCCCAGCTCACGTTTACACCATTAAACCATCTCCCATACAATTGGGCTTTAATACTGTCGACATTACAAGGGTTTTGGATAAATCCAGGATCGGTTGCAGCATTATATGTAGCAGGCAAATCAGCAATAGTATCGACAGCCGGGTATAGATTAGCAAGGTTCATATATGGAAAGTTCTTTTTACCGTTTTTTGTTCCGATAAAGAATCTCAGCGTTTTGCCGCTCATTGCAGGCATACGATGTATTTTATCGGTATCACCGGAAGGCCAATAAGGGTTTTTATTCAGATAATCGATGTACCATTTCTCATGGCCATAGCTGTTGTTGGAAACAAGAATATGGCGCTGCAACGATTTCGAAACAGTCGAAGAATCAGAAAAGGGCACTGTAAATCCAAACGTTGCTACGCTGTCGATGTTTATCAATCCACCGGCGCCGAACGCGTTAGCCCCATCTCCCGAAGGAATGTCTCCATACAGGTAAACGTTCGTAAAAAGGCAATTCGTTACGCGCATCCACCACCAATACGATGACTCAAACGAGAACATCAATGTCTGGACAATAGTGCAGTGATTGAATGAAATATAGTCCCCATATTCCGGTGATTCCTGCATTAATACATATCCACAATTTGCAACGGTACAATTTTCAAGAATGAGTGTATCGGTGTGCCATGTTGTACTTTGATATGTATACGAAATCGGCCTGCCGTAGTAGCGATAATGCGGGTCGGTCATATTCCGGAAATAACAATTGGTAATGTGACCGCGAAAGTGTCGGCAAGCCGGCTCTATACAGCCACCGCCATTTCCAATGCTATTATAATCGAATATGCAACCATCAAACCACGCATTTTCGCCCTTGCCGCTCAAGTTTGCAAGGGAATCATCTTCAAACACGATACTCGATCCAACTTGAGCGCCGCTTGATCTTGCGCTGAGAAACCAAATGTTCTGCGCCGTGAAATCGCCGCCACAGTCGAAATCAAATGTTGTCGTCACGCCGCCACTATTGCTCCATGCAATTTGAGGCGGAGCGGTCGCTTGCGTCGCCCCTGGGGTTGGTCCTTGGAGATACAGATGCGAATGTGCCGGGGTTGTAATCGTACCGGTGAGAATGTAATAACCATAAGCTTCCAACTTGAAAACCGTATTGGAGAGCTGCGCACCAGTAGGATCTGCGGTGATCACACTACTTATAGCCTTGTTCAGATTCCCTTCGGTACCATTCGTAAGGTCGCTCACAACATTCACAACCTTCGTCTGCGCAAACAGCGAGACAGACAACATTGCCACTACAAAGAGTAGTGCAATAACAATTTTTTTCATATAAATTCTCCTTTTTAATAAGTTGATGAAATTTTCATAACCATTATATTTCTTCGTACTTTTCACTGTTCATTTTTATAGATCATATCTAATTCCTAGATTTAATGTATAACCGTAGTAATTTTGAGAAGTGAAGCCGTTGATCGAGTTCTGAGCAGACATATTCGTTTCGCTATTAAGATTTGTCGCATCAAAGAACAACTGTACTCCTGTCCATGGCAACATCTGTCGTGCAGAAAAACCTATACTAAAATAGTCTTTTGAATAACCATCCTGCTCAGGATATGCTCCGATGTAAGTGACAGAGTTTCCCTGGAAAACACAAGACACCTTGGCTGAAAATCCTTTATAATCATAGCCAAAAGACAGATTGACAATATCATTCGGTTGATCAACCAGCCGGCCGATCCGCGTGCTGTCTGTGTACTTTGTTATGACACCTCTGGCCGCTTTTTCATCGAAGTATGGATAAATGGCTTGTGACCATACGTGAGTGTAATTGATCCCCAATACAATTCCGTTGAACGGAGCAGGAAGATACCAGAACCGGGTTTGAAAGTCTGTTTCGACACCCTTCACATAAGCCTTAAAAGGACTATTAATGAAGGTGTTCAATGTTGCGTCATCATCCGCAGATGTTAAATACGGAGCAAATGAGGCTAAAGAGTCGAGGCCTGTTATCCCAAATTTATCGTATACAGCCTTGCTATGGAGATGGTACGCTGTGGCATAGGTGAAATGATCTATCTCCTTATAGAATCCTCCGACTGAAAGAAGACCTAATTCATTGGAGTGAAGCGTGAGCAAGAGATCCTGGTTGTACGCCTGTGCCGGTTTCAATTTAGGGTCTCCTCCGTAGATATTGTGAGGAGAATCGGCTGAGATACTAAAATGCGGATCAAGCGAGGTATAATCGGGCCGTGCAAGTGTCTGAGTATATGAATATCGCAAATCTACCCAATCAAAGATGTTGTACTTTGCCTGTACCTGGGGGAGCCAGTAATGATTCCATGGATACGCCGATACGGGGGAAAAGGGCTGAATCGCCGGATTGCGTTCATCCATCATATTGTAAGCGTCGAAGAGACCCCGATCTTCTTCATACCGTGCACCGCCAACCACCATCAAGTCTGAGCCAAAGTTCAATTCCGACATCAGGTATGTTGCATAATATTTCTCGATATATTTGTAATCATTAGGAAGCTCCTGGTATGGACCATCGAACCATCCCCCAATTGAATTGTACGCCTTCAACGCAGGATTGTGACTTATATAATCCATTATCGCATTCAGGGTACTCGGATCTGGAGCCCAATATATGCCTCCAAATTTGTTGTCTAAGAAACTGTTTATAAGTTTTGAATCACCGGACGTAAAGTTAGATGCCAGTAATTGATTTGTTTTACCAAAAGCCAGATTAGGATAATAACGTAAAATAGCATCTACGACCTGCTTATTGATGTCGGTGTTGTTGGCACTCCCGCGGTTGATGCTAATGTATGGCGTACTCTGATCATTATGATGTTCGTTGTAGCGAAATTCTCCACCGAATTTAAAGTATCCGGAGATGGATGAACCGAGATAAAGCGGAATCTTGAAATCGGCTTTATAGATTTGATCGTTCTCTCGATAATCGGAACTGAATAGACTCGTCGATCCCAAGAGTGTTAACGTGTCTGATCCATAGTTGACAAAATGCGTCAAATTTTCTGGAGTTATATTTGTATCACCTGTAACAGAATGCTGGTGGCTGATACCATTATTTTGAAAAAACGCATAATACGGCGAGAGCGGGAGGTGATTTCGGGAATACGTATTAGCGACATTAATATCCACGGATATAAATTTGAAGTCATTAGTAAATTGCAACGAATTGACTGCAAGATCCGTATTGCTGGTTCCTGCCCGGTAATTAAAATCTATATCATAGTTGGTGCTCACATAATTCAAAACAGTATTATAATCTTGGTAATTTGAATTCAAGCGGCTGAACATATTGACTGATTTGATGAAGCCGGAAGGGAGCTGATAGTCAAGAATCAAATTACCACCAAATCGTTCCCTGGTTTCTATATGACGATCCAGGGTCACGTTGGTCACGCGAACAGCTCTGTATCCGCTCGGACCCACAACAGAACTCGCTTGTTGGTAAGCCGCGGTCATGTTATCCGCACTGCGGTCGTATTGTTCCGCATTGCCAAGGATGTATGCACCAAGTTTATCATCGAAGAAACGATCGCTCGCAGAGGCCACAGCTCTATAGTTTCCGTACTTATTAGTCTTTTGTGTATAGCCGGATTGATATAATAAACTCGTGCGAAACCCTGATGGAGCTTCCCTCAGGTCCATATTCACGTACCCACCGATGGCATTTGCCTCCATATCCGGGGTTAGTGTCTTATAGACTTCGATAGATTTTATCATATAGGGAGTGACCATCGTGAGGTCGATACTTCGATCATTATTGATCGTACCCGATGTAAGACCGGCGAGGGAGGTGGCACCAATCTGATTGCTTCCCGTTGAAGCAAGCGAAATACCGCCAATAGCAACTGCATTATATTGAGGAGCTATACCTCTGATGACTACTTTATTATCTTCACCAGAACTCTTTAATGTTGAGATACCCGGTAAACGGCTTATGGCCTGTGCAGCGTTGAAGTCCGGTAGTTCCTGTATCCTCGCTTCAGAAACGATACTAGAAATTTTATCTGAAGCAAGCTGTTGGTTGATCGCTTGCACCTGGCCGCGTGCCTGGGCAGTTACAATTACTTCCTCACCCTTAATAGCTTGAGCAGTCAAACGGAATTCCTGCTCCTCTGTCTCATTCTCTTTAATAGTAATATCCCGAGTAATGGAAACATACCCGATACAAGAAATCTTCACTTTCCAACTTCCAGCCGGAACAAATTTAATCTCGAAATTTCCATCAACATCAGCTGCAATCCCCAAACTCGTGTTTTGGATGATGATACTGGCTCCAACGAGTGGTTCACCGACGGCTTTATCAACAACTCGTCCTTTCAATGTCCCGGAGCCAGCTGCATAAGTGGGTTGAATCATTAAAAACAGAGCAAAGAGAAATGCACAAGTCACTGTGCGGTGAAAAAAAGAATTAACAATGAACATTTTTCTTCTCCTTCTTAACTGATGTGATTTGACTGAGTGCGTTCTCCATAAGAGTTCTTATTGTTTTGGAGTCTTATGTTGTGCAAGTCCGGCGAACAAAATATTCGACATACAGTTTACCCCGCTTGCTGACCTCATTTATTTACATCAATAACTTTTCCGCCGCTCTTCAAGTTCACTTGTGATTTGTATCTCTACCTGCTTATTAATTCGATAAAAGAAGAGACATATAACGCAAATACCGAATGTAATTGCCGGAAAAATACTCATCGTTAAGCGGATTCCCGTTAACGTCTCTGCGTTTTGTGTGACGTTGGGTACATAGTCATACAAGGAAAGAATATATCCGGTAATTGCACCACCAAAGCCCAATCCGGCTTTCAATCCAAAAACAATTGCCGAGAAAATGATGCCTGTCGCACGGCGCCGATTTTTCCATTCCGAAAAATCAGCCACATCAGCCATCATTGCCCAGAGTAGCGGGATAGTGAATCCATAAGCGAACTGACGCAGCATCTCTGTGGCAAAAATTAATTGGATTGCAGTGGGAGGTAAAAAAACAAAGAGCGCCGTGAATATGGTAGTTACAGAAAGTCCGCCGATGAAGACATTGCGCTTTCCATACCTCATTGCTAATCTCTTGGAGAAGAAGATACCTACGATTGTCGAAACAGTTCCACAGACGTTAAACATACTAAACAAATTTTCTCGGCCCACATAATACTTGAAGTAGTATAGTACCACACTACCGCGCATTGCAAGTGTAATAAAGAGAATCACTGTAAGGATAAACATTGCCAGCCACGGTCCGTTTTTAGTAAGATCTGCGTAATGCTGTTTTACCGATGCTTTCTCAGCGGGATTCGGTTGGATTCGTTCTTTGGTTGTAGCAAATGTGATAAAGAAAAGCACGACAGCAATAGCAGAGAAAATACCCATCGTATATTGATATCCTTGGGCACTGTTGCCTTGCCCAAAGTAATGCACCATTGGCAACGCCAAACCCTGAATGATCAACTGTGCCAACATCGCAAATACAAAACGATACGACGACAGGCTTGTTCGTTCACCCAGGTTTCCTGTCATGACTCCGCTTAATGCCGAATACGGCAGGTTGTTTGCGGAATAGACCATCATTAAAACGATGTAAGTAACATATGCATATACTAACTTGCCGCTAAGACTTAAATTCGGTGTTACAAATGTCAGGAAACCCATTATACCAAATGGTATCGCAGTCCAAAGAACCCATGGACGAAACTTACCCCAGCGGGTATTTGTCCTGTCTGCAACAATTCCCATCATAGGATCGAAAATTGCATCCCAGAAACGTACTACAACCAGTAAAGTGCCTGCTGCAATCGCGGAGATACCGAATGTATCAGTATAAAACACCAACTGAAACATTACCATGGTTTGGAAGATAAAATTGGCTGCAGTATCGCCGAGAGCGTAACCGACTTTTTCTTTAACGGAAAGTTTTTCTGAGTTTGACTGCACAATTCACTCCACTGATTAATTGAAATTTTTCAAAATTCTATTAGCGGAAACGCATTCACCCTTCTATTATATTTTGGTCCTTTCATTTTAACTATTTTTTAAATAGTTAGATTTGAAAGCATAGAACTTCATCTCGCTTGAAATTTCCAAGAAAACCATT
>JBEKLV010000188.1:0-6247 GCA_050008835.1 Bacteroidota bacterium | reverse complement strand
GGCTCCATCCGCAACTGGGATCAGTTTTTGGAGAATTGAGGAAGAATCCATGTTTTAAGAAACTTGGTACTGGTTATTGGGCGTTCGATCCTGATCCACGAATAGAGAGGATATTACCAGAAGTATTGAAACCTAAGCAAGAAGATGATCTGAATAAAGTCGAAGAAAATGTTAGCACAAACACTGACAAACAAGATACTATCGACGTATTTCAGGAAGATCTTAAATTTGAAGTGGAGCCGAAAAAAGAAGATTTTCCTACCTCAATGTATGGTACTACCATTATACCGGAAACAGAATCAGTGGTTGAACGAGAACCTTCGCCACATTTAGAAGCAAATCAATTAATTCTAATTGAATCAAAGAAAACCGTCAATTCAAGTTATGAAAATATCGTCCAACGAGAGGATATAGCTCGTCTTCCAAGAAGAATAAAATTACGATTGTTAAAAACTTCCACTTCAATAAAAATATTTTTTAAGGATCTATTTAAACGGTGTTACAAAATTTTATTGAAAATATTTTGAGGATTGATCAATCAATTATTAAAAGGATATGATTATCGGGAATAATTCGATGCAATAAAAAGTTTGCGGAAGAATGACCATCTCCACAACCCATACCATCCTCTCCCACAGAAAAACCGGCGATGAGAATACAGATCAAGAGTGCTTTTCATCTATTAACTTGAAGCTGTGCTAACCTGCACCCAAATGATGAGAGATCAAAGTTTTGCCCATAAACAAAAAAATCCTCACCAATTTTCATTGATGAGGATTCTTCTTTGGACTAAGTAGCGGGGGCAGGACTTGAACCTGCAACCTTCGGGTTATGAGCCCGACGAGCTACCAATTGCTCCACCCCGCGATCTTTTGTTACTTAATATACAACCATTTTGATGCCTAGTCAAGATGCTTTATTCTATGAATATGTCGGCTGGTTTGTCAAGGAATAAACAGAGATATAAAAATTTGTTGAAAACGGTCGTCCTGTTGCCATCCTGAAAATTATGTGACGAGTGTACGGTCTAATCTTTTCTAGCTACAGATTTTTCTTATCTGATTTCTGCATCCTGCTTTTCGCTGCTTCAAACATTACTAGCGCTCCTGCCACAGATGCATTGAGCGATTCAATCTTTCCATGCATCGGAATCCTGACTAAAAAATCGCATTTCTCCTTAACTAACCGGCGAATACCCTTTCCTTCATTCCCGATGACGATGGCAAGCGAGCCGCGATAGTCGTGCTCGTAATAAGGTTTATCGCTTTCTATTTCGGTTCCAACAATCCATACTCCAGCTTTTTTCAGCTCGTCTAATGTTTGGGAGATGTTGGTAACGCGTGCAATTGGAATATGTGCAATCGCACCGGCTGATGTTTTTGAAACGGTAGAATTGATCGATGCGGCATTGTGGAGTGGAATGACGATACCATGCATACCAGCACATTCTGCAGAACGAATAAGTGCGCCAAGATTGTGCGGATCTTCAATTTCATCGAGTATAAGAATGAACGGCGGTTCGTTCTTCTGCTTAGCAACGGCAAGAATCTCTTCAATCTCCGCGTAACGGTAAGAGTCGATAATTGCGATAATGCCCTGCGTTAACGTGTCGCCGGTTAATTCGACAAAGCGTTCTTTGTCTGTTTCTTTTACGGGAATAGCAAGTTTTCGTGCAAGTTGTTTTGCTTGATCGATGTGGCTTCCGGTTGTCCCGTGCAAAATCAATATTCGTTCGATTGGCTGGCGCGATTTGAGGGCCTCCAGTACCGGTTGTCTGCCAATGATAAGGTTGTCCATGCTAATGCCATTTCTATGAGTTATATTATTGATGGATCGTGCTAGTTTCCAATTTGAATTATCTTTGACGCAAATACGTTGTAATCTTCTTGAAGCAGTACTATTATACTGTCGATGTTTTTGTGAACTTCCACCAGCCGAATAATCCTATTGCAATAAGAACCGTTGCAATGAGCTGTGCTTCGCTTAAGCCAAAAACAATTCTTGGATTGGGACGGAGAAATTCAATTGCGAATCGTTCTATTCCTGCTAACATCAAGTAAGCCATAAAGAGCTTTCCGACGGGTGCTATTTTCTTACGCAAACGCCAGAGAAACCAACATATCAAAGCGCAGATAATGAATTCATACACTGGCGTTGGATGACACGGAATATTGTTGGGAACAATGCCGTTGGGAAACCGGCTGGTGATTTCCGGAAAATCTCTGAATGCAGCCGACGGCGGATAAGTTCCATTGGAATAATCTGTTCCCCATGGAAGCGTTGTCGGGAAACCGTAATCTCCATCTCCGGCAAGGTGACAGCCAAGACGCGCTATGCCGTAACCAAGCATCAAGCCGGGGGCAATTGCATCACCAATAGTGAAAAATGGAATCCTTTTTTTTCTTCCATACACATAAATTGAAAATGCTGCGAGCAGAAATCCACCGTAGAAAGTCAGTCCGCCGGGATTGAATGCCATATTGACAGGATCAACGATAAAAGAAGACCAATTCTCAATCAAATAGAGAATTTTGGAACCGATAACACCGGCAGCCAGTGCAATGAATGTGATATTATTTGCAATATTCGGATCTAATTTACGGCGTTTGAATTCACTGACGAGCAAATAGCTACCTGCAAGGAAACCGAGTGCCAGCATTAATCCATAACCATACACGGTGAATGGTCCAATTTGGAAAAGTCGAGGGCACATAGTTACTCAAGTGAAAAGTTAAAAGTGATAAGTAAAAAGTTAAAAAAAATAAATTAAAAATAATTATGAAAGACTCACAGGATCGCTAGAGACAAGGATGAACGGAGATCTCGGTTTGTGTATAATGTCGATCTTTGCTGGTGAAATCTGCACCGAAAATTCATTTACTGTCTTGTCATGTTTCATTACTATTAATTTGTATGATCCATCAAGATTTGAATAATCACATCGTCCTTGCGCAGGCCCGGTCTGCGGCATTAACAGTTCTGGGATGTGCAAACCGGCGATTCGTAAACTGATTTCATTGCCGACAAGTTCGTCGTTTAATAGAATCTCATACCGGAAGCTGACAAAAATTTTGGTGGTCTGCACCAGAAACACTACAACGTCTCGCTTTATCTTCTCGTCATAGTGATGAAAAATATTAAGCGTGTAATCTGGATCGCGTTTTTTTTTGTTTGCCATAATCAAGAGGGTATCTCGATCTTTTCGAGCGAGATAGTAGTCTCTTCGCCGGTGAGCATGTTCTTCAGTTTGGCGACTTTTGTCTTCAGTTCCTGCTCTCCAACTACGATTACATACTGTGCATGCTGGCGATTTGCTTCCCTCATTTGGGATTTCACGCTTCTACCAAGATAATCAACTTCCGCACAGATGCTTTTCCGCCGCAACTCATTTGTTTTTAGAAATGCCCAGATACGCGCCGTTTCATCTAATCCAACGAAGTAGATAACTGGAGTAGATGAAATGATTTTATTCTTATCGAGTTTGGTAAGTACAATCAGCAGGCGTTCGATGCCGGCAGCGAACCCGACGCCTGGTGTTTGTTTTCCACCAAGTTCTTCGACCAGCAAATCGTATCTGCCGCCACCGGCGAGTGCGTCTTGAGAACCAAGAGCAGTACTGGTGATTTCAAAAGCTGTCTTGGTATAATAATCTAATCCACGGACAAGTCGTCCGTCAACTTCATAAAGAATGTTGAGCGCATCGAGAAGCGAGCGGACTGATGCAAAATGCACCGTACATTCCTCGCACAAATGTTCATTCATCAGCGGCATGCCGGCAGTCAGTTCCTTGTCTTTCTCATCCTTGGAATCGAGCACGCGGAGTGGATTTTGCTCTACGCGTAGCTGGCTATCGTGAGAGAGCTGTGTAAAGATGCTCCGTAATTCTTTTTGCAGAAGTTGTTTATAAGAAGGCCGGCATTTTTCGCACCCAACCGAATTAATTTTCAGTGCAGAGTGATTGATGCCAAGCTGTTTGTATATTTCAAGCGGCAACACCATCATCTCCACATCAAGCTGCGGTGATGATGCACCGAGAGCTTCCGCGCCGAACTGGTGAAATTGCCTTAATCGTCCGGCTTGCGGGCGTTCCTGCCGAAACATTGGTCCTATGTAATACACTTTTGTGAGTAGTGATTGTTCGCCAATATTATTTTGAATGTATGCCCGGAGTGTAGCAGCCGTCCCTTCAGGACGGAGCGTGATGCTTTCTTCGCTACGATCAAGAAAAGTATACATTTCCTTGCTGACAATATCGGTCAGTTCACCGATGCTGCGGGCGAACAATCCCGTTTGTTCAAATGCGGGTGTGCGGATTTCCTGATAATTGAAGTTCTGCATCACGCGACGGATTACAAATTCCACGTGCTGCCAGCCGGCAGTTTCTTCCGGCAGAATATCTTTAGTGCCTTTAATTGCGCGGAATTTCACAATACAGCCCTTCTTGCAATGTCAATGTAAATCGATAAGCGGGACATCAGTATAAAGCGTGGAAACACGGCTGACAAATCTATCCTTCGGAAATAGTCGCCTCTTCTTGGCGAAAAATTTCTAGAATATCTTTTGAAGTTTCTGCCTCGAGGAGACGTTTTCGGAAATCTTCCTTATTCATCAAACGTGAGATGCGGCTAAGGAGCTTGATGTGAGGACCGACCATATTGTCGCGACCTACAAGAAGAAACACTAACCGCACCGGTTGATCGTCAAGCGATTGATAGTCGATGGGTTGTGCAGTAACTGCGAATGCTGCAACAATGTCATTGACAGCATCTGTTTTACCATGCGGGATCGCGAACCCAGAACCAACACCAGTGGACATGATTTTTTCTCGTTCAAGAATTGCCGTGCGCATGCGCTCCTTGTCGGCAACCTGCTTTTGAGTCCCAGCAAGTTCAATCATCGCATTGATTATTTCTTCCTTCGTGGCACCTGGAAGATTAGTTCGCACGACCGCCTCATTTAAAATATCGGTAATTTTCATTCATATCTCCAAATTTGCGGATCCGCATAGGAAGAGTTAACTTCCACCTCTCACGGTATTCATATCAAAGATTGTAGAATTTCTTTCAAAATACAAATGAATTTACAACTCCTATTGCTGCTCGCCGTCAATCCATTTTTTTATTTTTGATTCGTATTCATTAGCAATCCGTTGTGCCACAGCAATATCGATAGATTCTGCGTTAATATGAAATACAGGACGCGCGCGATCAGGGTTTAAAAGTATAGAATTATGCCTACCAATGTCAAGGGGATACAGCTTTATTCCCTCAATCAAGTCACGCGGAATTCCTTCTGACTCCTCAGTCAGCTTTCGCATAATTTGTCCCTTCACATGCCATGGGCATGATATATTCTTTTTAACGAAATGGAGATGCGGAGTTTCATTGTCAAGTTCGCCGATTCGCTTTTTCGTTTTGGCGATGCATTCAAGTAGCTTCGTTATTGAATACATTGCATCGCAGGCGAAGAGAAAATCGTTGAAAATAAATCCTCCTTTTGTACCTCCCACGAATTTGATTTGCTTGTCAGTTGCAGCGTCCATCATTGCGAGATGGCTGTCCCGCGTTTTAACGACCTTCAAATTGAATTCTGCCGCGATGATATCCACTTCGCCGCTTGCGGAAATCGGTACTGCAATTTTTGATACATTTTTGTCAGCAAGTGCAAAAAATTTCAACATCAATGTCAGCAAACGATCACTGTCGATGATGGAACCATGTTCATTAACGATAAACATTTTTTCTGCACCAGCATCTAGCATACAACCGATGTCATATTTTAATGATGTGACTACGTATGCAAGCTGCTGTAGCGATGCGTCGAGCTCTTCTTTTGTTCGTGTATTTTTACGGCTGTCCAGATAGGCGTTTAGAGCTACAACCTGCACATCTAAATTTCCAAGGATATTTGGGAAAATTGTGGAGGCGATTCCATTAGAGTAGTCGATCACCATTTTGAGTTTTGAAGAATGGATTGCCTGTGTGTCAAGCGTCTCTAAAAAACGTTGGATATAACTTTCCGTAGTACGTTCCGGGAAGGAGATAGAGCCAACTTGATCGTGGTGTGCGCGGCTAAAATCTTCGCCGAAGAAAAGGCGCTCTATCGATTTTGTTTTACTCGATGGCAAATCCTTGCCTTGTGCATCAAAGAAAATAATGTCTGTGCTGTTTTTATCGAATGGAGATTTGCGAACGTGAAAACCGCCACGTTCTTTTCCGGTTCGCAATTCGTGCCTGACTATTGGAAT
>JBEKLV010000187.1:0-6258 GCA_050008835.1 Bacteroidota bacterium | reverse complement strand
TGTTTCTTATCCTCAAGGTGAAGTGCGACAAATAACATCGGATGCAAATGGATTCTGTCGTTTGAGTGCAAGTGCTGACTGCAAATCTCTTTTAGCAATCCAATCGACATCTGCAAAATCTCTGTGGGTTTTGCCTTCTAGGGATGAATTCAAAATTCAGAAGGTTAAAACAGGAGAACAAGAATTGCAGGGGTGGATAAGCTTGACCACTGACAATAGGCTATTGTTCGTGATAGGCGACTCGAGAGAAAACAGCCTGAAAGCTGTCCACCTCGATGGCTCGAAGCCCACAACACTCTACAGCGATACAATTGGTCTTACTATGAATCTTGGGATAAGCAATTCTTGGGGATTTAAAATGCTTACTCTTTCGCCACAGATTTCGAAAGACATTCGAACTTTCTACTTCGAATCTTTCGGATTGGGTGGCACAAATATTTGGAGAGTTGATCTTCAAAAAGGTTCACGTCAGAGCATTTATCATGATACATCTTACCACAACATGGCATTGGAGTCAATGGCTTTGTCGGTTGATGAAGAATGGTTGTATGTCATCAAGCATTTTGGATTATTGAAAGTCAAAACTGATGGTAAGCAGGTTGACACCAATTTTGCTAAACTGGATATTTATGATTTACGTCTTTCGCCAGACGGGGGTCGGCTTGCATGCAGTAGCATCAATGATAAGCTCCGTCAGTTTGAAACCATAATCGTTGACGTAAAGTCGCGCAAGGTGCAGCAGGTATTACCAATAACATCATCGGTGGAATGGACCAACGATGGACGGGGATTGTGTTTTATCACTACAATCAACAATGTTCCCAATATCTGGATGCAATCTCTTACTGGAGGAAAACCAAAGCAAATCACTCATTTCTCTTCAGACTTTATAAGTCACTATGGGTGGTCACCAGATGGCAAATATCTGTCTGTGATCCGAGAGTCGAGACCTTCAGATCTGTTCCTCCTGACGGTAAGAGAGTAAGACTTGAGATTGCATGCATTAGGTATGCGATCCATTCAAGCGATTTGTTGACATTAGAAAGATGCTGCTGTTGAGATAAACACCAAGCTATTATCACGCGAGCCCCAGACATTCACCATCTGGGGCTTTTTTATTGGCATAAGATAGTGTCAACAGAAAGGATATTCTTATGATCCAACAAGTAGTAGATTTTCTTGCTTCGATTTGCGCAAATGCAGAAACGATCCTTCATCCTGACGCAATCATCCTTCCTCACTTTCCAAGATCGCTCCAACTTGATTCATATTCTTGCGGCGCAAAAAGTGTATTCACCATATTGCGCTATTACGGAAAACATTGCACACCCGAGTCTGTCGAAGAGCAGCTCCATACTGATGAAGATGGAACGGCAGTCTCGGATATCAAACGAGTATTCAGGCGCTATCATCTAAATTACCGGACACTTCGAAAACCCGGGCTTCGAGATCTGAAAGCTGCGATTGATGACGATTGTCCTGTCCTGATTTCACTTTACGCTGGATCACATTACAGCGTCATTTACGGTTATTCAGACAGTCATATATTCGTCTCAAATCCAAGTTTGAATATCCTAACTGGTTATGGTAGCATACGAAGTGCTATCCCGAATTCAGAATTTCGACGTGAGTGGGGTCGCTGGGGGATAATTGTGTCTCTATAGCTCAGGAAAAACTGGGCTATTTTTTTTATCATACTAGGACTATATAGATGTTATGGGGGTACGCAACAGTAGCGTTCGACTTGGTGTTAGGAATGATGGCAATGTAATAGTGAATAGCTAAGTCTGCTCTTCTTGTAAATATATAAAAAACTAAGTACCATTTGCGCAGGTGATTCTTGCTGCCCTAGCATGCTTTCATCGGTGGATAACATGAGAAGTCTAACTTTTCTTTCTATTCTTGGCATCATCTTGATTGGATGCAGTCATTCCACAGAGCCACCATTGACAGTTCCAGTCACTGCGGCAGCGGGACTCACTGATGTTAATTTGCTTGCTCAGTCGTATAACAAAGGGTTGCGCTTTATGTCTGTGATGAGTAATAACGTAAATCTCGATGGCCTGTCAGTAACTTGGCAATATACATACTACTACCCTGATACCACTATACCACCGAAACTGTACTGGTTTCACGCTAACTCTATTGGTGTGGCGTTCGATAGCACTTCACTGATGGGAGTCGGCTCTGCGGTCATTACTCATACCTGGTTCAACAGTGATTTAGCAATGCACATTGCCGAACAGAATGGAGGTTCGCAATTTAGGAGTAACAACCCCAATTATGTAATTGCAGCTTCCGTCGGCGAACCTGTTGTGCCCAATCCAACCACGTATTGGAACATTGGTTATTATTCCAACAATGATAAAACAAAGTTCCTTTTGTTGAGAATTGATGCCAATACTGGCGAGGTTAAAACATACGGCAGCGACTCTAAGCAACCATCAGAACGCAACGCCGAGATACACTGCAGCGACGCGGTTATAAATCTTTGCCGAATTTATTTTATCGGTTGATGTGAAGCCGTAGTTGTAACGGGCGTCGAGTGTAAGATCGACGATGACCAATGGAATTTTTGCTCCAACGCCAACCACAGCACCAACGTCGGTGCTGGTAGTTTCATTTTTAACGTCGATTTCAGTTTCTTGGCTGGTTCCTAGGCCCGAACTAGTTGCTTCCTCTTTTGCATTGACTAAAAATCCAATTGAAGGACCGGCAAAAATAAAAGGCTTAATGACTTGGGATGAAAGATAATATTTTACAAGAATCGGAATGTCGATATACGAAGTTGTAACCTTAGTTACGGACAACACATCGTCTGCCTCTGGAACAGCACTTGGGCCTTTTTTAGATCCTTTAACACTGTATAGGACTTCAGGTTGGATTGAAATAGGGAGCAGTGGAAAGCTGATTTCGAAAAAAACGCCAGCTGCATATTGAGTAATTGTTGACACATTGAGTGCATCGCTCCCACCCAGTGTGGCAAAATTTAGACCGTCTGTGATACCCGTAATGTTAATTTGTCCGAATGCAGCCACAGTTGTAGCTACGAGAATGAAACCAATAAAAATAATTCTATTCATTATTATTTTCCTTCCTATAAATTGTTATAGGATTATTTTTCTGGACGGGTTTAAGATAGATCGAATTAAATCCTTAGTCAAATTAAGGGAAATCGAATCACCGAAAGGACAGCCATCGATGTCCACTCCTGCTCAGAAATGGGCTATTTTTTTATATCATACTCAGACCGGGGCCATTTTCATTTTTCCTGGCTGAAACGGTTTGTGGATAGGGAAGCTATTTATATCAAAGTCCTTGAGGTATTGCTTACTCTCTGCCTCAAGCGTTGAATGAAGGACAGGGAGTCCAAATGTTATCATTTTATATATTCAGTTTTATTCAGATTTCCATTATTAATATTGATAGGAATATTTATTGCTAACAGTTATGGCAAGGTTCAAGAATTGCCAAATCGTATTGCTTTACTTGAATTTAGAGTTTGAAACAGGTAAAATAACTTAGAGAAAAGAATTTGCTAATGAAATTAGACCCTGATTTGAGAGATTCCTAATGAACATTTCTCCATCTAATATTTTTCCAAAACTCTTCCCGTCAGTCTCGAAGCAACAGGCAGCAAAGATTCAGGTTTCTCCCCTTCTCATCGAATCCTCGACAAGTAGTGTGGAACCATTGCTCGTTCGTTTCGGCACGTCACTCTTAGGTCTTACAGGTGAGCAGGCTGAGCACCTGCTTGAACAGTACGGCCCAAATGTTATCGCCGGTGAACAATCACATAGCTGGCTGAGACTTTTGAGAAATGCAGTCCTGAATCCGCTCGTGATTCTTCTTGCAGTCATTGGAGTTGTAGCATTTCTGACCCAGGATTACGATACAGCGGTGATCATTTCACTGATGGTTGTGCTAGGACTGGTTCTGCGGTTCGTGCAGGAATATAGAGCAGATATCGCTGCCGCCAAACTTAGGGCGATGATACATGTAACAACAACGGTAGTACGCGATGGTGTCGAACAGGAAGTTCCCATCTCGCATGTCGTACCAGGTGATATAGTCAAACTTGCGGCGGGAGATATGATCCCTGCTGACATCCGCCTTCTGTCGTGCAAGGATCTTTTTATTATGCAGAGCAGCTTGACGGGTGAATCTCTGCCAGTTGAAAAGTTTGATGCTCACATGGATGGTATCGATTGCTCACCGTTGGAATTTCACAATCTCTGTTTCCTCGGAACCAGCGTCGAAAGCGGCTCTGCAACCGCCGTCGTGATCACAACGGGGTTCAACACCTATCTTGGCAGCATGGCAAAATCAATCACTGAGCAACCGCCACCAACTAGTTTCGACAAAGGAATCCAGAGCTTTACATGGCTCATGATCCGCTTCATGTTTGTGATGGTTCCTTTGGTATTTCTGATCAATGGCATCACGAAAGGAAACTGGCATGAAGCTTTCTTCTTTGCTCTCGCTGTTGCGGTTGGACTCACACCGGAGATGCTGCCAATGATTGTCACAGTCTGTCTCTCCAAAGGAGCGATTGCAATGTCGAAGAAGAAGGTGATCATCAAGCGGCTACATTCCATCCAAAACTTAGGTGCTATGGACATCCTATGTACGGACAAGACCGGAACGCTGACCATCGATCATGTGCTCCTTGAGCAGTATTGTGATGTGGTTCGTAAGAAAAACGAAGAAATTCTTATGATGGCATATCTCAACAGCCACTTTCAAACCGGACTGCGCAATATATTGGATCGAGCGATCCTTCAGCATAATGAAATAGTTAATCGAGTGCATGTTCAGGAATATCGGAAAGTGGATGAAATTCCGTTCGACTTTTCACGCAAAATCATGTCCGTAGTGGTAGAAACGCCCGACGGCAAGCATCGCATGATCACTAAAGGCGCTCCCGAAGAAATCTTCAAACGCTGTACCAATTTTGAGCTTGACGGCGACGTCGATCCGATTGAGCCGATTCTAATCCAAGATTTGAAAGAAGAATATGAGCGTTTAAGCGCAGATGGATTTCGGGTGCTTGCCCTGTCGTACAAAGATCTTGA
Organism: Bacteroidota bacterium; assembly: GCA_050008835.1. GTDB lineage: Bacteria > Bacteroidota > Ignavibacteria > UBA10030 > UBA10030 > Fen-1298. The sequence goes on along the minus strand of JBEKLV010000187.1, from coordinate 1,183 downwards.
AAAGAAATCATCGTACACGAAAAATGATGAGAGTGAGATGATTCTCCATGGTTATCTCGCATTCCTAGATCCGCCGAAGGAAACTGCTGCACCTGCCATCAAAGCATTGCAGGCGCACGGCGTCACGGTAAAGGTTCTAACTGGAGATAACGAACTTGTTACACGCAAAATTTGCCAGGTCGTCGGACTGGATGCCGAACATATGATGCTCGGAAGCGAGGTGGAACATCTGAGCGATGATGAACTGGCTGTCAAAGCGGAGCAAACGACGATCTTCGCACGGCTCTCCCCTGCGCATAAACAGCGCGTTGTTCGAACGCTTCGGAACAACGGTCACACCGTCGGATACATGGGAGACGGCATCAACGATGCACCTGCGCTGCGCGCGGCAGATGTAGGCATCTCGGTAGACTCTGCAGTCGATATTGCCAAAGAATCAGCTGATGCAATTCTTCTTGAAAAAAGTTTGATGGTCCTTGAAGAAGGCGTACTGGAAGGACGCAAGGTCTTTGCAAACATTCTTAAGTATATTCGGATGGGAGCAAGCTCGAACTTCGGTAACATGTTCAGTGTGCTCGGCGCAAGCATTTTTCTTCCGTACTTGCCGATGCTGCCGGTTCAAATTCTGACCAACAATTTGCTCTACGACTTTTCCCAAACGCCGATCCCGACCGACGAAGTAGACCCTGAGCAGATTGCGAAACCCCGGCCATGGGCGATTGGAAATCTTTCTCGATTCATTCTTTTTGTCGGCCCCATCAGTTCGATCTTTGATTATACGACGTTTTTCATCATGCTCTATATGTTCGATTGCTGGAAACCCGAACACGCATCGCTCTTTCAATCGGGCTGGTTTGTCGAGTCGCTCCTTACACAAACACTCATTATTCATGTTATCCGTACCAATAAAATTCCGTTTTTACAGAGCCATGCAAGCTGGCCGTTATTAGCAATGACTATAGCTGTAATGATATTCGGGATGTGGTTGCCGTTCGCGCCGTTTGCGAGTACACTCCACTTTACACCTTTGCCCTCGCTGTATTGGTCATTGATCGCACTTACATTGATTAGCTACATTTGCCTAACGCAGTTTGTCAAGCAATGGCTTTTAAAAAGAATGTGGATATGAAATAAGCTTGCGCATTAATGCATATCTCATTGTTACTAAAGGAAACGGAGAGAC
>JBEKLV010000186.1:0-6303 GCA_050008835.1 Bacteroidota bacterium | reverse complement strand
TATGTCCGCCTTCATCCTGCCGCACACTGCCGCCGCGAACAACTCCCCTGCCTGTGACGATTTCGCCTTCCAACGTAATACATCGAACGTTTGGATGGTTATTAACAATATTGAGCGCAGCGGGAACATCGTTCACTAAAAGCGTTTCATCAAAAAGAAAATTGAATAATCTCTCGTGCTGATTATCAAATTGCACAAGACTGCTCGCCCACCCGATAACACCGACGCTTTGAATTGGAACACGATGGTTAGGAAGACTCGGCAGTCGGTCAAGGCAGATGAACGTTGCCTTTCCCTTTTTATTTTTCTTCAGGAAATCGATTGCGGCATACGCTTCCTGCACATTATCGACAACAACAAATCCTGCTGTTTCACCAAGAGCGGTTTCAATAGCGATGCGATACTGCGGTTCTGTTTGAATAGCTTCGCCTACTGTCGTCTGAATTTTTGCGCTCCACTCGTTGCTTGTAATGAGATACTTCGCCCCTTCTGAGTACCCATCAAAACTCTCTACTAATCCCTTCAGAAAATCTATTCTTGCCTGCTTGCGTTCAACATCGCCCAATACTTCATGATCCTGGCGTCGCAGTTGTTCAATTTCATCCTGCAGCTTCTGTTTATAATCTTCCAACTTATGAGTTCGCACTTCTGCTTCTGCAAATGCAAGACGAAGCTGTTTGTTCTCAGTTGTGAGAGCGGTTATTAAATCAGAATTTTTCTCGATATCGTGGTGATATCTAATATTTTCTTCAGTTGTGTAGTTAACGCGACCGCGGATATTCTCAATGCGTGCTTTTACTTGGTTTTCGCGATTATGCAGTTCTGCAAGTTCATGCATCAGAGTAATCACTTGTTCTTGATTTGTTTTCAGTTCTGCATGTTTGGCATTCAGCTGGATTTCAAATTCATCAAGTTGAATTTTCTTAAGACGGTACACTTCTTCTGCGGCCGCAATTTTTATCTGGAGTTGTTCAAACGAATGGGTCAATTCAGCTTGCTTCTGTTCTAACTCCGCCTGCTGTTGACTAAGTTCTATTTTTTCCCGATTGAACCGTTCTATATTTTCCTGGAGTGATCGTCTGCGCTCTATTGAAGTAGCGCGGTGCTGTTCCAGTTCATGGATTGCTGTTTGTCGTGTTGTAAGATCCTCTTGGGTCGCAGTAAGCTGTCGTTCTAATTCTTCCGATTCCTGCCGCAGTACATCCAAAAGTGTTTCTTCCTGTTTCACTTCCACTTCTAATCGATTCTTTTCATCCACTGTAACGGAAAGCTGCTGAGTCAGTGGTTCTATTTTCAAAACCACATTGGAGAAATCGCGAATAAGTAAATCCAATTCTAATGTTTGCAGTTGCTTCACCAGTTCGTTGTACTTTTCCGCTTTCTGGGCTTGACGTTCCAGTGAATTCACTGCCTTTTCTACACCGCGAATAATATCGTTCACACGTGTCAGGTCCTGACGAACAACCTCAAGACGGCGGAATGCCTCTTTACGCCGATATTTGTATTTTGTGACACCAGCAGACTCTTCGAACAAACGGCGCCGCTCGTCTGAGTTGTCGCTCAGAATACTTTCCACCATTTTTAATTCTATGACAGAGTACGCATCCGACCCCATGCCGGTATCCATAAACAAATCGCGGATATCTTTCAAGCGGCAGAGCGTCTTGTTCAAATAATATTCGCTCTCGCCGGAGCGAAACACACGGCGCGTGATTGTAACTTCGCTATATTCAGAAGGAAGTATCCCCTTGGTGTTCTCGATAGTGATAGAGACTTCTGCAACATTCAGCGGCTTGCGTGATTTTGTACCGTTGAAAATTACATCTTCCATTTTATCCGACCGCAGCGTTGTGGGTTTTTGTTCGCCTAAGGCCCAGCGAATAGCATCAACCACGTTTGTTTTGCCACAGCCATTCGGCCCGACGATTGCGGTAAGACCTTCGTCGAATGATAAGGTTACTTTCTGTGCAAATGATTTGAACCCAAATATTTCTAATTTGGATAAGTACATTACCCGAGGTTCTGTGCAAGATGGACGATGAATTTTAGATACGAACTCAGAGCAAAGACTGAATCGTAATAAAGGAACAGCCCGCCTAAAAGAATAATGCACATGAGAATTCCGCCGGCATATGTTTTCCCGGGACTCAGATCGTACATTACCGAAATTCCTTTAAGCACCCGTAAAAATGTCCAGAAGAGAAAGAGGAAAATAAGTACGAGCGATGGGAGTACATATGAAGGATTCTCCATAATTTTGAATATACTCATCGCAAGCGGGCTTAAGAAAATAATGGGAGCCGCGCCCCAAACAGTAACAGAATATATATGAATCCAGGAGACCTGCGCTTTTACGAATAACGCAAGAAACTTCATCAACAGAGCAAGAATTACTCCGAGGAGAAAGAATAGACAGGTTAATGCTACAATGCCGGCAAATGGATGCCACGTTGCACGAATGAATTGTTCTTTCACATAATCTAGAGCGCAAAGATAAGTGATAATATAATCTGCAAATCTATCTGCGCGATAATGGTACATTATACTAGACAACAGACCTGCAAGCGTAATTGAGACGGCGCCGGAAAGAATGAGTGTGTGTCCGATAGAAACTGAATGCAAATCACGTAAATCTACAAAAAAATTATAAGATCGGATCAGCGCACGCTCTAAACTTTCAGCAAACCTGCGGTTTGTGTACTCATATCCAATAAGAACAATTACCAAGAACCCGACGAGTACATGCACCCAAGGGAAACTCATGCGGTAATTGCCTGCAGGAATAGCAGTGATGCGTTCTTCATTAAAAAGGACTCGAACAACTTCATACGCCAAGCGCTTTTCCCGCGTTGAACTAAGCAATCCAACAGGATGAATATAACGATCACCAAGTCCGAAGTTGAGCAGAGGGCGATCACCACGCCAATCTGTAAGGGCTAACACAAAACTGCCAGCAGCGTTCGATTCCTTTATTGCAGCATAGTATTGGATAAAGAACCGCGCTTGTGCTTCTTGTGACATCGGATCGCTATAACCGTTCCGGTTATTTTGCTCAACTTCTTTTCCGTAACTGAGCACGACCAATGGTTGACTAGAATGATTTTTTTTCCATTCCGATAATAGCTGTCGAAAAGTTTTCAAATCACACTGGGGCAAAGTGACACCGACAAAATCCACTCCGGAAGTGCAAACATCATTCTTCAACATACGTGAGCCGTAATATACAGGACGATCATCAAACTGATGAATTACTCCAGAGATTTTTTTTACAAAACCAAGAGCTTGTTCGTTTGCGGAATCAAACTGATTTCCGATACCCCACGCAAGCACACATGGATACGCGCCATCCCGTTCTACCATTTCTCGTATTTGAATTTCCGCCATTGACTGGAAAGCTTCTTCGTCTAACACTTGCGCCGGCACGTTCCATACGGGCAATTCTTCGATAACAAGCAACCCATAGCGGCTGCAAAGGTTAAGCATATACGGATGCGGTGGATGAAATGCAAACCGAACTGCATTCGCTCCCAGCGACTTGATAAGAACGATGTCCTTCTCCATCTGTTCATATGAAAGAGACGCCCCCAACTTCGGCGAGTCCTCCTGCCAAACGACACCCTTCAACTTTATTTTGTTGCCATTAAGTACAAATGCATTGTCTTCAATAATCACAGATGTAAAACCCATGTTCAAATTGTACTGGTCAACTATTGCTCTTTGTTTTCCCTCAACGGAAACGATACTTGTTTTGAGAATATACAGCTCCGGGTTCTCCGGACTCCAAAGCCTCGGTCCGTTCACCGTAAGTGTAAGCTGAACATTTGCATTTTTATTTGACTCGAGTGTTAGAGGCGCTGACATTCCTTGTGCAACGAGAAGATCCGAGAATCGTTCATGCAGCTCTGTATTAATAAAGTAAGTAGGTTGTTTTAATTTCAATGAAAGTGAATCTCGATTCAGCGGCCCGAATTGCTTGTTGCTCAATACGCACTCAAGCTGAACAGTCGCTTGTTGCATCTGATCATTCAGGCTCGTATGAAGATGGACGTGATCCATCCAAAGCCGAGGTGTTGCCAGTAAATAGACATCACGTAAAATACCGCCGTAATTTTTCCATCCCCAAATTTGTTTCCATACAGGGAGGGTGTTACGGGCACTCAACCTGTTACTCACCACTACCTTGATTGCATTTTCCTGTCCAATCTGCAATGCATCATCTGGGACATCAAACTCAAAACTTGTATAACCGCCAACGTGTTTCCCGATGAATACATCATTAACATAAATTTCGCATTCGTAATTAATTCCAAGCGCCACAAATTTGAATGCAGACTTTTTTAGAAGCTCTTCGTTTACAGTGAAGGTACGGTGTAACGTTACCTGTCCTTCATAAGCTATCGAACTTGGGATTCTGATGTCTCGCCATATATCGCCACTTATAGAATATTGCCATGTCCCCGCCAAGTCAATTTTCTTGCGTGTCGGCGAATCAATATACATCCCTGCATCTAACCCTTCGAGTGTTGGCTGACCATTTGTAAGAATCAATGGCTGCGATACTACAATTGCGCTAAGACTCGGAATGATGGAAAAGACGAGGAACGCGAAAAAATTACGGTAAATATTAGGTTTTTTTGCCAATTTAATGAACTTGATGTGCGAGAGAGTCGACTTCATCGAACCTCGATAAAGCCAAGTTGCCGCTTTATTAACGGCATCACCCAAAATCATCTTAATATAATACATAAAAACAGCGAAAGCAATGGAATTTCCAACACATTTAGTGGTTTTTATGCTGAATGTTTGCTATGATTTTATAGAAGGTTACTGTCGATCGAATCCTGTTTCTCTTAATATATCTGCTGAATACTGCACAATACAATTCAGCGCATAGAAAGTGAGATGTTTTTATGACTCGGCCAATCCTTTCCTACACAGTTGCCCCATCAATTCCAAAAGAACTTCAGTGTCTTCAATCCATTGCATATAATCTGCTTTGGGTGTGGGATCACGAACTTATGGAACTATTTATGCGGATTGATTTAGATTTATGGGAACTCACAAATCACAATCCGGTGCAGATGCTGGGGATGATTAAACAGGAACGGCTGAACACGTTGATGCGAGATGATGCGTTTCTCGCTCAAGTGGAACGTGCATGGCGGCGTTTTACCGAATATCAGGATAACAAATCGAGCTGGTTTCTCAAAACTCATCCGGCGGAAAAAAATGCATGCTTTGCGTACTTTTCCGCAGAGTTTGGATTAACCGAATGCCTGCAAAATTATTCAGGCGGACTGGGAGTCCTTTCCGGCGATCACTTGAAAGCTGCAAGTGATTTAGGACTGCCGCTTGTTGGAGTCGGATTATTATACCAGCAAGGATACTTCCGTCAATACTTGAACGCAGACGGATGGCAGCAAGAACGAAATCCGGAAAATGATTTTTATGCACTTCCACTTAAGCAAGTATTGGACTCCGATGGAAAACCAAAAACTGTTTCAGTGGATTTTCCAGGCCGGCAAGTGTTTGCACAGATTTGGTTAGTACAAGTCGGACGCGTGAAACTTTATCTTCTCGATACAAATATTCCCAAAAATTCTCAGGAAGATCAAGACATAACCGACCAGTTGTATGGCGGTGATCGAGAACTGCGTATTAAACAGGAAATTCTACTTGGTATCGGCGGTTGCCGCGCGTTGAAAGCGGTCGGCTTGAAACCATCGGTCTATCATTCGAATGAAGGGCATTCCTCATTCCTTACATTGGAACATTGCCGTGATTTGATGCAGGAGTACAAAATCAGTTTTGCGGAAGCACGTGAACAAACGATCGCAAGTACAGTTTTCACTACTCACACACCCGTACCTGCGGGCAACGATTATTTCGATCCGAAACTGATGGAACAATATTTTAACCATTACTATCGAGACTTAGGATTAACACAGGCAGAGTTTTTCGGACTCGGACGTGAAAATCCAAATAACGACGCCGAAAGTTTTTGTATGACTATTCTTGCACTTAAAATGTCCGGACATAGCAATGGCGTAAGCAAACTGCATGGTAAAGTATCGAGAGAGATGTGGAAAAATGTCTGGCACGGTATTCCCGTGCATGACATCCCAATTATCTCCATCACAAACGGCGTGCACGCTCCATCGTGGATCAGCCGCGATATGGCTGGGCTATTTGATCGCTACCTTGGTCCTGGCTGGCGTGAAGATGCCGAGCAACAATATGGATTATGGGGACGCGTGCATCATATTCCCGATGAAGAACTATGGCGCACGCACGAACGCCGGC
>JBEKLV010000185.1:0-6378 GCA_050008835.1 Bacteroidota bacterium | reverse complement strand
AATATTGCGACAGAATTTGCCGGACCGCTTTTTGAGCCTATCTGGCCATCTTTCGCAACCGATGTCAAGCCGACTCTGCCTCCTTTGGATGTCATGTATGCAACATACCGAAGGCTTCTCCCTTCACTTTGTGCCAACCGAACTTGCGATGCATACATCTCATCGAGCGATGGAAGTGCAGACATGAATTCTTCGACTGTTCGTTCAATCCAGGTCGGCGGATACATTGGTTCTGAAGTTAGATTGTTCATTTCCAGCGGCCAGCCGGCTGTACGCGCAAGAATTAACGCTTTTCGTACAATATCATATCCGCTCAAATCATCACGAGGATCTGGTTCTGTGTAGCCCATATTTTTTGCATTTGCCACAGCGACTGAATATGGGACACCCAATTCAAGCGCGGTGCACAAAAAACCTAACGTGCCGCTCACTGATGCTTCTATGCTTGTAATTTCGTCTCCTGTATCAAGCAGATAACGTAACGTAGAAATGATAGGAAGCCCGGCGCCGACTGTCGCTTCATACCGGATCAGCGGGTGATCATAATACATTTTTGCTTTTGCCCATTCAGCAGCAAGTGGCATTTTATTTGCGACCACAATACCGCATCCTACCTTCAATGCATCTTGAACAATGGCGGTTGTTTCCAGTGTATGTGTTGCATCAACGATAAGAGTACCGGGAAGCAGAACATCGTACAGCTTTGCGTGCGGATGAAGATCCGCAACACCGTTGAGTTTTCTACGATCATCGGTATCGCGTAGAATTTTCCGCAGCATCTCTTCAGAGATACCCTCGTTTTCCCACATCAAACCGGATGAATCAGAAATACCTGCAAGAATAAATTGAATTCCAGTTCTCTGGGCAACGGTTTTATGTGTGTCGAGAATCTGACGCACTAAGGTCCGGCCTACGGGACCTAAACCAAGCAAGATAAATGGTACTTGTATGTCCATTATTCATTCCACAAAAAATGATCTCTCATCAAATCCCTGCAACAACCAGGTTGCCTATTTCTTCAGTCGTATATCCCATTTTTCCGGCTGCAAGAGTCTTGAGTTTTTTCTGTACGATCTTGATCACCGCATTCTCTATTGCCTTACCGGCTTTTTCTTCTCCAACTGTTTCTAATAGCATTCCCATTGCACAAATCGCTGCAAGCGGATTAATGACATGTTTTCCAGTGTACTTCGGGGCAGAGCCACCTATTGGCTCAAACATAGATACGCCTTCTGGATTAATATTGCCACCAGCAGCAATTCCCATGCCGCCCTGTACCATTGCGCCAAGATCCGTTATGATATCGCCAAACATATTATCTGTTACGATAACATCGAACCATTCAGGGTTTTTCACAAACCACATCGTTGTCGCATCAACGTGAGCGTAATCTGTCTGAATATCCGGATATTCTTTTTTCACTTCATCAAACGTTCGTTGCCAAAGGTCCCAAGCAAAAGTCAGCACATTTGTTTTCCCACAAAGCGTTACTTTCCGCTTTTTACTATTGCGTTTTTTACAGTACTCGAATGCATAGCGTATGCAACGTTCAACACCTTTGCGAGTGTTATGCGAGATTTGAATTGCGACTTCGTCCTTTGTGCCTTTATTTTCAAAACTACCTAAACCTTTATATAATCCTTCAGAGTTCTCACGCACTACAACAAAATCAATATCTTCTGGTTTTTTGTCCTTCAGCGGACAAAATGCTTCATTGTACAACTTGATTGGGCGCAAATTGATATACTGATCAAGAGCAAAACGTGTCTTTAGCAAAATTCCTTGCTCGAGGATGCCTGGCTTCACGCCCGGGTGCCCAATTGCACCCAAATAAATCGCATTGAATTTCTTTAAACCTTCAAGCTCATCATCAGTAATAGTTTTGCCCGTCTTTAAGTATCTATCACCGCCATAATCAAACATTGTTGTATCATAAGAAAAATCGTATTTCTTAGAAACAGCTTTCAGAACTTTCAAGCCCTCAGCAACCACTTCAGGTCCAGTGCCATCACCGCCAATTACTGCAATATTATATTTCTTTCCCATTGTATTTCTTTTGCTCCTTGACTAAAATATTCTTCTCATTACAAGTTATTCATTATTTTGCTTAATTCTTCCGACCTGTGCGTTGCCGTCGCAACCGCATCAATTAGCATTGACCGGAGGCCATGCGATTCAAGTTCGTGAATTGCATTTATTGTTGTTCCACCAGGTGTCGTAACTTGATCGCGCAAAATTGCCGGATGCAAACCGGAAGATTTAGCTAACTTTGCCGAGCCGAGAACCGTTTGAATAGCAAGTTTTGTGGAAATGTCCCGAGACAGCCCCATTTTTACACCACCATCAATCAATGCTTCAATCACCATATAAATGTATGCCGGACCGCTGCCGCTGAGACCGGTTACGGCATCAAGCTGATCTTCGGTGACTACGACAACTTCGCCAACAGCTTCGAAGATGGATTTTGCAATCTTTTGTTGTTCGGCAGTTACATGCTTTCCGAACGACAGGGCGGCTGCGCCTTCATCGACCGTTGCGGCGATATTGGGCATCGTACGTACAATACCAAGATTCGTTCCGAGCATCTGTTGAATAAACGCAATCCGCATCCCAGCCACAATTGAAATCACGAGATGATTTGGCCGAATTGATTCTTTCATAACCTCCAGCACATTGGAAAGTGTTTGCGGTTTCACACAGAGCAACAAAATATCAGAATCTTTAACTGCTTCCTTAATGTCGGCTGTTGTGCGGACTTTCCATTCCAATGATAGGGTTTGCAGTTTTTCTGGATTGACGTCGCAGGCAATAATTTTTTTAGGCGGTGTCAGCTTTGCGTTGATGATACCCTTCATTAATGCCGATCCCATATTGCCAGCACCAAGGATAGCAATAGGCCGATCGATATGGTGGTGTTCTTCATGCTCTTGCGTTACTTCTTTTCCCTTTGTTTGCATAGCCTGTTCTCCGTTATATTGCGTACTTCGCTTCGTATTGTTCAATCTCTTTGCTGAATCGCCGCAAGTATTCCAATTCATCGACGCCATTCAATAAACAGAATTTTGAAAACGAATCGATTGGAAACGATGCATTTTTCTCTGATGGAAAAACGATTTGCTGTTTCTCAAGATCAATCGTTACTTCGGCATTCGGTGACTTCTGAATTTCTTCTTTCAACTGCCGATGTTCTTCTTGCGTGAGAATGATTGGAACCAGTCCGTTCTTCATTGAGTTGCTGCGGAAAATATCTGCAATCGATGTACTGATAACCGCACGAAATCCGAATGCTGTAAGTGCCCACGGTGCATGCTCACGCGATGAGCCGCAACCAAAATTATCTCCGGCAAGTAAAACACTCGCACCACAATGTTGAGGTTGGTTCAATACAAAATCGGATTTGGGAGAACCATCGGTATTGTACCGCCAATCGCAAAACAGTTGTTCACCAAGCCCGTTCTTGTCGGTGACTTTAAGAAACCGCGCTGGAATGATTTGATCTGTGTCGATGTTATCCACAAGCATTGGAACAACGCGAGATGTAAGTTTTGTAAATGTTGCCATAGTTTTTTTTGTCTTTAATGATTGAATTTATATTTATCGCTTTATGGCTTCGACCTCAAGCCGCATCATATTAACATGAACCATACCGTTTTCATCAGCAGGATGATGCTTAAGATAGTCATCTGCTAACTGAGTAATAAAAATTTCTCTATCTTCTTCCGGTACCTGATGAGTATAGGGAAGCCAAGTTGTCCTAATCCACGATTCGAAACCTGAGCGCCCGTTATGTTTTGCATCCTTTGGAATCAGCTCCACACGTTTTGCCACTAACCCAGCTTCACGAAGCCATAATCTATATTCGTCAGGTCCATAGAAACCATAGGCGAAACTGAAACCAACGAAGTACCGGCTCCATTCTTCTTTATTGATCAGTTTCTTCATTATAATTTCAACCTCATATGCATTCCTAAGTCCGCCCATTTGTAAAAGAATATTCCCGCCATGTTTCAAACCTGAATAAATACCTTGCAATACGGGTCTATGATCAAGAATCCAATGCAAAGTCGCATTAGAAAAAACTACATCGAATTCATTGTCGAACGTTAACCTACTTGCATCTCCTCGTTGAAACCGCAAGTTGGGAAAAACATCTGTCGAGTACTTACTTTGCGCAAGTGCGATCATCGCTTCGGAGCTATCAATGCCAATTACAGACCCCTTCGGCAAGCAACTGGCAATCTCAGCACTGACTTTACCATCACCGCTTCCAATGTCAAGAAGATTTTCGTTGCCTTTTAACTTTAGTTTGCTAATAAGCTCACGCGCCCATTGCTGTTGGACACTGGAACTTTTTGCATAATCGACAGCATTCCACTGATAAATTTGAACATCCATTATTTAATCCGTGAGTAATGTGCGAACATCAGTAATCTTACCAGTAACGGCGGCGGCAGCAGCAGTAAGTGGAGAAGTGAGAAGCGTTCGTCCGCCTTTGCCCTGTCGTCCCTCGAAATTACGATTGCTCGTCGAGACAGCATATTGACCTGCTTTGATTTCATCACCATTCATTGCGATGCACATCGAACAACCGGATTCGCGCCATTCGGCGCCGGCATCCATAAATATTTTATGTAATCCTTCAGCTTCCGCTTGCCGTTTGATCTCTTGCGAACCGGGCACAACCATTGCATGCACGTTAGGAGCAACTTTTCGTCCTTGGAATACGCGTGCTGCATCTCGTAGATCAGACATGTGACCATTGGTACAGCTGCCGATAAACACGACATCGATCTTCTTTCCCGCAAGAATTTCATTCGGCTGAAAACCCATATAGCGAAGCGATTTCTCCAATGTCTGCTTATCTGATGCATTACTTAAACTCGATGGATTGGGAATACGTCCAGTAACAGGTATTCCCATTCCCGGATTAGTACCAAATGTCAGCATCGGTTCAAGTTTTGAAATATCCAATGTGACCGTTGTATCATACGTAGCACCTGCATCGGTCAGTAATGCGCGCCATCGCTTCAATGCTTTTTCCCATGCATCACCTTTGGGAACAAATTCACGGTTTGCAAGAAACTCAAATGTTTTTTCGTCCGGCGCCATCATACCAGCGCGTGCACCGCCTTCGATAGACATATTGCAGACAGTCATTCGTTCTTCCATGGAAAGCGATTTTACAGTTGATCCCGTGTATTCAATGACATGTCCTGTACCACCGCCAACACCTATCTTAGCTAAAAGCGCAAGTATTATATCTTTTGAGGAAACACCATCGCTCAGTTTTCCATCAATTTGAACTTCCATTGTTTTTGGGAGTCGCTGCAAGAGACATTGTGTTGCAAGTACGTGTTCAACTTCGCTCGTGCCGATGCCAAATGCGAGAGCGCCAAACGCTCCGTGCGTTGCTGTGTGACTGTCACCGCAGACGATTGTCATTCCCGGTTGTGTAAAACCACGTTCCGGACCGATGATGTGTACAATTCCACGCTGTGAATGATCTTTTCCGTAAAGACGGAAACCAAACTCTTGCGCATTGATTTCCATTTGCCGCATTTGTTTTGCAGCAAGTTCATCTGAAACTGGAACCGATGGTGGAAGCGTTGGAATACTGTGATCTATTGTTCCTACGGTGCGATCAGGACGCCGCACTTTGAGTCCGCGACGACGCAAACCATCAAATGCCTGTGGTGAAGTAACTTCATGAACAAGCTGTAAATCGATGTACAGCACCGCCGGTGAATCCGGTTCCTGTGCAACGACATGTCGATTCCAGACTTTTTGAAAGAGTGTAAGTGGTTGAGACATTATTTCATTCCGTGATTATTATTGTTCATTGCATATTCAAGAATACTGTCTACATGAATTTCGGTGGTGTTGAGCAAAGCAAAATTTTCAAAATCACTTTTTTCTAACATAAATGGCAATTCTGTTCCGCCTAAGATTAAACCCTCAATATTGTTTTGCTTTATCATCTGATGAACGATGTCAATAAATGCATCCTTTGTCTCTTCAAGAAATATTCCCTTCACAAACTCATCCATGTATTTATCATGAATGTAATTCTGTGATTCCAACGGCGGCGTTATTATCTCTATTCCTTCTTTGGAAAATCCAGCTTGATAAAATCCGCTTTGCATTGTCGATTTTGTTCCAAACAATCCGAGTTTCTTGCACCCTAATTTCTTTGCATGTGCTAAAGTCGCTTCTACAATGCTGATTAGTGGAAGAACCGACTCTTTTCTAAGTTGTTCAAAAACAATGTGTGGTGTATTGGATGCTATCGCTGCAAAATCAGCACCGGCGTCTTTCAGCTTCTGAATCTCACGGCTTATATAGTCAACTAATGCGTCATAATCTTTTTTCGCAACGAAC
>JBEKLV010000184.1:0-6383 GCA_050008835.1 Bacteroidota bacterium | reverse complement strand
ACCACCGGACCCATATAATTTGCCGGATCATCCGATTGACCGGTTTTTAGTTTATCAACTTTTGTTTTCAATATATCGAGAAACTTATCGTACACTTTCTCAACTACTATTGCACGGGAAGCGGCTGAACATTTTTGTCCCTGGAAACCGAATGCCGAAACCAATGCCGCTTGAACTGCCGCATCGAGATCGGTTTGATCATCAATAATGATAGAATCTTTTCCGCCCATTTCTGCAATGACGCGCTTGAGCCATTTTTGTCCGGGTTGAACTTTTGCTGCAAGTTCATTGATATGGATACCGACTTCCTTCGATCCGGTGAACGATACAAACCGGGTTTTCGGATGCGTAACCAGCACATCGCCAATCGTCGAACCTGAGCCAGTCATAAAGTTAACGACACCTGCCGGTAATCCAACCTCACGCATCAAGTTGAAAAACATCCAACCCGTAAGCGGTGAATCGCTGGATGGCTTCAGCACTACAGTATTAGCGGTAACGATAGCGGCTGATGTCATACCTGTAAGAATTGCGAGCGCAAAATTCCATGGCGGCAATATAACGCCAACTCCCAGCGGAATGTACCGCAGTTCACTTTTTTCACTAGGAATTTTTGTAATTGGCTGCTTGCTGGAATAGCGCAGTATCTCTCGCGCATAAAACTCGAGGAAGTCGATTGCTTCTGCGGTATCTGCATCGGCTTCGGGCCACGTCTTGCCGACTTCGTAAATCATCACTGCGCTAAACTCGTGCTTCCGCTGGCACATCAGCTTTGCGGCTTTGAAAAGGTAATCGGCACGCTTTTTCGAATCAGCCCATTTCCATTCTTCAAACTTATCAGCTGCAGTCTCGATTGCTTTACTCGCGAGATCAGGATTCGCTTTCGAGAACAATCCAACTACTTCATTCGGCCGAGAGGGATTAATGGATTTCAGTTTATCAACGGTGAAAATTTCTTCGCCGCCGATGACAAGCGGATACTCTTTTCCAAGCATCGCCTTCACTTTGACGAGTGCTGTTTCCATCGCTTTCCGATTTGCAGGTTGGGAAAAATCGGTCAGCGGTTCATTCTTAAAAAGCTTGTGCGGCATAGCATCAATCCATTCAGATAAAATTCTAAAAATATTTTTTAATAAGTATAACTTAATGATTTTTTTGAAAAATTGCCCTCCTTATTAAAACTAATCTCAAGTTGATACTGCACATCGATGCAATTTCAGTATACTTCTACTGACAAAACCAAAAGAATTCCGTATTATTAAATCACATCAATCGAAGACACCGCTGGTTCAAAAACATAACAATGTGATAAGCTGGGCGGCATTCTATCCAACAAGATCATGGGCGTATTACTTCTTCCCAATAGAACCTAATAGGGTTTTAATGACGGTGAGAGGATGCGCACAATTATATATCTAATTAAAATTGCATTGCATTCTCATATTTAGAGGTGAAAATAATTTGAGAACTTACAGTATTTCGCACTGAACATCAAAAATGATTATATTAACAATGTGGCTATTTTCTATTTATTAGATGTCAATTGGAAAAGTTAGATAATCTGGCACAACGAGAATCGGCAAAGCGAGAAATTCTCGCAGCGATTCAGAATATATCCGAATAGGGACATATTGCATAAGAAATAATTCGTGAGTTATTATGAATAACGCACAGCCCATTGGCGTTTTTGATTCCGGTATTGGCGGTATGACTGTAGTGCGCGCATTGACGCACAACTTACCGCATGAAAATATTATCTATTTTGGCGATACGGCGCGTGTACCATATGGGCCAAAATCACAACAGGTTGTACGCGAATATGCCCTACAAGACACAGACGTGCTGCTCCAACATGACGTCAAACTAATTGTCATTGCTTGCAATACTGTGTCGGCTGTCGCTCTTGATGTTGTGCAGAAACGGGCAAAAGTGCCGGTTGTCGGTGTGATCCTTCCGGGCGCAGAAGCTGCAGTACGGGCAACAAAAAACAAACGCATTGGTGTTGCTGGAACAGTTGGAACTATTTTCAGTAATGCTTACACAAACGCTATTTGTCAGCTTGATCCTGACATCAAAGTATTCGGACAGCCATGCCCTCTTTTCGTCCCGCTTGCTGAAGAAGGATGGATCGATCACAAAGCAACAGAGTTGATCGCCAAAGAATATCTTTTTCCCTTAACACTTGAAAAGATTGATACACTTGTTCTCGGTTGCACACATTATCCTATTTTACGAGACGTCATCAATAGGGTGCTTCACCAGAGCGTCACCTTGATTGATTCTGGAGAATCAACTGCATTGGTTGTCAAGAACATGCTTGTGGACTTGAAATTGAACAACACCAATACCCAAAAACCGAACCTGCAATTTTTCGTTAGCGACGTACCGCACAAGTTTACGGAAATTGGAGAACGCTTCCTCGGAACGAAACTCGGCAAGGTACAACGCGTCAGTGGATTCTTGAACTGACAGGACCGGTGAGAGCTTTCCTGAAATACAAAATCAAATTGATATCTGTTCGATAATTCATTATTCTCCTACAAATTTTTTACACTACAATTATCTGAATATCCGTTTCGATTGAATAGAAGGGCTTTGATATGGACAATGTATCCATTCTACCTGCAGACAGTATAGGCAGAAATTTCATTCCTAAAGAATACCTTCCAGACGGCAAAGACGAATACTATCAGCGCAACGCACAAGTTCCCTGGCCGAAGGACCGATGGCGGCAACTTCGTACAGACGAAATAGAATACCTTGTGCAAAACAAAAACATGTCTGATAACTGGAGCGATATCCTCGTGACAGATCCATTCAATCCAAACAAAATCAAAAACAACAATTTTTTTGGGGTTATTCGAATCGGATACATGCAGAATGTCAACCTCAAGCATCACGATCTGCAAGTGCCAGTTGGAATAACGGACAGCGTTGTTATAGCTTGCGATATCGGAGATAATGTCGCCATCCACAACGTACGGTACCTTGCACATTACATCATTGGTGATCGTTGCATGTTATTGAACATCGACGAAATGCATACGACAGATCACGCCAAATTTGGAAACGGTATTCTTAAAGACGGCGAAGCTGAAAACGTCCGCGTATGGCTCGAAGTGATGAATGAAGCCGGCAGCCGTAGCGTGCTGCCATTCGACGGCATGATCACTGCTGATGCCTATCTCTGGGCAAAATTTCGTGACGACACAGCACTACAAAATAATTTGATTACATTAACGCAGCGCAGATTTGACAGCCGCCGCGGTTTCTATGGTACAGTTGGCAACCAATGCGTTATTAAAAATTCTGAAATTCTCAAAGATGTAAAAATTGGCGACTGCTGTTACGTCAAAGGCGCCAACAAGCTCAAGAACCTGACCATTAACTCTTCCGAATTCGAATCCACACAAATCGGCGAGGGCGTTGAATTAATTAACGGAATCATAGGGTATGGCTGCCATATTTTTTACGGATCGAAGGCAGTTCGTTTCGTTTTGGGCAATAATTCCAATCTTAAATACGGCGCCAGATTGATTCATTCCTTCTTAGGAGATAATTCCACAATCTCGTGCTGCGAAGTGCTTAACAACCTCATCTTCCCGGCACATGAGCAGCATCACAACAACTCATTCCTTATTGCCTCTGTTGTCATGGGACAAAGTAATATGGCGGCCGGTGCAACAATCGGCTCGAATCATAACAGCCGCGCGAACGATAACGAGGTTCAGGCAGGACGCGGATTCTGGCCGGGACTTTGTACAAGCATCAAACATTCCTGCCGTTTTGCCTCTTTCGTTTTGCTCTCCAAGGCGGACTATCCTGTTGAATTGGACATACCGTTTCCTTTCTCGCTGATCAACAACAACGCAGCAAAGGATGAACTTGAAGTCCTACCTGCATTTTGGTGGATGTACAATATGTATGCCCTAGCACGTAATACATGGAAGTTTCAAAATAGAGACAAGCGAAAAAATAAAGTCCAGAATATCGAATTTGATTCGTTGGCACCAGATACGATTGAAGAAATATTTAACGCGTGCCGACTGTTAGAACTCTGGACGGCAAAAGCCAGTCTCTTGCATCAGAGTATTGCTATGGAGAATAAAAAAGAAGAAGAACTTATTAAAATCGGACAAGAACTATTGGCCGGGCCGGAACAACAAATGGCTCATCTAGAAGTGCGCGGCGAGAATATGGAGAAATCTGATCGTACAGTCGTCATTCGCAAAGCATATAAATCCTACCATGCGTACAAGGATATGATCCATTACTATGGTGTGAAAAATCTTTTGAACTACCTTAGAACAAACACGAATGAAACCTTTGCTTCCCTGTGTGAGACGATGAAAAACAACCGGCAAATTCAGTGGGTCAATCTCGGTGGACAATTAATTCCTGAAACCGATGTGAACCTACTTCGTGCCGATATTGGATCCGGCAAGCTTGCTTCATGGGAAGAAATTCATAAACGATACAACGTCCTTTGGACAAAGTATCCATTGGAGAAACAAAAACACGCCTATGCTTCGTTGTGCACTTTGCTTGGAACGGATACATTGACTCATGACCAATGGATCGCTGCACTCGACCGGGCTGTGAAAATACAGGAATACATCCGAGATCAGGTCTTTTTTTCCAGGAAAAAAGATTACGATAATCTGTTCCGACAAAACACATATCGTACTTTGGCTGAAATGACGGCAGCAATCGGCACAGTGGAAGGAAACAGCTTTATTAAACAGGTACGATTAGAAACCGATGAATTTAAAAAATATGTAGCTGAAATTAAGCAGCGGAACTGAAAAAGAAAAAAATGAATTTATAGAAAGCAAAGTACTCCAAATTCTTGTTGGTTTAGGAAATGATGGACATAATAGAAGTAATAAAGCATTTTAATCCCAAACAAACACAAGGATCAGCATAAAATTGCACCTCAGACGAGTTCTCAGTATCTTTTTATCAATCATAACAACAAGAAATATTGGCACATGAAACTGCCCAAAGAACAAATTCTTGAAATCTTCCGGGAAACAAAAGCGCTCCTTGCAGGACACTTTCAACTTACTTCCGGCTTACATAGTCCGCAGTATTTTCAATGCGCCCGCGTGTTGCAATTTCCTAAATATCTTCACCTGTTGTCTGGAGAAATCGCGCGCCACTTCGGATATAACGAAGTGGAAGTTGTTCTCTCTCCCGCCATCGGAGGAATTGTAGTCGGAACAGAAGTCGGTAGAATGCTGGGGGCGCGCACTATCTTTGCTGAACGGAAAGACGGCAAGATGGAATTGCGCCGCGGATTTGAAATTCTCCCTGGCGAACGCGTACTCGTAGTGGAAGATGTTGTCACGACCGGAGGTTCTACAAAAGAAGTCATTGAATTAGTGAAGAATGCAAAAGGCAATCTTGTTGGTGCCGGCTGTATTGTCGATCGAAGCAACGGCAAAGTGGAATTTGATACGAAACAATTTGCGGTTTTACAGATGGAAGTCGTCACATATCAGCCAACAGATTGCCCATTATGCAAATCCGGCAGCACAGCCATAAAACCCGGCAGCAGAGGAAATTATTAGAATGAATGATTTATTCCAACGTATACAGCAATTTATCGGCAGTGGATTTACACTCCACCTATGGAATGGTTTCATTGCTTTTGCCGTTGTAATGATCATTGGATTTTGTTTAAAGTACTTTCTCAATACAGCCGGCCGCAAAATTATTGCTAAAACAGACACGGAGTTAGACGATAAGATTTTTAATATTATTCTCCCCCGTGTCAAGTGGCTTGCAATCGTTATTGGTTTATATCTCGCCGCAGAACAAATTGCAAAAGGCATCTCCCACACTGATAAGATTGGCGAAGAATTGATTCAATATTCGGAAGCCATCGTTTACATCGCATTCGTTTGGCTTGTCACCGCTCTGATAATACGTTTTATCGACACACTGTTGAAACATGCTATGGAAACGCATGCGAAGAAAACGGAATCGACGATCAACGAAGCAGTTTTCCCAATCTTGAATAAGTTGGTTATGATTTTGATTCTCTTCATCGCAGTAGTGATTTCTCTGGGACATTTTGGCGTCGATGTCAGCAGTTTGCTCGTCTTCCTTGGCGGCGGCTCGGTCGCGATTGCTCTTGCGGCTCAGGAGACTCTTGCAAATATGATTGCCGGTTTCATTATTATGCTGGATCGGCCGTTTCGTCTTGGCGATCGGATAAAACTTCCTACAGGTGAAATTGGTGATGTGTACGAAATTGGTCTTCGCAGCACAAAAATTCTTGACTTCGACAATAATCTCATTATCAGCCCAAACTCTGAGTTGACTAAAACCAAAGTCATCAATTATTCATATCCCAGAAACGATATCCGTGTCCTCGT
>JBEKLV010000183.1:0-6423 GCA_050008835.1 Bacteroidota bacterium | reverse complement strand
CCGTCTCTGCGGATAATTAACGTTTCGGACGTCCGGCTTGGTGTGGGCCATTCCTTAATAAGAGGGTATAGGTATTCCTCAGGACTGATCCGCAGTGCAAGCACAGCAATCAATCGTTTTGAGGAACGATCTTCCAGAATGGGGACAAGAATTTTTAGATAGACATGTTGATCTTGGTCGTTACGATAGAAATCCTGAAATGCAATATTTCCTGATTGAAGTATTTCAGTATTTTTCTCGTCGATTATTAGATGCGCTCGTTCCTTTTTCTCAGGGAATACTAATACCGTATTCAATTGTGCATCCAGCAGCATCATGAGATCGTAACTATAAGCAATCTGTACTTGACCCACCCATGTTAGAATTCCTACCTTTGCATCGCGGTCATTTCGGTTTTGTAGATACCGCTTTACGGTTGCAGTAAACATATCGTTTTTGTAAAAAATTTGCCCATCACCTAGTCGCTCTTTTCGCCACTGAACCAATTGGTTGACTTTTAGTTTCGCAATAGCGGAAAGCTGTTGTTCTACTCCTGCGCGATAATTTTTCTCATAGTTTCGATATGCAAAATAGCCGCCGGTGACAATTCCTACTGAAAGGAGGATGAATATCAGAAGGAAAACATATCCTGTCTGTGGGTTTCTGTTTTTAGGATCTTTCATGGAAAATATCCTTTTCAAAGTTGCGAAGCCTTCGGAAGAGCTGGAAACTTGATAATGGAATATACATAGCGTGTTTCCGTTTTATCACCTTCCGAAATTTACATGTTTTTCCGTATTTATAACAAATTTAAAATGATAGAAGTTTCCACGATTTCTGTGGTGCCAGGTCTTGTTTATCCGTCATGCATAACCTTCTCGCCAGCCCGCCCGACTGAATAGTCGTTCGGGCGGAAACGCACGGCGGGCTGGTTAGCGGACGACCTGACACTCCTTTGTTGCACTGTTCTAGCCTGAAAATAGAACACGTATCACGTGTTTCTGTTTTATCACTCACCAAAGGTTGCCGAGATTGCTAAACGGAATATTCGTGTGGATACTTAGGTGTGAAAAAGTGTCAAACATCTGTTCGAAAAATAATGATTTTGTGTCCATACTCTTACATCCAACCTCTTTTCTGGTGTACAGAGCTGCAACACTACTAGGATTAGAATAATAAGTCTTTAAGCAAAAATCAAGATATGATTATTGATAACCCTTCATTATTGAGTGATTTTTTCAATGATTGACTTGACAGATAACTTCTGACATGATTGGTTGTCTTTTTTTTCGATTTAATATTTCCAGAAACAATACAGAGATACTCAGCGAATGGGTTACTCGATTGGCTAAGTAGTTATTAAATAGTATATTATCATATGAGAACGAAGTAAAGTCCGGATAAATATGGAAACATTGAAAGAACAAGTAGTTTATGGCCGATCAGCAATATTGGTGGTTTTTCAAGGGTTTTGATGTCAGAGATAACAAAGTTTGGTCCCGCGCGCTTAAAGATTACAATTTGGATGAGCTGGCAAAGTCCAATCCTACACCATTGTATTTTACTAATGGAAAAAGAATTGAAGATAAAGCAAGACTTATCAGAGAAGCATTTGCAAAAAATTACCCTGGTGTTGTTGATATCAATTACGCTGTGAAGGCAAACTATTGCCCTCAGATTTTAGATCTCATTGCAATACTTGATCTGGGTGCAGATGTTGTCTCTCCCAACGAAGCTGTTCTTGCAGAGCAGCGTGGAATACTTCGTAATAGAATTATGTTCACCGGAACATCTGTTTCAAAAGACGATCTTGAACAGCTTGTGAAGTTTGGCAATTATAAAATCAATATCGATTCAAATTCACAGCTAAAAAAGCTTGGAGAGCAGAGGGACGAATGGAATATTCATGGTTTGAATCTTTCCATCAGGCTGAATCCTAATGTTGGTGCCGGGCATAATCCCGATGTTATTACAGCCGGTTTAAAAAATGAAGGCGGCGTACCTATTAAATTCGGCATCGAGCAGGATAAAATTATCGCCACTTTTTTAGCAGCCCGCGAGTATGGTTTTCATCCCGATACCTTGCACATTCATATAGGCTCCGGCTGGCTTGGTAATGACGTCGATAGTTTCAGGATAGCTTTGCAAAATACTCTCGATGTGATGAAAGAATTGCAATCGCATGGCTTTTCAAACTTGAATCTCGATGTCGGCGGAGGTCCCGGCATTAGGTATAGAGAATCTCAAGAATCTTTTCCATTTAATACGTATGCAAAAATAATCAGTGAAGAGGTCAAGAAAAGTAGTGTTAAAATAAATAAATTAATCACCGAACCTGGCAGGAGTTTAGTCGGCGATTCAACCGTACTATTGACAAGAGTGAATACATTAGAAGAAAAAAATGGTATTCTTCATGCTTATACCGATGCCAGTATGGGGACATTGATAAGACCAAAACTCTATCACGCATATCACGAGATAATTAATGTCTCTAATCCAAATGGCAATGTTATGACCTACTCTGTTGATGGAAATGTATGCGAAACGGGTGACACCTTCACTCAAGATCAACCTAGAGAAATTCCCGAGATTAGTGAGGGAGATATTTTAGGCATTCTTGATACAGGCGCATATGGTGACGTAATGTCTTCGTCGTATTGTTTAAGAGGCAGAGCAAATATTTTGTTAGTATACAATAACAAACTTTTTCAATGCTCTAAGGGTGTGGAAGATTTAGGCCAGATAATGAACAGATTTTTTACAGACATAAAATTAGAAAAACAAGGTAAAGTCCGGGTTTAATCCCCAGCTCACAACAAGATAGTTACTCCTAACACATTTACCCTCCGATCTTAGCGGCGCGACTTCCTTATAATTTAGTAGATCAAAAAAATCTATGAAATGATAGAATATATCACAAGTTCAGCAATCCCTGTACAATTTTAAGAATTTTATCCGGATTGAATGATGTTTTTGCAATAATTTTCGTGTATCCCAGTCCTTTATTGCTGACATGTAATATTTCCGCAGGATAATTTGTTATAAGCAGCGCGGGAACATCAATTCCCTGCTTGCGCGCCAATCGAATAATCTCAATCCCATTAGTACCTGGCAGAAGGTAGTCACTGATCAAGAGATCGAATTTTTCTTCCGAGAGTTTCTTTATTGCCTGATTTCCATCGATACAGAAGGTGCATTGAAATCCCATCCTGCGTAATGTTGACAGCAGTAAGGTTCTGTAAACATGATCATCTTCTATAAGAAGAATTCGTTTTTCTTTTTGTTGATCGTTGGTCATCTTGATATCGTCCCCATTCGTAAAAACTGTACTATATTTATATTGTACAAAAAAAAGCTGATTTATCAAATCAGCTTATTTCCCACTCCTCCATTCCTATACCTAGTAATTTCAAATACATCATATGTATACATTACGTATTACTATTCTGTAGATACCTTCCGAAGGTCAAATGTTTTTCTTTTATTGATCTTCATTCACTGTGTCATACACATCCCCATAGAGTTCCTTTGCACAATCCGGACATATTCCGTGCGTAAATTTTGCATCAGTATGTTGACTGATGTATCCTTCCACTTGATTCCAGAATCCTTTATCATCTCTTATTTTCTTGCAACTTGCGCATATTGGAATAAGCCCTTGTAAAGTCTTGACATTGTCCAGGGCAAACTGAAGTTCCTTGATTAATTTCTCGCGCTCTATTGTAGTCTTCCATAACGCCTGCTCTGCTAGCTTGCGTTCAGTGATGTCCAATCCAACGGTTGATACGCCAATGATTTTTCCTTCAGTGTCCAAGACGGACGACATCGTGAGTAACATTTGAATTTCTTGACCATCCTTTTTACGTCGGATTGTCTCGAAGTTTTCAATATTTTCGCCTGATTTGATCCTGGCAAAAATCATCTGCAATTCGTCTTTGTTCTTGGTTGGAATCAAGAGTGATATAGATCTGCCAATCACTTCTCTTTCAGTATATCCATAGATTTTTTCTGCGCCTTTGTTCCAACTCGTGATGATCCCATTTAAGTCCTTCCCTACGATGGCTTCTTCAGATGATTGAACTATAGCGGCAAGTTGATTCGCCTTCTCCTCTGCCCGTTTACGCTTAGTAATGTCTTGATGAGTACCTGACATTGTGAGAGGTTTCCCGTCATTGGTCCATGTCGCGACCTTTCCTCTATCGAGCACCCACACCCAACTTCCGTTTTTGTGTCGCATTCGTGTTTCGCACTCGTAATATTCCAATTCTTTATTGAAATGCTTTTCCACCAACTCCCTTGATTTTCTGACGTCATCAGGATGGGTGAATTTATCCCGGGTATCAGCTGAAATAGGGGCAAGCTCTTCCAGCGTGTAACCGATAATTTCAGCCCACCGCTCATTATATATTCTTTCTCCGGTCTGAATATTCCACTCCCAAGTGCCCACGTTTGTACCTTCCAGTATGTAGGAAAGCCTCCGTTTTTCCTCTGCCAGTGCCTCCTCTACCTGCTTGAGTTCGGTAATGTTGGTGAACGAACAGATGATCTTTTGATTTGTCGGAATAACAGCTAAGGAATTGAGGACATGTCGGATTGTGCCATCCTTTCTGCAATACAAAAATTCGTATTGTTGAGGAGCGCTCTTTGGATCGATTAGTCTCTTCCTGTTGTATTCTTTTAATCTCTTGAGTTCTTCCCGGGGAAGTAGCTTCGTCCAGCTCATCCCAACAACTTCTTTCTCCTCGTACCCACTCATTTTGCAAAATGCTTTATTGACCATCGTTATTGTCGTATCCCTATCCAAGATTGCAAATGGAGTTGAAGTGCTCTCGAAAATGGCTCGGAATTTCTCTTCACTATCTCGCAATGCCATCTCCATTTGCTTGCGCTCAGTGATATCTTTGATTGCCCCAATAATAGTAATGATTCGGTTATTTTCATCGGTTTCTGGCTTGGCAAATATATGTATCCATCGCGCTGTACCGAATTTTGTGATACTTCGACACTCCATCTCCCCTGATTTAGTAGTAGTAAGTATTTGATCAATAAATTTGAAGAAATATCCTATATCTTCAGAGTATATGATTTGTTTCCAAAGATCATAAGTCGCAGCTTCGCTAATTGTTCTTCCAGTTACATGGACAAGGTTCTTTGAAGTCCAGCTAAGTTTGAGATTGTGTCGGTAATCGACGTCAACGATAAAAACATAATCCGTAGTCATCTCCGCGATGATTTTATTGTGTTGCTCGCTAATTTTTAAAGCCTCTTCCGCCTTCTTGCGTTTGGTAATATCGTGAGCAACTCCTTGCAGACCAACTACTTTCCCTTCCTGCATTATAGGATATTCATATGCTTCTAGCAAGATTCGATTTCCATTTGCATGACAAACTTCTATTAGGACGGGTTCTTTAGTGAATTCCCCCCGAAGATGAGCTTGCGTTTTCTCTTTTGCAATTTGATTAAATTCGGCGGCAGTGATAAACCAATCCTTCCTCTTTTTCCAAATATCGGTTTTGTACCCTGTTATTTGCTCAACTGTCGGAGATATGTAGGTAGTATTTGCGTTAGCATCCTGTGTATAGAAAAAAAGATATGGTGTCCCCTCAACTATTGCCCTCATCCTTTCTTCATTTTCCTGCAGTGCATCTTCTGCGATATGTAGTGATCGCTTCTTCTTTACTTCATCGAGTGCCCTTTCAATTGCAGAAGGAAGTCTTACCAACCGGTCCTTTAAAACACAGTCGACTGCTCCCTTCTTTATTATTTCGACAGCAGTTTCTTCGCCAATCACTCCAGAAATGCAAATGAATGGGACCTCCGGACAGATGTTGTTTGATAACTTCAATGCATCGAAGGCATTGAATCTGGGCAATTTGAAATCGCTTAAAATGATATCATATGTGTGGCTGCGAAGTAAAGAAGTAAATTCACTTTTCTTCTCAGTACAATCCATACTGAGATCATATCCAGCATCTATAAGCAACTCGCGTATAATCTCGATGTCTTGAGGCGAGTCTTCAAGATAAAGTATTTTCAATGACATCTTTGCAATCGTTTTCTTTTTCATTTGATTACTTCTTTTCGGCATGTGGTGTCCGGTAGAGGTTCTATTTTCAGGATATTTCATGAAAAATATCCTTTCCAAAGCTGATAAACATTCTGGAGGGCTGGAAGCCTGATAATAGAACACACACAGCGTGTTTCTGTTTTATCACCTTCCTAAAGTTATCGAGATTGCTAAATGGAAAATTCTCGTGAATGATTAAATGTGAAATAGTGTCAAACATCTGCCCGATAAAACTTGATTTTGTGTCCATACTCTTACCTCCAATCCCTATAATTGGCGTATGAGTTATAAGACTTCTCACGAAAGTGTAACGACTCTTTAGGTGAAAATCAAGGAATGGGTTGCACATAATAAAGCCCGATTCTGTAACTACAGAA
>JBEKLV010000182.1:0-6466 GCA_050008835.1 Bacteroidota bacterium | reverse complement strand
CGAGTCTGAACGCCCGTGAGCAAGCATATCGATAAAATTCACAACGACGGCAGTGAGGCGGCTTTGTGTGTAAGAAATGATATTTCCCTCGAATTGCCTGCCAAAGTCTGAATCCAATATTTTCACGTACTTTGATTCCGGCTTCAATACGATGCGTCTTCGTTCTAAGAGTCTGTCCATTAATTGATGTTCGTATCGGTTGCGGCTGTTTTCGTCATCGTCATCTTCGGAAGACCAGATTTCAGGGTAACGTTTTTCTATTTCGATAGGAAAGTATCCGCTAAAAATAGCATTGCGGGAATATGGCGTAGCTGTAGGCAAAATGCTGAAGTAATATTGTTTTTCAAACGTATAATATTCTGATAAAAGTTCTTCCAAAATCAGCCACTGGTCAAGCCGTAAGCAATCGATAACGAAGAAAAAGACAGAAGTGCGATCGTTCAATTCGGGGAGCACGCAGCGTTCCATAACATCAGGCGAAAGCATAATAGGACGTTTTACGTCCTCAATCCACTTGCGATAGTTCCGTTCGACGAATTTTCCAAATTCGGCGTTGCATTCGCGTTTTTGATCTTGCAGTGTCTGCCTTAATCCCAATTCTGGATGGGCATCTAATTCCATATCCCAATTTGTTAGTTTTAGATATAGATCGATCCATCCTTCTTCCTCAAGCGAAGTATTCAGTGTAAGACTGATATTCTGAAATTCTTTAATATAATCACGGGAGAC
Source organism: Bacteroidota bacterium (assembly GCA_050008835.1). Classification (GTDB taxonomy): domain Bacteria; phylum Bacteroidota; class Ignavibacteria; order UBA10030; family UBA10030; genus Fen-1298. Next base: position 5,737 of record JBEKLV010000182.1, on the reverse strand, counting down.
GTATGCACTCGATATTTTTTTTGATTCGAATATTTTCTTGCATGCCATAAGAATCTGGCTGGGATTCACAGGCTTCACTAAATAATCTGTAATTTTACTGCCGATGGCTTCTTCCATTAAACTTTCGGCTTCGCTTTTTGTTACCATTACTACCGGAAGCATCGGTGAGATGTCTTTCATTGCTGAAAGAGTTTGCAGGCCGCCTAAACCGGGCATCATCTCATCGAGAAAAACAAGGTCATAGCCCTTATTCTTCACCGATTCAATAGCATCCTCGCCATTAGTCGCCGTATCGACTTGATATCCCTTCTGTTCCAATAACCTCAGATGAGGACGCAATAAATCGATTTCATCATCGACCCAGAGTATTCTTTTAGGAGTTTCCATTTAGACCTCGATTAAAGTACCACTTCCACACGCGAGAATCAACGCGAGAAACGGACTATTGAATAAGTACGTGAAAATCTAAGCCGCCTTCGTTGGTTGTAGATCCTGGAGTTGTCGATCCACCAGCATCCGGAGCAAGTCTTGTATAACGATAATAGACAGAAGCCGTAACACGCTCACTCAATGTGTAACGGATACGCGGTTCTATCGTTGTGCGACTTGAACCATTCATCGGTAAGCCGTCTTTTTGGAAATTGTTGAAATCGTAGAGCAAGCTGGCGTTATGTGAATAGCCATAGGTGACAGTAATGTCGATATTATTCATAAGCGACACACCGAAAAATGGAATTTCAAATCCCTGTCTGCTATAGGTTCCTGTAGCAGAAATATCTGTGGTCGACGTTTCAGTTACATTTTGAGAAGACGGCGCAAGATCATACGACGTTGTTGCACCATATCGGAAGGTTGCGCTCAAATTTCCTTTGATGAAATCTTTAAAGGTTATATTCACACCAATCAATGGTGAAAATCCATACGCAACCGTTTGGCTTGTTGTTACTTTAGACATGATGGTATTATTCGTAATCGGATCTAAAGTTGGTGTCATTTGCCAGCGCTGTTTATAATCTGATGTATAGGCATGATCGAGCGAGATGCGCGATGCAAAACTTTTCAAAAAACTAAAATTCTCTAATCCATCCCAATGGATAGACCAATTGGCACGTGGTGCAAGCGAACCCAAAATTTTTGTCAACCATGGGAACGCTTCCAATCCCTGCTCAAATGCTTGTGATAACTTTGCAGCGTCATCGCGTGTATCGCTCCCATCTTGTTTCATCGCATTAAATTTATCATTTACATTTTCAAGATTCGTATTGAGGAATTTAAACATCAGCACGGATGGCAGCGAGATATACGAACGATCCATACCTCCACTAACACTACTGCTTATTGAGCTTGGTATGATATGACCGAGCGAGTCCGTAGCGCTGGTACTGTTCTCGTTATAAGTCCACCCTACTTTCCAATCTAACTGAATCGTTGCGCCTGTCCATAATGGTCTCGATGTATGCATGGCAATCTGATTACTTTGTGAAAATGCGTCTGTAATATTCGCCGCGTTTGAAGCACGAATGCCCGGTACAGTGTAACCGGTGAAGAATGGAAATGTTTCTTTCGTCTTCAGCATTAAGTCGCCATTTGGATCGGAGATCAATCCAAGTTGGTACAAAAGATTTGGACCATTTTCGTTCAACGACGACTGAAAAAATGGAGCTCGCGCAAAAATATTGGCAAATCCCGTACTGCCGCGCACACCACTATTTTGTGCTGTGTTCGACTGTGTAAAACTGAAACTGAGCTTCTCAAAATCGAAGATGGTATTCTTGATCAAGATGCGCGATATTGGATCAACCTGCTTCAGCAAATTGAATGGTTTTTCTTTCATGCTTGTGTCCACATGCGTTGGCACTTGAGTTTGCACCTGCGTAGGCGACCAAATGGCATCTGTGATTGGCTTAAGATTAACGTCTAGCGAGAATGAAGGCGCGTCGCTCCAGCCTGCGCTACGACCAAGGCTGTCACCTGCTTGAATATTGTTTGCCCAATTGTAGTTCACAGAATAATGCAGGTTTGGTGTAAATATTTTATCTAACATCAGCACTTGAGGTGCTGTAACTTTTGCATTTAATGTAATTCCCTGCCCATAGTTTTGATCGATACCAAAATCGATCAACCGATCACTGAAAAATATATCGCTTAGTATCGATGTAAACGGGCGTTGGTTTCCATACCGATCTGTTTCCAAACGGATAAGGGTGCTTGAGATATTAACACTATATGCAAGGCCAAGATCAAACAATCCACCTTGAAAGAATTGCCAATTGAAATCCATCGCCCGCTGCGCGCTTAAATTGCGCACAACATCATTTGGATTATCTTGAGTGCGTAACTTTGACTGTGATTGACTCCTGTTAAGTGATGCGCTGATATTCATCTGTTGAGGGGTGAAAAAGAATTTCAATGTTCCCAATGAAAGGTAATTATTCGGACTGAACTGCGTTCCATATCTGAAATTTGCATTCCAACTCCACGCATTTGCATATTCAGTTGATGAGTTGCGTTGGTAAGATTTTGTATAGTTGTACCCAAGCGACATTTTATTAATCGTTTCTGCTACAAGCCAAGTTTTAGCAGGAATGTTTAACTTGAGCGTCGGCACGGAATAAGAATCCGTAATACTCATATCTTCAGATTGAGTCCGTACATCTTCTGCATTTTTATATTGACTGGTTGGATTCAGTGCAATGAGCTTCGCCTCCTCTTCAACTAAAATATCTGTGCCGGGAACATATAGAGGTTTGTTCATAGATTCCGAATGAGAATAATTGAAACCTAATACAGAACCGTTCCACGTCTCCGGCAAAAGTTTCTCGAAAGCAAAGGAACCGGAGATGCTCCATGCCTGGCTCGTATTACGCGTACCAAAATGATCTTCCAATCCATGGAAGTACGGATCGCGCTCGCTCAACGAGAATGCTATGCTCCCAATGTCTGCAAGCTTTATACTGGCGTCCATTTTGTATGCCCACCCGTGCGTATCATCCACGTCGGTAAGGCGGAGCTCATCAACCCATAATTCACCGTTAAGAACAGAAGCGCCTTTGTTTGCAGGATTTTCAATTCCAATAGAAAAAAATTGGATTCTATCCAACCGCGGATTTCCACGAACCCGATAGGTAGCGCCTGGCTGACCACCACTTACCGCATATGGAGCTGTATAAAAATTATTTGCGCTATCTTGATAAGCTTTGAGGCTAGTAAGATCAGAGAACTTGATGACGATATCATTTCCATCCCAGCCTGGATGGACAGGGGCACGGTACTCGTAATAATTTGAAGTATCATCACCAAAATGGAGGAACATTTCTGCATCGTAATGGAGGGTATCTTGAAATACAAATTTTTTATAACCTTTATCAAGGTCCTCGCCCGTTTCACCATGAACAAACATCTTTAATGTATGATAGTTGAACATATCAATCGGTTGTTGGGTCATATATTTCACTGCTTCTTTGTATTGTCCGTCTTGCAGATTCCTCACGATGATATTCAGCGATTGCTCATTACTATAAATATTTTGATCCGGGCGTGTGAGGTCTAACGTGCGAAGGTTAGGATCTGGCATCGTATATAGAGGATCATCTTCGTAGTTCACTACACTCAATTCCCACGAAGTATCCGTCTTTACGCGTTTTTCCCATTGGTTACCGACAAGATTAAAATCAACGATGCGAAACAGCACTGGCTTTCCGGCACCTGTAACCCACACACGCACTCCTTCCACGTCTGTAAATGTCGGTGTTCCTATTGTTCTATTAAATCTTGAGAGCGGAATACGAATTTGATGCCAATGGTTATCTCCGGTTCCCGTTACCAATTGCTTAAACTGAATGTTGTTTGTATCGAGAGGAACTTCATATTCAAAATATGAATTCAAACGATCTACTTTTCCATTTCTATTTAAATCTTCAGTATCTGGGAAATGTCCATCATCGCTAACAAAGTTACCGTCAGTGCCGTTAACTCCTTCATATTGTTCAGCTAACGTCATATTAAGCGTACTTCCATTGCCAATCGGCAAGCGGGAGTAATCATCTCCTGAAGGATCTGCGGCATACTCAGGATGATTCGGATAATGCTTCCAGAAATTTTCGTAGTAAATGTGTTCCATCGCATCATTCATAGTGTCTAGCCCCCAATCATAATTCTGATTCAAGACTCCTGTGGGGGTATGGAGCGGATTATCTAATCCATCTTCCGTATTAAGCGTTTTATTGGGAATCACATCTTCACTGATATAACCAAGGTCAATATTGAGTTTTGCAGAATCATTATTAGTTATCGGTGAAACAATATTGATCCAGAGTTCTATGAACGCGACGTTTTGATCTACAAGGTTAGTGGAACTTGTACCAAGAACATGCTGAATACCTGCCCATGATTTTAAATGGGAATTAGGATCCGTTTTATCTAATCCGATGGTTGAGTCAAGATTCATAGAATAGTTAAACTCGCCACGCAACTCCGGATGAAAGAAGAAATCCAAAGATGTCACTTGTCCCTCACCTTGAGCAAATGATTTGCGATTTCCCCAAATGGTGGGAATAGTGACATCGGTGGGGGAAACATTGAACCAGCAAGCCTTTCCTTTATAGTTCATCTTTTCCGTATCTGCTTTGATGCCGCTTGAATATAAATCTTCTGATGTTGAAATATTTTCGCGGCCGCTCGTGTCGAGCACAGGTGTATAGGTATCCAAATTTTTAATGTACCAAGGTGCACTTGCATCTTTCCATCCTGGATACAAAACGCCAAGAGGAATGATTTGGCGAGCGCCTTCAAAGTCATCGATATACGCAACGCCTTTACCGCCATCACTAGAGATCGGACTAGTGCGTGTGTTAGGATTCGGCAATATATATGCCACCTCGCCATGGACAGAAATTTGTGATGGTGCCGTTGTTTTAACGCCCGGTAGATAATTCAGCGCATTAGTCAGCCATTTGGCATCCTGCGTGGTTCCACCATCAATTCCCATAATCGTGTTGCTGATAGGTTCCTCACCAAGCCGCACTTTGTCGCTTAACGATTGCTGGGTGTATTTCATAATTGTAAAACCAAGTGAAGAGTTTTTACCTAAATTAAGTTCACCTCGTGCACCAAGCAGCGATTTTGAAGCAAGCTGGAACATATCGTTTGCCTCATACTTGATCTGGACATTGCGTCCCGGGCTGAGATATGCCTGATTTCTAATAACAACTTGGCCGGAGATATAATCAACAGTGTAATCAACACCCGGTGTTGCTGTCTGACCATCGACAATTACTTGCACACTTCCTTCGACAACATTAAAACCAATCGAGTAACTTGCCGACTGTCCCGTTTTTACCGTACCACGCAAATAATATAAGTTTCGCGGATCGTTCACTGCAACAGATAGGTCTTGAGTATAAATTGCACCATAAGCATATGAACCCGCATATGTTTGTGCAAGACTTGTAGAAATACCATGTTTCACGAAAAAATTATACATACTCGATGAGTCGAACGGTTCCACTGTGGGAAAAATAATTTCTCCCCGCGTTTCATTAATAGTAATTCCAGAAATATAATCAAACACATTATCAGGTTTGTTAGTACCATCGCTGCTATATCGATCCAATCCAAGCATTTCCATCACACCGACATTCTGTGGTGTTACATTTGTCACAGCTGTTTGACCCGGTAATTGATAATCAATATGGAATTGGAAACTTGATTTATCAATGCCGGTTACACCAAGAGAATA
>JBEKLV010000181.1:0-6482 GCA_050008835.1 Bacteroidota bacterium | reverse complement strand
CGGATTCATTGCAATTTACTTATCGGGACTTGTCGTTGGTGTATTTGCCGCACCGTGCGTTGGCCCACCAGTGATTGCATTGCTAGCATTTGTTGCAGCAAAAGGAAGCGTATCGTTCGGTTTTTGGGTGTTCTTCACACTGGCGTTCGGACTTGGATTTCCCTATTTAATTCTTGGCACTTTCGCCGGACTTCTTAAAAAGATTCCGCGCTCCGGTTCTTGGTTAGTATGGGTGGAACATACCTTCGGTGTTATTCTCACCGGGGCTGCGTTGTTTTATCTCTCGCTTGCTGTTGCACCAAAGCTTGCCGTTTACGTTATTCCGATGACGCTTATCACCGGTGGTATTTACCTCGGCTTCGTTGACAAATCTGGAAAAGATATACCGACACTGAAACGAATTCAATGGATGCTCGGAATAATTGCAACGGCCACAGGACTCATCTTCGCCAACAATCTGCGAAACAAAGGTATGATATGGGAAAATTATTCCGATGCAAACCTATTGAAAGCTAAGGAGAGCAGAGTACCTGTTATTATTGATTTCTATGCCGACTGGTGTATTCCGTGCCTAGAGCTTGACCGGAATACGTGGACAGATGAAGAAGTTATTTATGCTTCAAAAGGCATCGAAAGGATGAAAGTTGATCTGACACATTTCGATTCACCGGAAGTTGAAGCACTGCGAAAAAAATTCGATATCTCCGGCGTTCCCACTATTGTTTTTATCAAAGCAGATGGGATGGAAGCAAGTGAAGACCGTATTGTAGGATTTATAACACCAAAAGAATTTATGTCTAAACTAAAACAAGCAACTAGCGGATTGTAAGTATAAATTATGCCAGACAAAATACTGCTCATCGTTTTTGGAATTCTCTCTACTATTGCTCTGCTTGTTGGGTGTTGTGCAATTTATTTTGCAGTAAAGAGTGCCAAGAAAAAGGATGGCGAATTGATGATGGTGTTTTGGGCGGTGATTGCTTTGGCCGGTCTCACATTTGCTGGAATGAGTTGGGCATATTTCCTCATTCCAATTCTGGTAAATAGGTTGTTTTAATCTTCCCACTTGCCTTTGATTCAAGTCTGATTTACTTTATCCTGAAAGAGAATTACCCCAAGCAACTAATGGATAAACAACAACTCGCATACAAATGAATCTCACAAAAAAAGAGTTACAGATTTTTGCCAAACTTAAAGTGCCATTCAAGATTCAGGAGTTTCTCGATTCCATTCCATACAGTGACGAAGAGCGATACCGATGTCCGCGAAGTGTTTTGCTAGATCGCAAAGCACATTGTTACGATGGTGCAGTCTTTGCTGCTGCGGCTTTGCGTATGATCGGTTATCCGCCATTACTTGTTGATATGCTACCCAATGGGCGGGACGACGACCATGTTCTTGCCGTGTTCCGCCAGAATAATCGTTGGGGCGCCGTTGCAAAATCTAATTTTTCAGGACTGCGATTTCGTGAACCAGTGTACCGCGGACTGCACGAATTGATTATGTCATATTTTGAATCGTACTATAACATCGCTGGTGAAAAAACCCTTGTTGGTTATACCGCGCCGATAAATTTAAGTCGATTCGATAAACTTGACTGGCTGGTGAATGACAAAGCAATGGATGCAATTGCCAAAGGAATGGACGACAATCGCAAATATAAAGTGCTTACTCCGGCAATAGCAAGGCAACTTTCTGCCATTGATAAGCGTTCATATAATGCTGGGCTGCTTGGCGCAAATCATAAAGGACTCTTTCAACCATAATAGAGGAATATCATGCTTACAATATCTGAGCGAAATGAATGCATTCAGAAGATTCAACAGCTTCCAATGAAATTAGAGACAGCCGTTAAAGGATTGAGTGACACGCAATTAGACACACCAACCGGCGAAGGTAAATGGACAAGCCGGCAAATAGCGCATCATATTGCAGATGCAAACATCAATGCCTACTCACGGATGAAACTAATAGTCACCGAAGAAAAACCAATCCTGAAACCTTACAATCAAGACCAGTGGGCGTTGCTTGCGGATTGTAAGAACGGACGGTTAGAATCAACTCTCATGCTCATTAAGGGATTGCACCAGCGATGGGTAATGTTCTTGAATTCGCTTCCTGAAACGAGCTTGACACGTGAAGGAATTCATCTTGAAAACGGCAAGGTAGCACTTGAAGATGTGCTGAGAATATACTCCAAGCATGGCGAAACACATATGCAGCAAATAATTTCGTTCCGTGAAAAGATGAAATGGTAAAAGATATAAATATGAATCATGCATGGATTAAATCATTTCCTGCCGCTATAACTGTGTGCGACACCATTGGAATCATTCTCCAAATGAATGACAAGGCTATTGATTCGTTTAAAGAAGATGGGGGCGAGAAGTTAATCGGAACAAACCTATTGAATTGCCATCCGGAGCCGGCACGTTCACAATTGGAAGAGATGCTTAGGACACAAAGACAAAATTCCTATACGATTGAAAAGTGCGGCGTAAAAAAACTTATTTATCAAACACCATGGTACGACAATGGACGGTATTCTGGATTTGTCGAAATCAGTTTGCCCATCCCGTTTGTTATGCCGCATTTTATTCGGGGTGAATCGAAAGGATAAAAACATGGAATTCCTTGAATGGAAAGATTCATACAACATCGGCGTAAAAGAAATAGATAATCAGCATCGTGGACTATTTGATCTCATTAGCAAACTATTCAATTCGCGATTGTATGAACCAGATGGAAAATATTTCCTTTTATCGCTGGATAAATTTATAGAATACGCACAGGTACACTTTGCAACAGAAGAACGATATATGCAAGAAGCACAGTACCCGAAATTTGCAGAACATCAACGTGAGCATAAACTCTTTATTGCACAAGCATCTAAATTGGTACAGGATGTTGAGAATAAGGAACCTGATATTGAGAACAAGACACTTGATTTCTTAAAGGATTGGTACCTTGCTCACATTTTAGGAACAGATCGCGATTTAGAAAAGTGGTTCCAAGCTAAAGGACTCAAATAGGAATACATAAACTGGCTATGAATACACCTATAGAATGGCAAGACGATTACAGTGTTGGAGTGAAAGAACTCGATGATCAGCACAAAATTTTATTAGATATCATAAACACCTTACTCAAAGAACAAGGAGACGAATATAATGCCCCTCAGTTATCGGAAGCGATTTTATCTCTGATTCATTACGCCTATGTTCATTTTACAACTGAAGAACGATACCTTGCACAGATACCTTTCCCCGATCTTAAGCAGCATATACTTGAGCATGTTGATTTCATTATGAAAACAATGGAGCTTTCACTTAAAGTGAAAGAAGAAATACAAGATAATCGGCGTGAACTTCTTGAATATTTAAGAGGATGGTATTCTTCACACGTCCTCGGCATTGACCGGCTCTACATTCCCTTTCTCAAAGCAAATGGGATTATATAATACGGCATTTGTGATATTATCTATTTCGCAAAGGATACATTATGGCAACAAAATTAAATGACTTTCGTGCACACCGCGCAAAGATGAACCGACGTATTGCTGAAATTGATCACCTTGGAATTAAAAGGTTTTTTAATCTGGATGGCGCTGCTTACAAAGACAGTGCTTTGGACTCAAAGACAAAAGAACTGCTTGGTTTGGTTGCCTCCTCGGTTCTTCGATGCAACGATTGTATTGATTACCATCTCATTCAATGCATAAACGCTGGATGGAAAGATGAAGAATTGTACGACGCGTTGAATGTTGCGCTTATTGTCGGTGGAAGTATTTTCATTCCACACCTACGCCATGCGGTGGAAACTATTGACGCATTACGCGCACAACGCAAACCGATAGAAGTTTAAGAAAAGTTGCTTAACCTATCTTTGTTCAACATCGAAAGTAACGATTACTTCCAAAATATAAATTGCTATAGGAATCTCCCATGTCCACATTTGAACATCTTCCAATGCTTCTTGCCTTCGCCTTCGTTCTTTCGCTTTTTGTTGGCACCCAAGGAAACGCACAGGCAGCACCTCTTACATGGATAAAAAACTCACAAGCCAAACTAGAAAAAGAGCTCGTAGCCAAATATGGTGAGGCACAACGCCCGCGGCTTCAGCAAGGGCTCAGGCAAGTTGCCAGCTTTTGGTGCACAGAAGACGGAAGCACAGCTATATTTGAGGATTTTGTGCGAACAAACTTTGCAGGCGATCAAACAACACTCGATGTGATGTTTAACCGATTCGAGTATTTACTGGAACAACTCAATGGTCATTTAACTGAAATCGGCCGCGAGTTCCGCCAGCAATCTGATCTTGATCTCGGCACTATTTATCCATTCGATGAAATATTTGCCGGTTATTCTGCCGGTGCGCATGTGACTGATGATTTCTTCCAAAATAAACTTGCCTTTACAGTGTTGCTTAATTTCCCGCTGACTTCGCTTGACGAACGTCTGACGAAAGGCGAACAATGGTCGCGCCGCCAATGGGCGGAAGTGCGATTGGCACAGCAATTTGCTAAACGCATTCCAGCGGATGTAAATCTCTACGTCTCACAAATTTCATCTGAGGCAGAGCAATATATTTCCGAATACAACATCTATATGCACAATCTTGTTGATGTGAATGATGTACGGCTCTTCCCGCCAAATCTTCGGCTGCTTTCACATTGGAATTTACGCGATGAACTGAAAGCGGAATACAATGAGAAAGAAACTGGACTCACCAAGCAGAAAATGATTCAGCAGGTTATGGAACGTATCGTAACGCAAACAATTCCGGAAATTGTCATCAACAATCCTAATGTAGACTGGAATCCATTCACCAATGAAGTAAAATCCGCCGCAGTTAATGACGTGGATGCTACGAAGAAAGCAACAGAAAAAGTCTCCAATGCACCGGAGCCGGATACGCGTTATGCGACATTGCTAAAAACATTCATCGCCTCAACAAAAGTGGATCCTTATTCACCAACTGCGCCAACACTCATCGCCCGCCGGTTTGATGAGGACCGCCAAATTCCAGAGGCGCGTGTGAAAGAGATGCTTGAATCTGTAGTAAGTTCACCGCTTGTTCCGAAAATTGCAGCTATTATCGAATCACGTCTTGGACGTCCTTTAGAACCATTTGATATCTGGTATAATGGTTTCCGATCTCGCGGACAATATACTGAAGCCCAACTTGATGAAATTGTCGCTAAGAGATATCCAACAGCTGATGCATACAAAGCCGACATTCCGAACATGCTCATAAAGCTTGGCTTCACAAAAGAACGAGCCGAGTATATCGCCAATAATATTGTTGTCGATCCGGCGCGAGGTTCAGGTCATGCTATGGGAGCGGGAATGAAATCTGCCCAAGCTCACTTGAGGACACGTGTAGAAAAGAACGGAATGAATTACAAAGGCTACAACATAGCGGTACATGAGATGGGACACAATGTCGAACAAACATTGTCAATGAATAAAATCGACCATTATTTTTTGAACGGAGTGCCAAACACCGCTTTCACTGAAGCGATCGCATTTGTTTTCCAGGCGCACGATCTTGATTTGCTCGGAATCTCAACCTTCGATCCTCAAGGCGAAGCATTGAAAACACTGAACGATTTCTGGGGAGTATATGAAATTGCCGGTGTTGCATTAGTGGATATGGAAGTATGGCATTGGATGTACGATCATCCTGCAACCACGCCTGCTCAATTGAAAGCCGCAGCGCTGGATATTGCAAAAAATATTTGGAACAAATACTATTCGCCGATATTCAAGAAGAAGGATGTTCTTCTTCTTGCCATTTATTCACATATGATTGACAGTTATATGTACTTGCCGGATTATCCAATTGGATATTTGATTGCCAACCAAATCGAAGCGCAGATTAAAAAAAGTGGAAGCGTCGGCAAAGAGGTAGAGAGAATTGTGAAAGCTGGCTGTATCGCTCCGGATTTATGGATGAAGAATGCAACCGGATCTCCTGTTAATGCCGATGCTATGCTTGAAGCAACAGAACGAGCTCTGAAGGAATATAAAAACTAACAATTAAAAAACATTTCGAAGATCAAAATAGATCTAGAAAAACTTTTGGAGGGTATCTACCATCCACCGATCCAATAGGTTAGCTTCAACATAAAAATATTATCCGGCTTAGAACTACCAAGACGATCAAACGAATTACCCATATTGAATGTCCCATCGACAACATCATCGGAACGGCTCTGTGTCCACACTAAAAAGAGTGTGGAACCGGGCATATATTCCCATCGCAATACAGCGTTACCGCGAAGAGACACATAATTGAAGTTCGGATTTGAAACATTCATAACCGTAGCTGGTCCGTTGCCATCCGGATCAAGATCATAGCTGCCGATAGATCCATCAGAATTAACATTGTTAATGATTGTGGAACCATCTTTCCCGAAAACCAAGAAATCAAACGACCGTGGACGCGCAAGTTCTTTGAAATTTGTAAAATTCCCTGTT
>JBEKLV010000180.1:0-6511 GCA_050008835.1 Bacteroidota bacterium | reverse complement strand
GGATTCGGAAGTTTTGTATTTGATTCTCACTCAGGCGTGCCCTGGGTTCACTCACTCAGTGAACCGTATGGAGCGAAAGACTGGTGGCCCTGTAAAAATGATCCAAGTGATAAAGCCGATTCCGCAGATATCATTATTACTTGCGATTCGAATTTGAAGGCCGGTTCGGAAGGTACGCTTGTCTCTGTTGTCAACAATGGAAATGGGACATCCACCTACCATTGGAAAGAGCGGTACCCTATCGCTTCTTATCTAATTTCCATTGCAATCACTAACTATGCTCAATTTTCCAACTGGTTTCGATATTCCACTACTGATTCCATGGAAATTATAAACTACGTTCTTCCCGAACATGATTCGATCGCTCTCCAAAGTCTCCCGCGTGTGGTCAACATGCTGGCGATTTATTCAAACCTGTTTGGATTGTATCCATTTATTAAAGAAAAATATGGTCATGCGGAAATTAGCGGAGGCAGCTCAATGGAACATCAAACCATGACTTCTATTACATCATTTAACGAAGATGTACTTTCGCACGAGCTTGCTCATCAATGGTTTGGAGATATGATAACGTGCCAAACGTGGTCAGATCTATGGCTCAACGAAGGTTTTGCACAGTACTCTTCGGCACTTTACCGCGAACGGCAGTATGGAGTCAATTCGTACTGGGCATATATGAACCCGCAGATCGATCAGGCAAAGCTGTCACAAGGTGCGATTGGAATCCCCGATACATCTAGTGTCAGCAATCTTTTCAATTCGTCCCGAATATATTCGAAGGGAGCTACTGTATTACATATGCTTCGGCATGTATTAGGAGATAGTACATTTTTCCTTTCACTCTACGCCTATGCAAACGATTCGGCATTAAAATATTCTACTGCCACAATTAAAGATTTTCAATCAGTGTGCGAAGCGGTCTCGGGAAAAAGCCTCGCGTTCTTCTTTCAAGAATGGCTTTATGGAGATAGGTTCCCCGATTACAGTTATTCGTGGGCATGGAAGTCTTTGGGCGATTCCTCTGTCATTTTACTAACGATCACACAAACTAATATTGGAACTACTCCATCATTTTATACTATGCCTATCGATATACAAATTACCGCAGCGGGACTGAATAAAACATTCACAGTGTTTAACAATGCACAACGACAGACTTTTGTCGTCAATTGTCCTATAAAGCCATCTGCCGTACTTCTTGATCCCGAGGGATGGATTTTAAAATATTCTTTCGATGAGAACGACCTTCCTCCCTCTACATACCTGTTGGAGCAGAACTATCCGAACCCATTCAACTCCACAACGACTATTTCGTACCAAATTCCAGAACGAGAACAAGTTGTTCTTAAGATATATGATGTTCTCGGACGTGAGGTCGCAACGCTTGTGGATACAAAACAATTTTCAGGATTCTATGAGTACCAATGGCATGCACAAAACATAGCTAGTGGAATATATTTTTATTATTTGAATGCAGGAAGTGTACGGCTGCAAAAGAAGATGGTACTTATCAAATAATAACTTGTTTTTAATGTGTTATAGAAATCGTTCAATTATCCAATAACAAACAGCAGATACAACTGCAGACACCGGAATCGTAATTATCCATGCAATGATAATTTTTCCGGCAAGCCCCCACTTCACAGCAGATACGCGTTTGGTTGCACCTACTCCCATAATTGCGCCGGTAATTGTATGTGTAGTGCTAACTGCAATGCCGCTAAAAGCGGTAATAAGCAATGTGAATGCACCAGCCGTTTCCGCACAAAATCCACCAACAGGTTTCAACTTCGTTACCTTCTGTCCCATTGTTTTCACAATACGCCAGCCGCCGAACATCGTGCCTATTGAAATGGCTGTATAACATGGAATAATTATCCACCATTTAATTGGGAAATCATCCGCACCGCTTGTTTGAATAAGTTGTGCGTTGATGAGCAAGATTGTAATAATTCCCATTGTTTTTTGCGCGTCGTTTGCACCATGTCCAAGACTATAGAAAGCGGCAGAAACAAGCTGCAATTTTCTAAAAATACCATTTATTTTTGAAGATGGATGTTTATGAAACAACCACATTAAAAGCATCATCATGCCAAAGCCCAATACCATTCCAAGCACAGGAGCAACAACAATAAAGATGAGCGTTTTTATCCAGCCACCCCAAATGATGGAACCAAAACCGGCACGCATAATTGCTGCACCGCCCAAACCGCCCATTAATGCATGCGAAGAACTAGAAGGGATACCGAAATACCATGTAATAACGTTCCAAACTATAGCACCAAGCAGTGCAGCCAAGATAACGTATTCGTTAACTAAACTTGGCGTTACAAGTCCTTTGCCGATTGTTTTCGCAACATTGTGACCAGTGAAGAGAAATGCCGCAAGGAAATTAAAAAATGCTGCCCATAGAACAGCTTTTCGAGGTGTGAGTACACGTGTGGAAACTATCGTTGCAATTGAATTTGCTGAATCGTGAAATCCATTGAGAAAATCAAAAATCAACGCAATTAAAACAATGAATATTATTAGTGATATCATCGCAAAAAGGTCCGGTTAGTGATGCTTCTAAATAATATTATGCATTCAAACATTTAATTTTAGAAGCAAGCGTTATGCTATTCATAGTTATTGCAATGGCATTAATTGTGTTTTATCAAGATGCCTTCAAGCACATTCGCTGCATCTTCACATTTATCTGTCGCGGTTTCCAACCCGACAAATACTTCTTTTAGTTTTATGATTTGCACCGGATCCTTTTCGTTATCAAATAAATCTGCTACAGCTTTATCGAAAATATCGTCTGCTTGATTTTCGTACTCGTTCACTTTCGTGAATGATGCTCTAAGGTTTTCTACTTCATTTAGTTTGCGAAGAAGATGCACGCCATTCTTCAATTCAGCCATAGATAGAACTAGCACATCGATGAGTTGAATTACTGCTTTCGGAACGCGTGTTATTTTGTAGAGTGCAAATCTATTTGCACACCCGTCTATATGATCAAGAATATCATCTAATGCCGAGGCAAGTTCATGAATATCTTCCCGATCGATTGGAGTGACAAATGTAGAGTTGAGTTCTGAGAATATTTTGTGTGTTATCGAATCACCGTCATGTTCGATGTCTTTGATTCTTTTAGCGGCATCCTCACGTTGGGCTTGTGTTTTGCACAATGGAAGTGTTTTCAATTCCACGCCTGCTCTTATCAGGTTCTGTGCAGATTCCTCTAATAAATTATAGAAGTTTTCGTCATGCGGAAGCAACATTTTTAAGAGTCTATCAATTTTCATATTTATTCTTCATTTATTAATAAGTAATGTGTTTGTTTAATGCAGCCGTTGATTTATCATCAGACTATCTAAAACTATGTATTAGTGAATATTATTTTCCCCATACAATGGATAGAGTAAAAATGATTTCGTGAACAATTCTTGATTTTGCCCCTAATTATACCGAAGACTTTAGAACTTTCTCTTGTAGTTTTGTACGATAGGCTTCGAGTTTTATGGCAAGCTCCGGGGAAACAAGTGCAAGCATTTCGATCGCAAGCAATGCAGCATTCACTGCTCCGTCAATAGCGACTGTCGCAACTGGAATACCAGCAGGCATCTGGACTATTGATAACAATGAATCCAATCCATTAAGAGATTTTGATTTGATAGGAATGCCGATCACCGGCAATGTCGTAACAGCGGCAACAATTCCTGGTAAATGCGCCGCACCGCCTGCTCCTGCGATGATAATTCTTATCCCACGTCCCTTTGCTGCCTTTACATAACTGATCGTATGTTCTAGTGTGCGGTGTGCGGAAAGTACTTTCACTTCGCACAGAATATCAAACTCTTTAAGGATTTGCCTAGCGGGTTCCATCGTATCTGCATCAGATGTACTTCCCATTAATATGGCAACAATCGGTATCGGAGCGGCTTTTTCCGTATTTAAAAGAATCATTTATTTAATCTCCTCGGGCATATTATATTTTTTTTCAATTCAAATTATTGTTTTTAATGCTATATATTCCGTGCTGCTTTGATGAGGCGATCCATAATCGCTGCACCTATTCCTTTCTCCTCAACACTTTCCACAAGCATGCAGTCAACATTTAAGTTGTCTAATTCTCGAAGCGCTCGAAAAATATTCTTTGCATAGCTTTCAATAGATGGAGAGAGAATAAGATGAAATTTTGTTGCATCAATGACGTTTATATTTTCTGAATAAGTAATCGCGCCAACCTTTTTCCCCTCGTCTTTCATTTTTTTCAACTGTTTTACGAAAGCCTCTCGATCATTTTTGGGAACAAGTAATACACGTGCCTTTGGTGCATAGTGACGATGCCGAGTTCCCGGCGAACGCTGAAGTATTTCCTGAACACTTGTCTGTCGAGTCTCTCCTATTTCTTTCTCAATATCTTCACGACTCAAACCACCTATTCGCAAAATTACGGGTGGATTAATTGTGACATCTATAACTGTTGATTCCATGCCAATTTTCGTCGGCCCAGCATCAAGAATAATATCAATCTTTCCGTTTAAATCATGATACACATGTTCTGCCGAAGTTGGGCTTGGACGCCCGGAAATATTCGCACTCGGTCCAACAATGCCGCCTTCAAATCTCTTTAACAGCTCTAAAGTTACCAGATGATTGGGAATTCTGATTGCGACCGTATCTAAACCAGCGGTCACAATATCTGGAACATTCGCTTTTCGTCTAACCACAAGTGTAAGCGGACCTGGCCAGAAACTCCTTGCAAGTTGTAATCCTTTATCTGAAATCTCTGCCATAAAATGCCATGCGATTTCCAGAGATGCAACATGTACAATAAGCGGATTATCAGATGGCCTTCCCTTCGCTTCAAAGACTTTTTGGACAGCATCTGCTTTCAGAGCATCAGCACCCAAACCATAAACTGTTTCAGTGGGAAATGCAACTAATCCTCCTGAACGAAGCACCGCAACCGCTTCGTTAATATCATCCGAATTGGGATGTTCTCCAAAGAATTGTATAATTTTTGTTGTCAGCATTTTTATTGGATTATTGAAAAACCGTATCTATTCCATAGCGTCCAACAATATCTCAGCAATATCTTTCACTTTCACTTTCTCTGTCGCTTCTTTATCTTTCACACCGTCTTCTAACATTGTCAAGCAAAATGGACAGGCAGTTCCGATTACATCCGGTTTTATCGCAAGTGCTTCTTCTATTCGCTCAACATTGACGCGCTTGCCTTCGGTCTCTTCCATCCACATTCTACCGCCGCCTGCGCCGCAGCAGAACCCTTTGGATTTCGAACGTTTCATCTCCACCGTATTCACGCCTCGAATTGCATTGAGAATTTTTCGCGGTTGATCGTAAATGTCATTGTACCGTCCGAGGTAACAAGAATCGTGGAAAGTCAATTTTGCTTTTTCTTCTTTCGTCACCTTCAGTTTGCCTTTGTTAATGAGGTTTATTAAGAAGTCAGTATGGTGGACAACGTCGTAGGTTCCGCCAAATTGAGGATACTCATTCTTGAGTGTGTTGAAGCAATGCGGACATGTTGTGACAATCTTCTTTACATTATATCCATTGAGAGTCGTTATGTTCTCTTTCATCAGCATTTGAGCAAGATATTCATTTCCGATTCGCCGGGCGGAATCACCGTTACATTTTTCTTCCGTTCCAAGAATAGCGAACTTAATCCCCGCTTTCTGCATCAGCTTTGCGAATGCTTGCGTAACTTTTGTGTACCGAGCATCGAAAGCTCCAGCACAACCAACCCAGAAGAGAATCTCAGAATCTTTTACCTGCGACATATGGGGTATGCTCATTCCTTCTGCCCAATCCGCTCTACTCGACGCAGGGAAGGCCCACGGACTAAAGTTAGTTTCAAGATTCTTAAACACAACCTGAACTTCTGGCGGGAAATTCGATTCCATCAAAACGAGACTGCGGCGTAAATCTACAATTGCTGGGATATGTTCGTTATTCACGGGACATTCCTGTACACATGCCATACAAGTCGTGCAAGCAAATAGTTCTTCCGCTGTGAGATAATGATGCAACAGCGTATTCTCTAAAGGATTTTTCCCCCCTTCGTTGACTTTACCAACTTTATCACTGTCAAGTAGTAATTGCCCTTTTTCTACAACACGATGCCGTATATCTGTCATGATCTTCTTTGGGGAAAGCTTTTTACCCGTGATATTTGCAGGGCATGAAGCTGTACAACGGCCGCATTCTGTGCAGGTGAATCCATCAAGCAATTGTTTCCAGGTTAGATCTTCGACATCTGTTGCACCGAATTTTTCTACTCCTTCTGCTTCAAGATCAATTGGCTTCAATGCACCCTTCGGTTTCAAGGATGAAAGAAAAACATTCGGAACAGATGTTAGTATGTGTGCATGTTTCGAATAAGGCAGGTAATTCAGAAACCCAAGCACTAGTACAATGTGTATCCACCAGTATATTTCAAATAAGAGGTTGTTCGTTGATGGATTTGAAGAAGTCATAATTGGAGCGAGTGCCGACG
>JBEKLV010000018.1:0-25413 GCA_050008835.1 Bacteroidota bacterium | reverse complement strand
TATTCTTGCAGTGAAGTAAATCAAAGGAATATTGATCCATGGAGTTACTATTTGACACGAATCCAGGGCTTATTGTCTGGACGATTATCTCGTTTCTTATTTTGTTGATCGTACTTGCAAAGTACGCCTGGAACCCGATCCTTAAAATGCTTGGAGACCGCGAAGGCAAAATTCGGACCGCCTTAGAGCAAGCAGACCGTGCCCGGACAGAAGCGGAAGAGATAATGAAGCAGAATGAAAAGAACCTTGCCCGCGCAGAAGAAGAATATCAAAAAATGATGCGTGAAGGTAAGGCATTCGCAGAAAAAATTAGGGATGAAATTGTGGTGAAGGCGAAACAGCAGGCACAACAAGAATTGAAACAAGCAGCAGAAGAAATTCAGCGCAATGTTGAGGCTGCAAAGTTACAGCTTCGCTCTGAAGTAGCTGACCTTGCTATTAAGGCGACAGAAAAAATTCTCGAAGAGACATTAGACGAGAACAAGCAGAAAAAGCTTACAGATTCCGTAATCAACAAACTTCCAAAGAACTGACGGAATATGACAAATCTGCGAATAGCAAATCGATACGCCGAAGCTTTATTGAGCACTGCAGAAGAATTGCATATACTTAAAAATGTCAGCGATGATCTAACGATCCTTCAGCGAATCATTAAAGAGTCACACGAGTTTCAACTCTTCTTAAAAAGTCCAGTTATCAAGAAAGAGAAGAAACAATCAGTATTCAAAACGACTTTTGGATCGTCAGTTCAACAACTTACCCTTCAATTTTTAGCTTTGCTTATTGAAAAAGGACGAGAAGATGCTCTTCCGAGTGTCATCGAAGCTTTTTTCCAATTACAGGATGAAATGTTAGGTATCGTTCATGTCGACGTTAAAACGGCTGTGGAATTATCACAACAGCAGACGGCACAGCTTAAACAACGATTTGAAGCTTATTCGAAAAAGAAAGTGTTAATCGACCAAAGTTTAGATAAACAACTGATCGGCGGCTTTATTGCTCGCATTGGAGATACAGTGTTCGATGGCAGTGTGAAACAGCAACTCGAACTTCTCCGCAAGCGTTTTTCGGAGGAATTGATTGTTTTATAATATTTGACTGTATAATGTTTGTAACTCATTTGTTCAAAATCATCCAGCCGCATTCGTGCTGGAAGTACATAGAGGAAGAAAATGGCAGAAGTACGACCTGATGAAGTATCGGCAATATTACGGAAACAGCTTTCCGGTTTTGAAAAAGAAGTAGATGTATATGATGTCGGCACTGTTTTGCAGATAGGTGACGGCATCGCGCGTATCTACGGTCTATCAAAAGTTATGGCAAGTGAATTGGTAGAATTCCCCGGCAACGTGTTTGGTATGGCATTAAATCTCGAAGAAGATAATGTCGGGTGCGTAGTCTTTGGTGAGATTTCCCACATCAAAGAAGGTGACACTGTGAAACGAACAGGTCGTGTTGCGTCCATGCCTGTTGGCGAACAGATGCTTGGCCGCGTGATGACGCCGCTTGGACAACCTCTTGATGGCAAGGGACCAATCAAGACAAATAAATTTCTTCCGTTAGAACGTAAAGCGCTTGGGGTTATTGCTCGAAGTCCGGTGAAAGAACCATTGCAAACTGGTCTCAAACCGGTTGACGGTATGATTCCGATTGGACGTGGGCAGCGAGAATTAATTATCGGCGACCGCCAGACTGGAAAAACTGCAATTGCGATTGATACAATTATCAATCAAAAATATACACATACTGAAAAGGCAAAGAAAGAAGGCATTGAGCCGGTATATTGCATCTATGTTGCTATCGGTCAGAAAGGATCGACGGTTGCACAGGTAGTAGCAACATTAGAAGAAAATGGTGCGATGGAATACACAACAGTCATTCATGCATCTGCAAGTGATTCTGCACCGTTGCAATTCATCGCCCCCTATGCAGGTGCCACGCTGGGAGAATATTTTCGCGATTCTAGTCGTCATGCACTTGTGATCTACGACGACCTCTCAAAGCATGCACAAGCGTATCGCCAGATGTCGTTACTTTTACGTAGACCTCCGGGACGTGAAGCATATCCTGGTGATGTCTTCTATCTGCACTCACGTTTATTAGAGCGAGCATCAAAGCTTAATGATGAACTCGGCGGTGGAAGTCTCACTGCACTGCCGATCATCGAAACACAGGCAGGTGACGTTTCAGCGTACATTCCGACAAACGTCATCTCTATCACTGATGGACAGATTTATCTAGAGCCCAGTTTATTTAATGCTGGCGTACGGCCTGCTATCAATGTCGGTATCTCAGTATCGCGTGTCGGTGGCAATGCACAAATCAAAGCGATGAAGCGAGTGGCAGGACGTTTGCGCATGGACCTTGCTCAATATCGTGAGTTGGAAGCGTTTGCAAAATTTGGTTCAGATCTTGATAAATCGACACAACAAACATTACGTCGAGGATCGCATCTTGTGGAATTGCTCAAGCAAGATCAATACGTTCCAATGGCTGTGGAGAAACAGGTAGCGAGTATATTCACCGGTACAAACGGATATTTGGACGAATTGCCATTGACAGAAGTACAACGATTCGAAAAAGAATTTCTCGAGATGATGGAAATGAAATATTCAAATGTGCTCGATGCTATTGCCCAGACGAAAGACCTCTCTAAAGATCTTGAAACAAATCTTCATAGTATTGCAAAAGAATTTATCCTGAAATTTAAAGGGACGATAAAATAATCCGTGGCAACGCTTCGAGAAATCAGACGTCGTGTAACGAGTGTTAAGAGCACGCAAAAAATTACCAAAGCCATGAAAATGGTTGCCGCGGCAAAACTACGCCGTGCGCAGGATGCGCTTGTCTCGGCGCGTCCCTACGCCTGCAAGATGAACGAGTTGCTTAGACATCTTGTTACAAAAGTTGATCTATCTATTCATCCATTATTGCAGGAACGAGAAGTCAAACGAGTTGTGTTGGTAGTAGTCTCAGGTGATCGGGGAATGTGCGGAGCCTTCAATGGCAATATTATCAAAGCCGCTGTCGATTATTTGAATACCCATTATTCAAATTTATTGAAAGAGCCCGATGGTGTTCGCATTGTTACGGTAGGGAAAAAGGCAACCGACTTCTTCTTGAAGAGAAATTATAACCTTTATACGAAATACATTGGCTTATTTGGGAATCTTCATATTGGTCATGCAAGAACGATCATTCAACAATTGATAGACGATTACCTAATAGGTAAATTCGATAAGGTAGAAATTATCTATAATGAATTTAAGTCGGTTATTCAGCAACAAATCGTTGTCGAGCAGATCTTGCCGATTCCACCGGAACAAATTCAGAAGACAAAGGATATCCATGCACTTGCTCAAGTGGATTATATCTATGAACCGTCGAGCATTGAAATTATAAATGTGTTGCTACCGAAACATCTAAATTTCCTGATGTGGCATGTCTTGCTGGAATCCAGCACCGCCGAAGAAGGTGCGCGAATGACAGCAATGAACAATGCTACTGAGAATGCAAAAGAACTTATCTGTGATCTAACACTGTCTTACAACAAGGCACGGCAGGCAAGCATCACGAAGGAATTACTTGAAATTGTCAGCGGAGCAGAAGCGCTGAAAAAAGCAAGTTAAAAATTTTCATTTTATCGTTCGCATAAATGATATAGCGAACGGTTACTTGTCGGAGAATTTAGGAATATCTCATCCGACAAGTTCATTGAGCCATCACTTCGACGGAGAAGAGTTATGGCAGTCACGCCGCAACAGCCAAACCAACCGCGCCCAGTATCTGGACAAGGGCCACAACGTATTTCGTTGGAACAGATCGATGTTACTTCGCTCTCAAAGGATAAGATCCGTGATATGTTCCGTCAAGGGAAACTTCCAACTGCCGATCAGATTGTTGAAGAAATTCTGATCCGAGCTGTTCAAGGCAATGCAAATGATGTCCATTTCGAACCAATTGAAGGGGAAATGCAAATTCGGTTAGGGCATGAAGGAACACTCAAGCGTTTGCTCTCTCTTCCGCCTGATATGAACGATCCCATAATTAGTGTACTGAAATCAAAGGCAACGCTGAATCAATTTGAAAAAAAGAAACCCCAAGAGGGACGATTCTCGGCTACCTATGGAAATGAATCGCTTGATTTTCGCGTAAATGTGATTCCTGTGCTTTCTGGCGAACGATGTTTAGTGCGATTGCTGCACAAGACTGCAAGTATCTCCCGAATCGAAGAACTCGGATTCAGCAAAGAAAATCTTGAACGACTAAGGGTATTGCTTCGCAGTCCTCGAGGACTGCTGTTAATCACAGGGCCATCGGGAAGCGGTAAATCGACAACAGTGTATGCAGCTGTGAATTATGTGGCGAGTCCCGAAAAATGTGTGATTACAGTCGAAGATCCGGTTGAGTACCGCCTGCCGTATGCAAGCCAAGTACATTTGCCTCCCGACAAATCATTTAACTTTATAGATGCACTCAGGGCAATCCTTCGACAGAATCCGAACATTATTATGATTGGTGAAATCCGCGATGCAGAGACAGGCATTGTTGCTGGCGAGGCCGCGCTCACAGGTAATCTTGTGATCAGTTCCATGCTTGCTGATGATGCGATTGGAGCAATTCACCGTCTGCTCAATCTTGGTGTACCGGCATATTGGCTCGCCTCAACGGTTGTTGGAATTGTGTATCAACTTTTAATCCGCAAAATTTGCCCTAATTGCAGAGAAGAATACCAGCTTTCGCCTGAAGAACTCGAAATGATCGGTGCTCCTATGGAATCATCTGACCTCAAATTGTTCCGCGGCCGCGGCTGTCCTAATTGCTTAGGTACGGGTTATAAAGGTCGAGTCGCAATTAGTGAAGTTGTGACAATTAGTCCGAAATTACGGGATATGATCTTTCAAAAAGAATCGATCCTGACTATGCGAGAAGAAGCTGCCAATTTTGGTTTCCAAGGTATCCGGCAGGATGCGATTCGTAAAGCACTTACTGGTGTAACAACTCTACAAGAAATTACACGCGTGCTTGGTTAAAGCGTATAAAAATAAAAATTTCCGCGAGAGAATTGGCTTTATCTCTATTTTTGTGGAAATGAAAATCCACAAAATAACTTCTTGATTGCCTCCCCTTTTTTCGCTATTTTTCAATGAGTAAACTCATAGAAGCTTTTGATTCTAAAGTTTTTTAAATGCTAATATGGAAGAAATTTTACTGTAAAATTGCTTCAGGAAAGTAAATGTTTGAAAGTCTTACCCAAAAGCTAGAAACAGCTTTTAAGAAACTTCGAGGACAAGGGAAAATAACACCTCAAAACATTGAGGAATCCTTGCGCGAAGTACGTAGAGCACTGCTCGATGCAGATGTAAATTATAAGGTTACGAAACAGTTCATTGAAGATGTTCAGAAAAGAGCCGTAGGGCAGGAAGTCCTTGCGAGTATTACTCCAGGCCAGCTCATCATCAAAATTATTCATGAAGAGATGGTAAAGCTGCTTGGCGAATCAAAAGCAGATATTGCATCAGCCCAGGCTCCACCGACAGTCATTCTCGTGGCAGGATTGCAGGGATCTGGAAAAACAACATTCTCTGCAAAGTTGGCGAACCACTTGAAGAACAAAGGACGATTTCCGTTGCTCGTTGCGGCAGATGTTCATCGGCCTGCAGCAATCGATCAATTGGAAATGCTGGGGAAACAACTTCAGATTCCTGTGTATGTTGAGCGCGGATCTGGCGCAGTAAAGATTGTTGAAGATGCTATCGATTTTGCACGTAAAAACGTTCGCGATACAGTTATTATAGATACTGCAGGACGTCTGCACGTAGATGAAGAAATGATGAAGGAAGTAGAAGCTGTGCGCGATAAGGCACAGCCGCATGAAATTCTGTTTGTGGTTGATGCAATGACCGGGCAGGATGCCGTTAATACAGCGAAAGCATTTCACGAGCGGCTGAATTTCGACGGTGTTGTTCTGACAAAGCTTGATGGTGACAGTCGCGGCGGAGCTGCACTTTCGATTCGTGTTGTGGTCCAAAAGCCGATAAAGTTTATCGGGGTTGGAGAAAAATTAGACGCTTTAGAACCGTTTTATCCTGAGCGTATCGCTTCTCGTATTCTTGGTATGGGTGATATTGTAACTCTCGTCGAGAAAGCGCAAGAACATTTTGACGAAGCGAAAGCTGTCAAGTTAGAGGAAAAACTTCGGAAGTCGCAATTTACATTCGAAGATTTTCTGGATCAACTCCGTGAAATTAAAAAGATGGGCTCGCTGGATCAAATGATGAGTATGATACCGGGGATGAATAAACTTCCGGCAAACACTACAATTGATGAAAAGAGCCTCGTACGAGTAGAAGCAATCATACAATCGATGACGGCGGAAGAACGTATGCGGCCATCTATCATCAACGGAAACCGGAGAAAGCGTATTGCGTTAGGCAGCGGCGCAACGGTGCAAGATGTTAATCGTTTGCTGAAACAGTTTGATGAAATGCAGCGGATGATGAAACGATTCAGCAAAGGAAATATGCGCCGTGCAATGCACGGAATGCAATTCCCAATGAATTAACGAAGAGTGTAAAACAACTATTTCTGTAAAAAATCAAGTCAAACAGAGGAGTAACAACATTGGTAAAAATTCGAATGCGAAGAGAAGGGAAAAAGCAGCACCCTATTTACAAGTTAGTTGCAACGGATTCCCGTTCTCCTCGTGATGGTGGATACCTTGAAGCTCTTGGTCAGTACGATCCGCACACCAACCCTATCACCTTGGTATTGAAAGAACCGCGAATAGAATACTGGCTTAAGCAAGGCGCACAGCCAACTGATACAGTGCGGTCATTGCTGAGACGGACTGGCTTTTGGCTGCGATGGACACTTACACGCCAAGGTAAAAATGAAGCAACTGTAAAGAGCGTAATGGAACGATGGCAGATGCTTCAGGTTGACAAACCAAAGCATGAAGCAGATCGTAAAGTAAGGCGTTCGGAGAGAAAGAAAAAAGCTGCTTCATCTCCAGCAGAAGCTCCAGCCCAAGCAGCTGTTGAAGCTCCTGTTGCCACCGCTTAAGGCGATCAACGATTATCAACTCTAGTAATAATGCGCTGTGGCAGATAATCTTTGGATTTAATGCAGATCAGTTGTAAGACAAAGAGCATTTGATGGGTTTTCCATCGAAAGGATATTGAAATTATTTTAGCAGTTCAATAATCCACAGTTAGAGCGGCGGTGAAGCACTAACACAATTTCCACAATTGAAATGGTTGTGAGATGGACGGGAAAAAGAATCCATCGCTGTGTTGACACAGCCATTATTCTGTGCAAGAGGTGGAACGATGAAGGAATTTCTGGAATTTATTGTGAAACATCTGGTGGATCATCCAGAAAGCATTATCGTCGAGTTTGAAGAAAAGGAAAATACTCACATCTTCAAGCTCAAAGTAGCGGAAGGAGATATTGGGAAGATTATTGGCAGGCATGGCCAAACGGCAACTTCCCTGCGAGTGCTATTAAAAGCAGTTGCCGCCAAAGAAGGTAAACGAGCGGTACTGGATATTATAGGATAATTTTTTTCAATTGAAGTCCTTGTATCTCAGTACGGAGATCAAAGAATCTGTATGGATTTGATTGCGATCGGAAGAATTTCTAAACCGATTGGCACTCGGGGTGAAGTGAAAATTTCGCCGTTGACACAAGACAAGCAGAGGTTTATGAATCTGCCAGCTGTGTGGATTGGCCTTGAGGCAGCGAATGCAGAATTGAAGAAGATTCTGAAGGTGAGAATCGATACCAAGCATGTGGTTTTTAACTTTGATGGTATTGAGACGGTTGAAGAAGCGGAAAAAATAAAGGACTCGTTTCTTTTTGTTGCTAAAGAAGATGCCGTTAAACTTCGGGATGGAAGTTATTTTGTAGACGATGTAATTGGATGCGAAGTTGTGACAGAAGAGCAAACGGCTGTTGGTATAATAACGGATTTACTTTCGCTTCCGATGAATGATTTATGGGTTGTCAAAAAAGATGCAAAGGAAATTTTAATTCCAGCTGTCAAAGCGATTATCCGGCAGGTAGATATCGAAAATAAACGCATCACTATTCATGCTTTAGATGGATTGCTTGACTGATGCGAATAGATATAATCACAGGATTACCGAAGTTATTGGAAAGTCCGCTTCAGGAAAGTATCTTGAAACGGGCGCAGGAGAAAAGAATTGTAGAAATCATTGTTCACGATCTTCGTGCTTACGCGCACGACAAGCATCATACTATTGACGATACGCCTTATGGAGGCGGTGCAGGTATGGTACTAAAACCGGAACCGTTCTTTGAATGTGTGGAAGAGTTGAAAGCACAACGCCAGTACGATGAAATCATTTTTCTATCGGCTGATGGCGAGTTGTTTGCACAAAAAGTTGCGACAGAATTTTCGTTAAAAAATAATTTGATGATGTTGTGTGGACATTACAAAGGCATCGATCAACGAGTACGTGAGATGTTGGTGACACGCGAGATTTCTATTGGTGATTATGTCCTAACCGGCGGTGAACTGGCTGCGGCAGTTGTGGTGGATGCAGTTGTGCGGCTCATTCCCGGTGTATTGAATGATGGCGAATCCGCATTGACGGATTCGTTTCAGGATGGTTTGCTTGGATGTCAGCAATTCACACGACCAGCGGAATTTCGCGGATTGACTGTGCCCGACGTATTGCTTTCAGGGGATCATCAGGAAATAGATCGCTGGCGGCAAGAACAGCGTGAACGCAGAACGAAACGTTTGCGCGGCGATAATTTTGTTTCATAAAAGATAATACACGGTAACTTGATTTAGTGGAGTAAAAAAAACTAATGGATAAGTTGAAACTTGTTGAGGCAACTCAACTCAAAACCGATGTCCCAAAATTTAAATCTGGCGACATCGTAAATGTGCATGTGAAAGTCAAGGAAGGCGATAAAGAGCGCATTCAGGAATTTCAAGGCATTGTGATAGGTCAGCGTGGTTCAGGAATTAATACTACATTCACTGTTCGGAAGATATCTGACGGCGTCGGTGTAGAGCGAATTTTCCCCGTGCATTCTCCCAGCGTTGCAAAGATCGAGAAAGTGAAAGATGGTAGAGTTCGGCGCTCGAAAATTTATTATGTTCGCGAATTGGCGACTAAGGCAGTTGCTCAAAAAACGAATGCCTGATGAAATCGCGGCTTGCAGCGTCTAATGAACTGTATCTGAAGCCGCTCCTGTTTGGATTGGATCGAAGGGAATCACCATTTGATCTGGTCATAGACATCCCTGCAAATAATGCAATAAAACTCAGTGAGCGTTCTGGTGGGATACGGAACGCTTTTTTATCGCCCATAGATTATGCACGGCATGGCGGGGAATACCGAATAGTACCGAACATTTGCGTTGCTTCTTCCAATCAGACAAACACAATTCAGCTTGTTCTCAAATCAAATCTGCATAACATTGAACGCATAGCAATCGACGTGCGATTTACGTCTGAAATCATTCTTGCAAAAATTATTCTATCAGAAAAGTACCAGAATCAATCAACGCACTCTAAGCTTCAGTTTATTCCTATGATGCCAAATGTTGACGCAATGTTGGCGAAAGCCGATGCAGCTTTAATTATCCAAGATAATCCCCAGGTGATCGCTCGTGCAGGAACGTTTACACTTGATCTTGTAGAA
The DNA here is from genome assembly GCA_050008835.1 of Bacteroidota bacterium. Classification (GTDB taxonomy): domain Bacteria; phylum Bacteroidota; class Ignavibacteria; order UBA10030; family UBA10030; genus Fen-1298. The sequence continues at coordinate 15,730 of JBEKLV010000018.1, read as the reverse complement.
GAATGGAATGACCTGACAGGTTTGCCGTACGTTCATGGATTTTGGGTTGGGCGTGAAGAAGAATTGTCAAAAGCGGAAGCGCAGGCACTATTCACGGCAAAAAATAGCGGTGTTTTTATGAAGTCACAAATTGCACAAAGTGTAGCACAGCAGCAGAATCTTTCTTTAAGTGAACTGACTAGTTATCTTTCATCGTTCTCGTATGATTTTAGTGAAAAGGAAGAAGAAAGTTTAGCCGAATTTATTCATTATGCCTACTTCTATGGCGTCATCGGCGATATGCCGGGGATACTATTCTTTGATGTTGAGGCAAGTAATCCGTCGCAGAATTGATTTGATGTAAAAGAAATCTCTTTCATTGAAATTCCATCTTTTTTCCTTACATTTGAGCGAATCTGTATGCTCAAATCACTGACTATCCGAAACTATGCTCTACTCGAACTCGTCGAAATCGAATTTGAGAATGGGCTGAACATCCTTACAGGTGAAACCGGTGCCGGCAAATCTATCATTATCGACGCATTGAGTCTCATACTTGGGGATCGCGCAAGTGCTGATGTGGTGCGTAAGGGAAGCGACAAAGCCATTGTTGAAGGTATCTTTGGAATGGCGGAAAATGAAAAATTGAAAGATCTTCTGAAACAGAATAAGATCGAATTGCAGGAAGATTTTATTCTCCGTCGTGAAGTTTCTATTAAAGGTCAATCCCGTTGCTTTATAAATGATTCACCTGTGTCGCTTGCGGTCCTAAAAGAAATCGGTGATCACCTTGTTGATCTTCATGGTCAGCATGAGCATCAATCATTGCTTCGACCGGAAACACACATCGGCTTGCTGGACGAATTCGGAAGTTTGGACAAGTTAGTTGATGAATATCGCGAATCATATGATCGGCTGACAGTTCTTTTCACGGAATTACGTGTGCTCTCGCTTAAAGAGAAAGAACTAAGAGAGAAGCGCGACCTGTATGAATTTCAAATTAAAGAAATCGACGCTGTCGATCCGCGTGCTGGCGAAGAAGGTGATCTGGAAAACGAACTGCGCATCTTAGAAAATTCTGAAAAACTTTTTGAGGCAACATCGCAATTATGTCAATCACTCTACGAAGGAGAACCCGCCCGGCTGGGTTCGGAGAACATTAGTGGACAGTCGGTGTACGATTTATTGCTGAAAGCGCGAAACCAACTTGAAGATCTCGCAGGGATTGATAAGACTTTCGAAGATATAAAAAATGAATGCGCTTCTGCAGCTGCGATTGTTGGCGAACTTACAAAGTTTATTCAAAGCTACAATTCTAAGATTGAATTTAATCCTGAGCGGCTGGAACAAATCCGCGAACGACTTGGTCAAATCACACTCCTTAAGAAAAAATACGGCGGTTCACTGGATATTGTAATTGAACGTCGCGAGAAAATAGGCAAAGAGTTTGCGATGGCGGAAAACTTCGAAAGTGAAATTCGGAAACTGAATGAGTACATTGCGCTTGAACGAAAAACCTGTTCTGCTGCTGCACAGCGTCTTTCAACAAAGCGCAGGGAGTTGGTAGGTAAGATTAGTAAATCAGTCTGCACGGAGTTAGCAAAATTAGGTATTGCAAATTCACAGTTCGATGTGAAGATTGAGAATCGCGTGTTGGGGAAATTGGACGGCAAAACGAACAGTGCTTATGTCAAACTCGGACGTGAATTTTACGACGCAACACAAAGCGGAATTGACTGTATCGAGTTTTATCTTTCGACCAATGTTGGTGAGGACTTGAAACCATTGGCTAAGGTTGCGTCCGGAGGTGAAATATCGCGCATTATGCTTGCGCTAAAAACGATTCTTGCCAAGGCAGACCGTCTGCCGCTGCTCGTGTTTGATGAAATTGATGTCGGCATAAGCGGAAGAATTGCTCAGGCAGTGGGCAAAAGTATGAAGAGTTTATCACAATTCCATCAAGTCATCGCCATCACACATTTGCCGCAAATTGCCGGATTCGCTGATTGCCATTTTGCAGTGGAGAAGAGCGAATCGAAACATCGCACATCGTCAACGATTCGTAAGTTAGATGAAGAAAATCGCATTCAAGAAATCGCCAGACTTCTCAGCGGCACAGAAGTGACGGAAGCAAGTTTGAACGGTGCAAGAGAATTAATTGGGATGAAATAAGAAAGATGTTTAGATAATATACTATGTCATTATTTATTTATAACACATTAAGCCGAAATAAAGAAGAATTCAAACCGATTCATGAAGGACATGTAGGCGTGTATGTGTGCGGACCTACTGTTTATAGTCATTCACACATTGGTCATGCAAAAAGTTATGTTTCCTTCGATGTCATTGTTCGATACTTGCGTTATCTTGGCAACGAGGTGCGATATATTCAAAACATCACCGACGTAGGTCATCTTACCGACGATGCTGATGAAGGTGAAGATAAACTCGTCAAACAGGCGCGTCTTGATCGCGTCCATCCAATGCAAATAGCAGAGATATTCACACGCAGCTATTTCAAAGATATGGATAAGCTTGGAATTGTGCGTCCGGATATTTCTCCTCGTGCATCAGGGCATATCATAGAACAAATCGAAATTATCAAGCAACTTCTTACGAAGGGTTTTGCGTATGAGGTGAACGGTTCTGTGTACTATGATGTTCAGAAGTTTAGCAATTACGGCAAGCTTTCCGGACGTGTGCTGGAGGAGTCGGTTGAAGGAACGCGCGTTGAATCGCGTTCGGAGAAGCGGCATCCAGCGGATTTTGCTTTGTGGAAGAAAGCTGAAGCAGGACATATCATGCGCTGGCCGAGTCCGTGGGGCGAAGGGTTCCCCGGATGGCACATCGAATGTTCGGCAATGTCGATGAAATATCTTGGCGAGACATTTGATATTCACGGCGGCGGAATGGATAACCAATTTCCACACCACGAATGCGAGATTGCGCAGAGTGAAGCGGCAACCGGAAAGCCGTTTGTGAAATACTGGATTCATAACAACCTTGTGACGGTTAACGGGAAAAAAATGTCGAAGTCGCTCGGAAATTTTGTAACGCTGAAAGATGCCTTCAAAAAATATGATCCGCTTGTAGTACGCTTTTTTATACTGCAAAGTCATTATCGTAGCACGTTGGATTTCAGCGATGAAGCATTGCAAGGAGCGAATGCCGGATATGATAAATTGCTGAACACTATCCGCAATCTCCGGGAAGAATTAAAGAAAGCCGAATCTGAACAACGGATAAATGGAGTGCAAATAGATCTTCCTTCGTATAAAAAACATTTTTTAGAAGCGATGGACGATGATTTCAACGCGCCGCTCGCTATCGGTGTGTTATTTGATTTGGCACGTGAGACAAATCAGTCACTTAACTCCGAACAAAAGCTTAGTATGGAAACGCTCAAACAGATCGACCAACTCTTTGGCGAGCTTGGTAGCAGTATCCTTGGAATTATTCCAATTGTTCCTACTTATACCGCCGATGGTGCGTTGACGATTAATAAACAATTGGTCAGCATAACAGGCGTAAGCACTTCTCCTATTGAATCAAAGCTTATTAACTTACTTTTTGAAACTCGAAAAGAAATACGTGAAAACAAGTTGTGGTCACTATCAGATAAAATCCGCGATCAACTAGAAGCAATCGGCTTTAAGATCGAAGATAAAAAAGATGGTACAACTTGGCGTAAGATAAACTAATTTGCATGATCGATTCAATTAAAATAGTCGAAAACGGATTTGTTTTTTCCGGTGACAAGCAAAATCGCGCTGGAAAACTCACGCTCATAATTCAAAACGGCCGGATTATCGAGATAGGCAGGCGCGCTGATGCGCTCAAGGCAACTTATCCGAACGCCGAAGTTATTGATGGCGCAGGAAAAATCATTTTACCTGGATTCGTCGATGCGCATCATACGGGTGAATCGTTTATCTTGCATTATTTAACATCTGGTCAGCCGATGTCGCGATGGAATAAGACCCGGATCATTAGCCGCGCTTATGATTATTTACGCAAGGAAGCCACATTTCAGGAATTCTTAACTCTGTACCGATTGTCATATTATGCCGCGCTCAAATCAGGTGTAACAACATTGTCGGAATATGGCATCGATAATCTTGAGCATTCCTTTGCAGCATCACTCGAAGCGATGCAGCAAACGAATCAAAGAGGTTTTATCGGTTTGCATAATGGTGATCAGATTGAAGCAGCTCGTAAGCAGCGCGAATCGTCAATTCGTTTCGCTTTCGTTGTCACCGATGAAGAAAATCTTACCACATATAATCTTCAATCAAGTATTCGTTCAGCGCGTGAACTTCAGTGGCCGATTATTTTGCATTTGGGTCAGACCCGGCAGGCGTTTAATATCGTGAAGAAAAATTTTAATAAATCTATCGCTCAACTATATGCTGAGTATGGAGCGATTGATTCGTTGGCACATCTTCTTCATCTCTCATGTTTTGAATATGGAGATTTTGAAATCATTGCGAAGTCTGGTACGCCGTTGGTATATTCGCCATCGGCTATTCTTCAGAAGGGAACAGAAATACCGCCATTCGAAGAATTACTCAAATATAAAATTACGCTCGCATTTGGTACAGATTGGGGAATTGCACGACCGTTGGAGAATATTCAATCCTATCGTTCCATTCTGAACACACTCGGTTTGCCGCATGAACGAGCGTACAATCTGCTTTCTCTTCACACAATAAATGGTGCATATGCACTTGGGCTTGATGGGGAAATTGGAACGATTGAAACAGGAAAGAAAGCCGATCTTGTTTTCCTGAATCTATCTGAGTTTCGGATGAATTCCATTCTTGCGGATGGCAATGCTGAACAAATTCTTGAGGTTGTTCTTCAAGAAGCCGCCTCACAGCAGGTAAGCGATGTAATGATTAATGGCGAGTTTTACGTCCGCGAAGGACATGCTCTCACTTATTCAGAAGAAGACCTGGCGAGAGAAGGGCAGACAATTTTCAAAAAGTTATTATCTTTCCATGAACAAAAAACATCAGGTCTGCCATTGGCAGCCCCGATACTCAAATTCTCTGAACAACAAATAAAAGAAAGTAAATCTTCTGAAGAGGATATGCTTGCTGAAGAAGGATTTAGAATTGTTCGAAAGGAACGAACAACGTCTGCTCCGCAAGCAAAAGGTACTGCCTCGCATGAAACGGCTAAGGAACTTCCAAAGAATGTTAAGAAAATATTTGGTGACGACGAAGTATAGTTCAGTTTATAAAAAGGAGAATCGAGTGAAAAAACTAAGTTTAATTCTAATTGTGAATCTTTTAATGATAGTGACAGTAGAAACGGCATTAGCGCAAAGCTATGCAGGCGACGGAGCGACTATTGAACCAACAATGCTGATTGATAAACCGACAGCCGGTTTGCTGAAGCGTGGATCGTATTCTGTCTCTTCGAACTTCTTCCAGGACGGCGGCGTGTTGGTGGGGATTTCGGTGGGAATTTTTGAACCATTCACATTTGGAATTTCGTATGGTGGCACAAATATAATAGGTCCAAATAAAATTGATATGAATCCAATGCCCGGAATAAACGCCAAGCTGCGTCTTGTGAGTGAGAGCGCTGTTATGCCTGCACTTGCCATCGGTTATGATTCTCAAGGTAAAGAACCTTATCTCAATGCCGATACTTTAAAGCGTTACACTATCAAATCACCTGGAGTGTATATAGCCGCCAGTAAGAACTATGAATTTCTTGGTAATTTCAGCGTGCATGGTGGATTGAATAAATCCATGGAAACAAATGATGGCGATAAGGATCTCAATGCGTATGTAGGTGCAGAGAAATCAATAGGCAGAGATATCTCAATTATGCTGGAGTATGATTTTGCGGCAAATGATAATAATAATTATGCACTTGGCAAAGGAAACGGATACCTCAATTTTGGCTTCCGATGGACATGGGGAAAAGGATTAGTAGTAGGCTTCAATTTAAAAAATATTACAAAGAACCAAGACAACGTGAATGTTGGAAATCGCACACTCCAAATTGATTACATAGGAAATTTTTAATCCTCTATAATATCTCATTACCTAAATTTTAGCTCGTGAATCTGCCAGAAAATCTACCGGCTAAATGTGCAGGGCTGTGGACGGTAGCGATTAGATTTGTGGACATATAAGCATTTGAGCAGTAATTTAAATGCCTGAAGATGGCGAAAACTCGCTGAATTCGGGTTTTTTATTTAATTATCGCTGGCAAGAAACTTGAGATCATTTCTAGTGTCAAATATATGAGGTCAATCATGAAAACAATAGAATTCTTTTTCAAACTTCTTTTGCCCTTAGGGTTGATGGCAATTCTCTTCCAAGGATGCTATACTCAATTTGTTCCAACGCGAGAAGAAGATTTGTCTTATCAAAAGGAACAACAGTCTGCTGTTCAAAGCGATTCTTCATATTACGGTGAAGATAACGATAATTGGCAATCGCACCAATGTCTCGGATTCTCTTATTATTATCCTGCATGGCGATCATATTGGTTATGGGATTATGGATGCGTGTATCCAACATACTGGGATCCATGGTTTTGGGGTCCTGCATTCTATATTGGATATTCTTATTATCCTTATCATTGGGGTTACTGGAATTCTTATTCAGGATATGGTTATAGACATTCAAACTATCCTCGTTCGTTTGTAACGCGTAATTCCGGCTATCAGAGAGGTGGAAATAGCAGACTAACTGGTACTGCAAGATCTGGATATGCTGGAATTGGAACAACGTTTAATGGACGAGTTGAAACTAGCCGGGGAGGCGTTAATCTTCCTCGCACAGCTGGAAGTGTATCCACTCAAAGTGGAAGTGCTGTAACAACAAGAGCTTCGCGTAGCTCTTCCAGGAGTGTATCAACAGTTCGTCAAAGAGGCAGTTGGTATAGTCCGAGTGTTCAGCAACCGCGTCATCGAGATCAAAGCACTACGGCGATGAGCAGAAGCTCAAGAACCGGCAACTCGCATAATCGCGTATATTCTCGAAGTCAAGGATCAAGTAATGGACAATCCAGATCAAGTGGACGAAGTTATTCGCCGCAACCATCGACTCGGACAAGCTCTACTTCAAGTGCACCAGCATCAAGAAATGATGGCGGTGGTGGCCGTCAAAGCGGTGGTTCGGGCAAATCACGTTGACGATAACAAGAAAAAAGAATGGAGTGATGTAATCTTATGGAAACGTTTCGTAAAATATATTGGCTGCTTATTCTAATGATGATTGGATTTCAGATTCAACTTGTGAACGCACAATATGCAGAAGATGTACTAAGGTTATCGCAATTCGGTTCATCCGTCGGCGCTCGCTCGCAAGGAATGGGTAATACAGTTGTCGGAGTTGCAGATGATTTCTCGGCGTTATTTGGAAATCCAGCAGGGCTTTCTCAGCAGAGGGATTACGAGTTTTCTGCTGGACTATCGCGTCTAGGTTATGGAAATGATGTAACTTTCTTTGGTAACAAAACAACCGATAACGACAATGCCATGAGTCTCAACAATCTTGGCATTGTTTATCCCATTGCTACGGTACGGGGTGGATTAACATTTGCATTTGGTTTTGGTCGTGTAGCAAACTATACCTCTATTGCTTCTTTCAATGGATATAATTCTTCCAGTTCTATCATTCCAACCATTGTGCCTAGTACAAATACATATTCCTATTCGGATGCAGATTACAAATCGTTTTATGATAACAGCATTCCATATCAATTATGGTTAGCCGATATATTTACGGATACTGTAAACGGAATTGAAAAATTAGTGCCACAAATTCTTAAGAATGTTCAACAAACAGGAACAATCCGTGAAGGAGGTGGCATGAATAATTGGTCGTTCGGCGGCGGGATAGATATTGCTCCGAATATTTCTCTGGGAGTGACGCTGAATTTTACGAGCGGTTCGTACACCTATGATCGAACGTACCAAGAAAGTGATCCAAACAATCTTAACTTGTTAGTTGTAAATAATGTGAATACCTATTTAAATCAATTTATATGGCAAAGTACAATTACAGACGATATTACCGGTTTCAATGCTCTATTGGGATTGATGTACCGAAAACCTGGATTATACAGAATAGGATTCACAGTAAAACTTCCGACAACATACGAGATCTCAGAAACATTTACAGATGATTATTCATCCACGTTTAAAAGCGATTATAATACAGCATACCAAATGTCGACAAATGGAATAACGAGTTATAAAGTTACAACACCAACAGTTCTAAGCGGCGGTATTTCAGTGCAACCATTTGAATGGCTATTGTTCGCAGGCGATGCTGAATATACCGATTGGACACAAATGGAATTTGATACCGACAATCCGGATCTGATTCAGGAAAATCAAAATATCAAGAATTGGATGCGCGAGACTTGGAATCTCCGCGGTGGTGCTGAGGCAACGATTTTTAATTGGGGACTTATCCTTCGTGCAGGAGTAGAATCAAAGCCATCACCATGGAAGAATGATCCATCGAGTTATGACCAATTGACCTATACCGCTGGTATCGGAATTTTAATTGACGCAAGTAGTACCATAAACGCCTCGTTTGCTTACGGGAATTGGAATACTTTTAGAGATAATTATACTTGGGGGATTACTCCAGCATCTAGAACAAGCGAATCGATAACGACACAGACCATCAATTTAACATTCTCACACCGTTTTTAGTTTAGTTGCACTGCTTTTCAAGTTTGATTACATTATTCCGTCATACTTCATTGTGTGACGGATTTTTTTTGCACACTTAAAAGGTTGCTCATGCGAAAGACTTTGATTGGAATCTGTACAATATTCATTATTGTTTTATTCGTTGGCACATTAATTGGGTATTTCCTCGTAACGCGATCCTTCCCAAAAGTTTCAGGGACAATAAGCGTGAAAGGATTGGTGCAAGAAGTAAAAGTTTATCGAGACGAATTTGGCGTTCCGCATATTTTCGCACAATCAGAATATGATGCATTCTTTACAGTTGGTTTTACGCATGCACAAGATCGGTTGTGGCAAATGGAATTGACGCGTCGTGTTGGTATGGGGCGTCTATCGGAAGTATTAGGAGAGCCGGCGCTTCAGATTGATAAAATGTTCCACACTCTCGGCTTATGGCGGCATGCGCAAATACTTTCAAAGTCACTTGATGATGATACACGTAAAGCACTGCAAGCATATGCGGATGGTGTGAATCAATTCATTGTAACACATTCCGGAAAATATCCAATTGAATTTGATATGCTGAACATCAAACCAGAGCCGTGGACGATTGAGCATTCGCTTCTTGTCAGCCGCTTGATGGCATGGGAATTGAATTACTCGCGTTGGGTAGATTTGCTTCTTGCCGAATTGGTCCAGCGATTTGGTGAAGTGAAGGCCAAAGAAATTTTTCCTTACTGGCCGGAGAACGCCCCGCTTATTATTCCAAAAGAATTGAAAGGGAAAACAATTGCTGAAGATCTTCGCCCGTTGTTTAAGGCGGAAGGAGCATACCGTTCGCTTCTTGGTATTCGCGCTCTTGAGTCTGGCAGCAACGCGTGGGCAATCTCCAGTGCAAAATCTGTTACCGGAAAACCTATTCTTGCAAACGATCCGCATCTTATACTGATGTCGCCGGCGCGGTGGTACGAACTTCACATCAACGCACCGACTTTGGACGTTGCCGGAATGTCTATTCCTGGTGTGCCATTTGTTGTGGTAGGAAGAAATCAGCGCATTGCATGGGGCGTGACGAATGCAATGATGGATGACGAAGACTTTTACATTGAAGAAGTTGATTCGCTTCAACATCCGACGCGTTATCAATTCAACAACGAATGGCTGTCTATTGCAGAAACCGTTGATACAATTGTTGTGAAAGGATCCTTGCCAGTCGCACTTTCCATTTATAGCACGCACCGTGGACCGATTGTTAATAAAATAGAACCAACTGCTCAATCAGCATCGTCGCTCATATCTATGCGATGGACTGGAAATGAAATCTCGAACGAAGCCGGCGCTTTTTATCGCATTGACAAATCTACTAATTGGCAGGAGTTTCAGGAAGCGCTAAGATTATTTACTGTACCCGCACAGAATTTTGTGTACGCTGATGTCGATGGCAATATCGGATATAGAACGGGCGGCAAACTTCCGATCCGAAAAACGAAGGGGGCAACGCTGCCGTTCCCCGGTTGGACAGACGAGTACGATTGGAATGGATTTGTCCCGTTCGATCAGATGCCGCACGTCTTCAATCCACCAGAAGGATTTGTTGCGACGGCAAACAACAAGATAGTCGATGATTCGTATCCTTATTACATCTCTAATCATTGGGAATCTCCATGGCGATCGATCCGCATCAGTGAGGTGCTGAAAGAACAGGATAAATTTACTATAGAAGAAATCCAGCATCTGCAGCTCGATCTTTTTTCCACACATGCTAGGGAAGTGGTGCCATACATACTTCATGCTTACGATAGCGTCACTGTTACAGATGAAGATGTAAAGACGACATTGGAATATTTTCAGAATTGGAATTTCGAAATGCGGAAAGAAGATGTGAGTACTACTCTCTTCCAAGCAACGATCAAAAAACTTATCTATAATACCTTCCACGATAAAATGGGTGACCAGCTGTATGGATTATATGACACGCTGGCAAGCACACCTTTGTCAGCATTGTCTCATTTACTGAAGAACCCTAACTCGGAGTGGTTCGATGATCCTAACACGCCTTCGCGTGAAACCCGGGATGATCTTATCCGTAAGAGTGTAAGCGATGCACTTTTTATGCTTAAGAGCGAACTCGGTGGCGATCTCAAAGAATGGCAGTGGGGAAGATTACACACGATAACCTTCGGACATGTCTTTGGCGCGAACAAATTACTTTCCGGATTCTTTAATATTGGACCATTCCCAATAGGTGGTTCGCACTCTACAATTAATGTTGGGCAATACTTCATCGCTCATTCTTTTAAAAGTGCAGTTGGACCGTCGATGCGGCAAGTATTTGACCTCGCCGACATCAATGATACGCGAAGTGTTTTGCCGCCGGGACAATCGGGGCAAGTATTTTCCAGTCACTACAAAGACCAAGTAACACTCTGGCTCAATGGCGCATATAAAACGCGTCCAATGCAGCAGCCAATTATTGAATCGACATGTCGGGAAGTTCTCACACTAAGTCCGATAAGATGAATATTTCCGATAAGCTTCGTTCATTACTTCAAAACGTAGACTCAATTTGTGTGCTGACTGGAGCGGGTATCTCCGCAGAAAGCGGAGTAGAAACTTTTCGCGGTTCGAATGGTTTATGGTCGAAATTAAAGCCAGAAGAACTGGCCAATTTCGATGCATTTATGCGTAATCCGGAGTTGGTATGGGAATGGTACAATTATAGAAAGAAAATTATTCTTGATGTGAAACCCAACCCTGCACATTTCGCTCTTGCACGTTTGCAGGAGTTAGTGAAAGACTTCACTCTTATAACGCAGAACATCGACAATCTGCACATACGTGCTGGCAGCAAATATGTATTAGAACTTCATGGCAACATAGAGCGAAGTTACTGCATTAGTTGTGGAAAATTTGCTGCTAATGTGGAAGTTTCTTCAGAAAATAAAGTGCCGCACTGTCAATCATGCAATGGAATCATTCGCCCGGATATTGTGTGGTTTGGCGAGATGCTACCGGAAGGAGTCTTTGAAGCGGCAACAGAAGCAGCGAACCGGTGCGAATTATTTTTCACTGTTGGTACATCGGCAGTAGTATATCCTGCCGCAAATCTTCCTTTAATAGCACAAAAGCACGGTGCATATGTTGTAGAAATCAATATGGAACGGACAGAAATATCTCACAAGGTTAATGAAACACTTCTGGGAAAAGCAGGCGAAATACTGCCGCAGCTTGTAAAGATTAAAGAGGAAATAAAAGGATAGAACTATGAGAAGTAAAAAAGCTGTCGCAAAAACGAAAATCATTTGCACACTCGGTCCCGCTTCGCAAAGTGTTGAACAATTGGTGAAATTAATTCAAGCAGGTATGGATGTTGCAAGATTGAATTTTTCGCATGGTACGTATGAGGATCATCTCAAATCTATAAATAATGTACGAGAGGCGAGTAAGTTAACTGGAGAGCACATCAGTATCTTACAGGATTTGTGTGGACCTAAGATTCGTACCGGTAAACTTCAGAATAAATCCATTGAGTTGAAAGAAGGCGCAACGTTTACATTTACCATTGATGAAATTGTGGGAGATGAACATCGGGTTACTACGACATATCGTGAGTTACCGGATGATGTGAACGCGGGAGATACTATTTTGTTGGATGATGGTAAAATGGCGCTGCAAGTAGTAACGAAGACAACAAGGGATGTTGAATGTACGGTGGTGAACGGCGGCATTCTGAAGGAAAATAAGGGAATGAATCTCCCTGGTGTCAAGTTAAGCACGCCATCACTGACAGACAAAGATATTGAGGATTTGAAGTTCGGTCTTGCACATGATGTGGATTATGTGGCACTTTCATTTGTGCGTTCTGCCGAAGACATTCGACATCTTCGGTCTGTTATTCAGCAACGGACAAAATTACGTATTCCAATTGTAGCGAAGATCGAAATGAAAGAAGCGATCGATGTCATTGATTCCATTGTGGCGGAAACCGATGCAGTTATGGTTGCGCGCGGTGATCTTGGAGTTGAGATGATGCCGGAAGATGTACCAATCCTGCAGAAGATGATTGTGCGAAAGTGTAATGAAGCTGGCGTCCCAGTGATTATTGCAACACAAATGCTTGAATCGATGATAGAGAATCCACGGCCCACACGCGCCGAGGCAAGCGATGTCGCGAATGCTGTACTTGATGGCGCAGATGCTGTTATGTTAAGTGCAGAGACTTCGGTCGGAAAATATCCGATAGAGACTGTGCAAACGATGGATCGCATCATTTGCCGTGCCGAAATTCGCAGGCACGATCATCTAAGTATAAAACAAATTCCAGCGGAAGCTCAAGAGAATGTATTCGATGCTATTGCCCGTGCGGCTTGCGTTTTGGCTCGCCAGGTGAACGCCACGGCAATTGTACCGATCACACATTCTGGTGCAACAGCATTGCGAATCAGCAAGTATCGCCCTGAATCGCGAATTATAGCCGTAACAAGTGATGAAAAAGTTCTCCGCAGTTTAAATCTTGTATGGTCAGTCCGTGGTATTGTTATTAAAGATTTCCTCCACAATAACGATACGGCATTCCGCAAGATTATTGAACATCTCGAACAAGAAGGATATGTTGAACGCGGGGACTTTGTTGTCTTTACAGCTGGATTACCATTCTTGGCGATGGGAACGACGGATACCGTTAATGTGCAGCGTGTGGAATAAATTAAGGATGGGACCAAATAAATGCCGAATGTATGTATAATTATGCATTAATCGAAAAATCGGTTGTTGCGTCAATGGTTGTTCTTTCATACATTTCTTTTAAAGAACATACTCTGTCCAAAGAACTATGATGCATTGACAGCGTATGATTGCTGCTCATGAAAAAACGAGCAACAAATGGCAATTACAGATCATCTTTGGGGAATCGTTCTCGCAGGTGGAGAAGGGAAACGGCTGCAGGAATTTATCCGCAAGCGATATGGTACCGAGCGTCCAAAACAATACTCTGCAATTATCGGCAAGCGGACCATGCTACTCCATACACTTGACCGGGTAGAAAGAATAATTCCCCCAAAACAACTTCAAATTGTTGTTGCCCGCAAACATCGCAAGTATCTTCCTGAGGTGTTGAAAGAACGCGAGAAAAAAGCTGTTCTCTTTACGCCAGAAAATCGCGAATCGGCGGCAAGCATCTATCTTGCATTGTCTCATATTTATGTTCGCGATCCCGAAGCTGCTATTGCAATATTTCCATCGGATCATTTCATTGGAGAAGAAGAGCGCTTCCTCCAATACGTTGAATTGGCGATTTCATTCAATGAGGAACATCCAGATTACGTCGTCCTATTAGGAATTAAACCTACCGAAGCAATCCCGGACTACGGATGGATTGAGCCGAGTAAAAATTTCTTACATTATAAAGGGAATCGTTTTTATAGAGTCGTCAGTTTTAATGAGAAACCAGATATTGAAAGTGCACAGCAATATTTGAATAAAGGATGGTTATGGAACTCATTAGTGCTTGCAGCAAAATGCGAAACCCTGGTCAAAATGTACCGGCAGCATTTGGAAAGTATTTATAACGCCTTTAAAAAAGCAAACATAACTTATGGCACTGATAGTGAAGAAAGTTTTATTGCTAAAGCCTTTGCAGATATTCCCTCTAAAAATTTTTCAAAATCCCTTCTGGAAGAAATTCCTGATAGTCTTTTTGTTTTGCGCGTAGAAGGAATCCTCTGGAGCGATTGGGGAACAAAAGAACAAGTTTTAAAGGATCTCGATAGTCTCGGCATTTCGCATTAAGAAGTTACCTAACGATATAGCGCAATTACCCCTTCGCTAGTAAAGATCTATCCTTCTTCGAAACCTTTACAACATTTAACGTTGTTCATAAGCCCTTGTATTGTACTGCAGTCCATTAAGAGTTTTTGAACGTAGGGCAATTGTTTCGTATCTTATAAAAGAAATGAAAGTGGAAAATAAGAATATCACTGTAGCGGTTGGCATGAGTGGAGGTGTTGATTCCTCTGTTGCTGCCGTACTGTTGATGAAAGAGGGTTACAACGTCATTGGTATTACGATGAAAACGTACGATTATGTGGAAGTCGGTGGTTCTAGCCCGAATGAGAGCAGTTGCTGTGATCTAAAAGCTGTGATGGATGCTCATACTGTTGCAGAAAAGTTAGGTTTTCCACATTACGTTGTCAACTTACGCGAAGAATTTGGAACTGCTGTCATAAATAATTTTGTGGATGAATATATGAAAGGGCGTACACCCAACCCCTGTATTATCTGCAATCGGAAAATTAAATTCGGCGTACTCTTGAAAAAGGCGCAAGAACATGGAGCACAATATTTCGCAACCGGACATTATGCTCGTATTCGTTTTGACGAGCATCGGAAACGATATATTCTTTCACGCGGTAAATATGCTGAGAAAGACCAATCGTATGCACTATGGGCGGTAACGCAGGAAGCGTTGAGTAAGACAATGTTTCCGCTTGGTGAAATGACAAAACCGGAAGTGCGGGCCCTTGCGGAACAGTA
This sequence comes from Bacteroidota bacterium, assembly GCA_050008835.1. GTDB lineage: Bacteria > Bacteroidota > Ignavibacteria > UBA10030 > UBA10030 > Fen-1298. The sequence goes on along the minus strand of JBEKLV010000018.1, from coordinate 549 downwards.
CGAGCTACTCAATGCACGAAAACAAGAAAGTTATGAAATCTGTTTCATTCCCGATGATAATTATGAAAGATTTTTGAAAGAGCGCATTCCTAATTTACAGGAGCAAGTTTATGGCGGCGATATTGTGCAGGATGGAAATGTTGTCGGCAGGCACAATGGTTATCCATTTTACACGATTGGTCAACGCCGTAACATCGGAGCATACGGTCAAAAAATGTACGTCACTGAAATCGACAGCAAGAAAAATACGATAAAAATTGGAACGGATGATGAACTTCATCATCGAACACTCGTCGCCAGTCAAGTAAACTGGAGTGGATTAGCTATGCCGGATAAAGACATGCGTGTGCAGGCAAGAGTGCGATATAAGGATAAAGGAACGGACTCACTTGTTTCTTTAGAAGAAAATGGAAATATTAAAGTCACATTTGATCAGCCAAAACGCGCAATCACTCCGGGGCAATCAGTGGTGATATATGATGGAGACGATGTTTTATGCGGCGGTGTAATAGAACAAGTTTTAGATTGATCATGACGGAATGAAAATAC
>JBEKLV010000179.1:0-6517 GCA_050008835.1 Bacteroidota bacterium | reverse complement strand
GGGAAACCCGGAACCCGACCAGTATGTACGATGGGTTCAATATGGAGTCTTTTCACCCATCACACGACTTCATTGCACTCGCGGGCTGACACGTTATCCCTGGGATTATGGCGAAGAAGCTGAGCGCATCGTTTCCGAATATATCCGTCTGAGATATCGTTTATTACCAACTCTCTATGCTGCCGGACGTCGCTCGTATGAAGATGGTACACCCATCATGCGTCGCTGCGACTCGGAATGGCCTAATGAACCCGAAGCCAAACGCGACAAACAGTTTCTCTTTGGAGAAGATTTATTGATCGCTCCTTTCGCACTTAGTAAAACGAGAGACATTCCCTTATCGTCTGATTTTTTCCAGACCATTGATGGAAAGCCAGGGCTTACTGGTGAGTACTTCGATAACCAGGATTTAAAAGGAAAACCAGTTTTTATCCGCGTCGATCCTGTGTTGAATTTTATCTGGGGAACGGGAAGTCCGGATCCCCGAATTCCTCCCGATCACTTCTCGGTACGTTGGACAGGGATGATTCATGCTCCCAATAAAGGAGAAATCTCGAAATTGAAAGTGGTCTCAGATGATGGAGCACGTGTGTGGATAGACGATAGCCTTGTCGTCGATGGATGGCTTGATCAGCCTGCCACTGATTATCCGATAACAAAAGATTTAGAACCCGGCCGTTCCTATTCTATTAAAATTGAATATTTTGAAAATATGGGTGGTGCTCAATTCCAGGCAATCCAAACTATCGATGTTAAACAGGCCTTTATTGTCTGGATTCCACCCGGGAACTGGCAGGATATCTGGACAGGAAAAATTCTGAAAGGTCCGAGGCTCGAAAATCTTGATCCAATATTGTGGAAGTGTCCTATCTATATCCGGAATGGTGGTATTGTTTTCTCATTGCCGCAAATGCAATATACGACCGAGCATCCTTGGGATAAAATCTTTGTCGATGCTTTCGTTCCAATAGAACAAAACGCAAGCACAACGCGTATTCTTTATGAGGATGATGGACTTTCACCCGATTATCAGAAAGACGCTTTCTGTAAAACATCGGTGACGTTGTCCAGAGACAATGAAAGAGTACAACTATCAGTGGACAAAATTCAAGGAAGCTATAAAGGCGCTATCTCATCTCGGAACTGGGTCATTCGGCTGAACTTACCTGCAAAAAGTAAACCAGAAAACATACAAATCGATGGGAAAATGCTGGAGTCCAATTCCTCTTATAAAATGACATTGATTTCAGAGACTGAACAAAAGGAAGACACCATGCCGTTCGCAGGTGTTGGCAGTAAACCACGTCCTATGACTGGCCCGATTCTGGAATTGAGCATCTATCAACAAAATGTTCAAAAATCGATTCTGGTGTCTTTTGATTTAAAAAGAAATTGAAAAAATATTAGTTCAAAGAAGTATAAGGAATCGAGGGGATTGACCTATCTGCCATTCAAGTTCGGTTTGGACATTCGTATCACCTATCGAATTTTTTCTACTGGAAGAAGAACAGCGAATCCCAATGAGGGTAATTCAACATCACACCGGTTCTCTGTCGGCTCATAAATTATATCATTGAAGTAATCCTTCCACGTATTGTTTGAGTTTGATGGAAGCACAAAAGTACACTTCATCGCGGAACCGAAATTTATCACTACGAGCACTGAATCTCTCCCTTTGATCCGAATGAAGGATAATACTTTCCTATTCTCAGAATTTTGTACTGCATAATACGAGCCGTTTACCAATGACGGGTGCTGCTTGCGAAGTAATGCCAATTCTTCGTACAGCGTCCTGAACTCAGTATTCTTTGACCAATCGATATCTGTTTTTTCAAATAACCCCAATCTCTTATTATTCGCGACTTCTTCACCATTATATATTAATGGAATTCCTGGATACGTAAACATAAGTACGGCAGTTGCTTTTGCCCCTTGCGGAGTAAATTTTTCCACCGCAGGTCCATCCTGCACGTTTTTATCATGATTTGTATTAAATCTCATCCTCAATGAACCTTTAGGAAACTGATACGATTCCGTTTTCAATAGATCATGAAAGATCGTTGCCGGTGTCGAACCATCCATGACTTTTCCAAGCACATCATACACATTCCACGAGTACGTGAGATCAAACGCTCTGATATGATGTTCCGGAAGCGTTCCCTCAGATAGCATCATCACAGATTTGATTTCATTGAGTTCTTTCACAGCAGCTTCCCAGAAGTCTGTCGGCACCAACTCAGCCACATCACACCGATATCCGTCTATTCTGACATCACGTACCCAATATTCCATCATTGTAATCATGTACTTTCGCAATTCTGGATTATCATAGTTCAGATCAGCGACATCTGTCCAATCTGGGTTTGGCGAAATGATTTTTCCAGATGTATCATGCGTATACCATTCCGGATGTTCTTTGAGTATCGGATTATCCCACGCAGTATGATTGGCAACAAGATCGATAATAATCTTCAATCCTTGTTGATGAACTGTGTTCACGAGAGATCTAAAGTCATCCAACGTTCCAAATTCTGGATTGATCGCGTAGTAATCTTGTACTGAATAAGGGCTGCCAAGAGTGCCCTTGCGGTTGATTTTACCCACGGGATGAATTGGCATAAGCCAGATGACTGTGACGCCGAGTTTTTTCAATTCGGGAATCTCCTTTTCCAGCGCTTGGAATGTTCCTTCTTTTGAAAATGACCTGAGGTACACTTCATACAGGATAGCATCTTTTACCCAGGTTGTACTTTCTCGCGCCTGGAGTGCCGAATAATTGATAGGAGGTTTTTGTTCTTGCTGTGCTGGAAGTACTCCTGCATAAATCAACCAAACAACAACTAATGAAATGATCTTTTTCATTTTTCCCTCGCTACTGTTTCATCTACATCCTTGACACGTAAAACGAGAAGACCGGCAATGAGCATCGAAGCACCACCCAGGAGAAGAGCATAGATCGCATCTCCGCCAAATAAATGCTTTACATACCAGCCAAGAATTGCCGCCGCGGTAATTTGTGGAATGACTATGAAGAAATTGAATATTCCCATATACACGCCCATCTTTTGTGCAGGTAGTGAGCCAGCGAGAATCGCATACGGCATTGCAAGAATGGAAGCCCATGCAAGTCCGATTCCAAGTTCAGAGATGAGAAGATAATTTGGATCTTTTATGGCGGCGAACGAAAAGAGGGCTAATCCACCACAAATTAGACTGATTATATGCACCGTTTTTCGATTGGTCTTCTTCGCAAGCCATACGAGCATAAAAGCCATCACTGCAGCAAAACCGTTGTAGACCGCCATCAATACACCTACCCAATCGGCTCCTCTATTATAGAGTTCAGAAGTTGGATCGGTAGCACCAAAGATATTATGCGTGACGGCTGGGGTAGTGTAAATCCACATCGCAAATAATGCAAACCATGAAAAAAACTGCACAATTGCCAATTGTTTCATGGTTTTCGGCATCCGATAGAAATCGTTGAACACCGTCACCATACCACCTTCAGTTTTTCCTTGGTGAGTGAGAACAGAGACAATCATTTGAAGAACTCCGAAAATTGCAGAGCCAACAAACAAGACATACAAACCGTAATCCGTTTGATGGAAGATGAACCATAGCGCCAATGAACCTGCTAATCCAAATATAAGCCAAATAAATCCATTACGACGGAATTTCTCGGATGAGATAAAAGAAGATGATCGTCCAGCACGCATTGATTTTGAAGAATCACTATCTACTTCTGAATATTTTGCTAATTCATCTGGAGAATATTCTTTCGTGCTGATGACTGTCCAGAGTACTGCGCAGAAGAACACGGCACCGCCAAAGTAAAATGAATATTTCACAGAATCTGGAATTGCACCAGCGGCTGCCGTGTTTGAAATCCCGAACCAGTTCGTCATCATATAGGGCAATGCAGAAGCGATTATTGCACCGGTACCTATAAAGAAACTTTGCATTGAAAAACCAATCGTTCGTTGTTCTGAGGGAAGCATATCACCGACAAATGCACGAAATGGTTCCATTGAGACATTGATGGATGCATCCATAATCCACAGCATTCCAGCGGCGACCCAAAGCACTGGAGAATTCGGCATTATCAGCAATGCAAGCGATGCGGCTATTGCGCCTGACAAAAAGAACGGCCGTCGTCGCCCAAGTCTTCCCCACGTTTTATCACTCATATGTCCGATAATCGGTTGAACGATCAAGCCAGTAATGGGTGCTGCAATCCAGAGAATCGGAATGTCGTCTATCTTCGCTCCGAGTGTTTCGAAGATTCTGCTGACGTTCGCATTTTGTAATGCAAAACCAAACTGAATTCCAAGGAATCCAAAACTCATGTTCCATATCTGCCAAAAGTTAAGTCGTGGTTTAGTCATGATATTCCAATCGTAACTTGATTTTATTTGATACTAAATACGCGCCATCCTATAAACGGAACTGCAATGCTTACTTGATTATCTTGGACGCACACTTTCTCGTCGCTTTGTACGTCAGTCAACATTTGAGCTTGATACAAATTAGGAAAATGAAGAACAACATTCTGAGTTTCTTCAGTCTTATTTAAGATTACAAGTAGTCGCTCATTGAAATCCGAACGCACATATGCATATACCGCAGTGTCGGCTTTCAACGTGTAAAAGTCGCCGTAGCGCAATGCCGAGTGCTGATTGCGCATTTTCACAATCTTACTAGTCTCTTTCAACATTCTCTTTTCAAAGATTGATAATTGGTCACCGAAGCGCATCATCCGGCGATTATCCGGATCATCAACGCCCGTCATGCCAAACTCAGATCCATAATAAATTACTGGCAATCCGGGAATCGTGAACATGTATGCATAGTACAATTCTGCTTTCTTATAGCTCGAAGCATGATCCACTGTGGGTGGATTATTCCACGCCATCTCACGAGTATCAACTCCCTGATTCTTTACCTTGCCATCAGCGTACGCCATATAGCGTACCTTATCATGGCTATCCATAATATTACCCATGATATTATTGTAACCAAAAGCGTCAAACGATTTCTTCATATGGAAGTCGATAGCTGAGAATGACCGATCCTTTTCAAGAAAGACCGGAATGGCGAAATACGAAAGATTGAAATTGAATTGTGCACTGAGCTGGCCGTTGTTTACATATGATCCAATGAGGCCATATTCACCAAACGTCTCGCCAATTTGATACACTTTCTTATGCATCGGTAACTCTATTTGCTCTCTGAGTTTTCGTGTCAGTGTCCGCCAAAAACTGTTAGGAACATGCTTTACTGCATCATGACGAAATCCATCAGCGCCTGTTTCCTTCAACCACCAGATCGCATTATCAGAGACCACATTTAACGCTTTTGACGATTTTGTAAAATCGAATGAAGGCATATACGGTTCGAACCAAGTTGTCAGCCGCTGTTCATCCCAGAGACGCAAGTTTTTTCTTCCATCCGGTAGATCCAGTGTTCCAAACCACTCCGGATGCTTTTTGTAAAACGGATGTTCAATATGAACATGATGAGCAACGAAATCCAACAGTACTTTCAAGTGATGTTGATGTGCTAGTGCAACCAATTCCTTTAGATCTTTCATTGATCCAAATTTTTCTTCGACTCTTGTATCACTAATCGGCCAGTATCCATGATATCCACTATACCACCGATGCGGAGCCGGGTATTCACGATAGGCCTCATCCGGATTGTCATTCACAGGAGAAATCCATAGTGTGTTCACTCCGAGCGAATCAAAATACCCTTCTTTGATTTTAATGATGATTCCCCTGAAATCTCCACCCTGATAATTTGCCGGATAAAAGATGGAATCGTTTACTACGGGCTTATCGTTTGTTTTATCGCCATCAGCAAAGCGATCAATCATAATAGAATAGATCGAACCGTCATACCAAGACCATGGAGATGTTGAGGTTCCCGTAGGAATTCCATTGTGCAAAATAACCTGCTGAACATTGGTTGTTTTGCCTTTCTGAGAAACAAGTACACGGAGCGTTTTTTCCCCTTTGAGTTCTTTTTTTATTAATTGAACGCGAATCGTGTTTGCTTCGAGCGTAACTTTGTTCGAGTCTATTTCTTGATTATCTACGAGTGCGATTATCTCTTTTTCATGGAGAGATAAAAGATCACAAGAATTTTCATAGACGAAGGATAGCGACACTCGATCCTTCGACGCTTTAAATGAACCTTTGTGGAGAAATGTTTGGATAGTATCTGTCTCGCTGATTCGCAGAACTGAATTGAAATCATCAAACCCTGTCGGTGCCTTTTCGGGATTCGCCGGATCGACAATTTCTTTACCATCGACGATAAATTTGTAAATATAATTTCCAGGATCTAACAGCAGCGTCAATTCATATACGCCATTCTCCTTCGTCTCAACCAACCGATCCTTTTCCTTGTTCCAATTATTGAAGCTTCCCGTCACCAATACTTTTTCTACCTTCACCAGCGGCTTGTACGAAAATGTATGTATCTGCTGAGATAAACTTTCTCCCTTAACGAT
>JBEKLV010000178.1:0-6522 GCA_050008835.1 Bacteroidota bacterium | reverse complement strand
CAATGATATTATTGCCGCAAACTTTTATGTCGATAAAGTGATGAATCTGCTTTCGAAATGTTTCCATTACAGAAGCAAATGAAGTAAATAGTGCCGGATCGCCGCTTTTAATACCAAGGATGTTGCCTATTCGAGGATCGATACCATTGTTCAATGTAATCTCTAAAACCTTTGGCATGTTGAAATATCCCGTGAGGATATAACTTTCCTTTCCAAAGGCACCAGTCTCTACACACCCGCTTGTACCGCCATTACGCGCATCCTCCAACGACTTTCCTTGACGAAGCATTTCTTCCACAATGATATCCGCGTTGAAGACGGAGGGCTGCCCACGCCCTTTCCGAATAACACGTATCGCATGCTTGATGAACTCATCCGGATTTTTTTTGCTGACTTGAATATTCGAGCTTGGCTGCACCAATTGCATTTCATCAATAATATCAAGTATAAGATGGGTGACTTCATTAACGCCATCACTTCCATCTGCTTTCAATCCACCGTTGTTGATATTAGCAAAGTCCGTATAGGTTGAACTTTCAGCTGCTGTAACACCCACCTTCGGTGGAGCGGGCTGATTGTTGAATTTTACCCAGAAGCATTGCAGCAACTCGTGCGCTTTATCCTCCGTTAACGAGCCTTCTTCAAGGTCTTTTTTATAAAAAGGATACAAATGCTGGTCAAGTCTTCCAGGATTGAAAGCATCCCATGGATTAAGTTCCGTGATGACACCCAGATGAACAAACCAATATGCCTGAAGTGCCTCCCAGAAATTTCGTGGTGCATGAGCTGGAACATGCCGGCATATTTCTGCAATCCTTAATAGTTCGGATTTTTTTTCAGCATCGGTTTCGTCGGCTGCTAGCATATCTGCTTTCTCTGCATAGCGGTGTGCAAGTGTCAGCACCGCATCTATGGCGATCGACATCGCTTCTAGTTCTTCTCGCTTTCTATAAGCTTCCGGATCACCAAGATAATCGAGCTCAAATAGATGACGATGAATATCCGTTTCAAGGTCTAGCAATCCGCGTCGATAGATCTTATCGTCCAGAACAGTATGGCCAGGTGCACGTTGTTCCATAAACTCCGTAAAAATGCCTGCCTTGTAACATTCTTTCCACTCGTCGGTCATCTCCTCAAATATTTTTTCCCGGATTGTCTTTCCTTTCCAGAAAGGGATAATTCTTTCTTGATACAGTCGCCGCATCTCATCATCAACTTTGAATGAAACTTTTTCCCTCGTATTCAAGATGTCCAAATCTTCTAAGCTATGGCAACAAAGTTCAGGATATGTATAGGTAGCTTTAGGCGCCGGTCCACGCTCACCGACGATCAACTCACCGTCATTCAAGCAGATTGATTTCTTTTCCATGATATACTTCAACGTAAGTGCGCGACGCATCGGCGGAGAGACCAGACCAATGGATTCGTATACTTCCGTCACCAGCAATGCACGCTCCGGGCTGAGCCGAGGAATCGCATTCAAGCTTTGTTCACGAAGTTTTTTCACACGTTCTGTCATTGCTAACCTCCAACAATTACTTGAGGTACATATTGTTTTAACATTCTTTCGGCTGATTGTAGCATCTCATGGTTTGGTATTGCGAGAGTGACCAGTGTGTACTCCATACCTATCCTTTGATACTTATCGATACCCGATCGATGATATGGCAGGAGATGTATTTCCTGAATTTTTTGTAGCGAGGCGACAAAAGCTCCAAGTGCCCGAATATTTTCTTCATCATCGTTAAGAGATGGAATAAGTGGTATGCGAATAACAACCTTCTTATTCCAATCAGCAAGTAGCTTCAAATTCTGAAATATAATTTGATTGGACACACCGGTATATTCACGGTGCATCGCATCATTGAATAACTTAAGGTCATATAAAAAGAGGTCAGTGTTTTCTGCAATAGATTTTAAGATGGTTGCCGAAGTAAATCCAGTTGTATCAACTGTAGTATGAATTCCTTCCATCCGGCATGTTTCTAAAAGAGCCAATAGAAACTCATGCTGTAAAAGAGGTTCACCACCCGAGAATGTTACTCCTCCACCGGATTGATTGAAGAAGCTTGCATCCGCTCGAATTTCCTTCATCACTTCTTCGACTGTCATCTCCCTCCCAACGAGCGCCCGGGCATCAGCAACACATACGTCGACACATTCTCCGCATCGAAGGCACCGTTCACGATGGATTACATACGAACCGTTTTCGCGATAGATTGCCCCGTTTTTACAAATCGCCATACAATCCCCGCATTGGATACAACGGTCAGATCGAAGTGCAATTTCACGGACTAATGAGAGAGATTCAGGATTATGGCACCACGAACAATGTAGCGGGCAACCTTTGAAAAAGACCGTCGTCCGAATTCCCATGCCGTCATACACAGAGAAACGCTGGATATTAAAGATGAGGCCGGTCATATTCATATTTGTTACCATACTGAATAATGTATCATTTCAATTGAAACAAGTCCAATCGTTTCTCCATTATCGAGCTTGAGTCCGAATTGTCCGGCAGCCAAAGATGCGTCCTGCAGTTTTGTCATGATTAGCTTCAATTTTAATAGTAATTTTTTGTTTTCCAGAAATTAATTCGGCAGGAAGAGGATACTCGACGTCATAGAATTTATTGCTTTTTCCACCACTCCATTCGACGGTGACAATTAGTTTGCCTTCAACAGTAACATCGAACTTACGATCCTTATCATCGCCGATATAGGTAAGCAGAAGAGAATTCGCCGCCTCTGAATCCACTTTCATCTCAAAGGAGAAGTAATTATCTCTCCTCGCTTCGCGTCCGGATCTTCCAAGTGCGGCATTTACATACGATCGTTCGCTCGCCTGCAAGTTATGATCTCGTTCCGGCTGCATTTCCCCGATTCTAAAATTGTCAATGGTAATGTCTTCAATCTCTTTCTGCCGTTTCTTCTCAGCTTTGTATTCATCCTGTCGTGACTGCCATTCAGCCGGAGTAAAGAAATCAAAATAGACGCTGTAATACTGGTCGTATGTTTTATAGAACGGTTTGAAGATAGGATTGACCGGCTGTCCAACTTCCTTCATTGCGAAAGTCAGAGCTTCCTGTGCAACCGGTTTCAACCAGTCATATGCATTTCGATTATCCGTGAGCAGAACCGGAGTACCATATACTGGATCGGGCATTTCTTTTCCAAGTTGTCCCGCCAGTACGATCGGCCCGTACAAAAATGCTATTCGATTTGTATTATCCGGAATACTTTCTGTATACAAACGCATCGGCATGACCAATTCGATTCGATCTTCATTCTTCCACGTACGATGTACCGTGAGATAGCCGGAAGGATCTTTTATCGGAACACATTGTTTGCCATTCACCTTTATTTTCACTCCATCGAACGCCCACTTAGGATTCCGGATGTAGAGTGAAAATGTTTGAGAAGTTTTCATCCCAAATGTTAACCTAACGGTATCGCTTTCCGGGAAATGTGTTTCCTGCTGCACAATGATGTTTTTACTCTTCCAGCGTAATTCAGATGGAATAAAAAGATTGACATACAATCCCCCATCCTCACTTTCATAATAAATACTCTCAACATACTTACTATGGTTTTCCATGCCGCTACCAACGCAACAGGTGAATGTGTTAAACTGGTCACTGAATTCTTTCTTCGTTCCCATGCGCAACGGAACAAAATAGCACATCATTCCATCTGTCGGATTTTGAGATGCAAGTATGTGATTATACAGCGCGCGCTCGTAATAATCTGCCAATTCTTGCGACGGCCGCCAGCAGAAAAGATGTCGGGTCAGTTTGAGCATGTTGTAGGTATTGCAGGTCTCACATGTATTATCACTCAGGTGATCGTTGAATTTCTTTTGCTCACCGCAGTATTCATAATTGCTGTTGCCGCCAATAACATAGGTATGATTACGTACCATAGTCTCCCAGAAGAATGAGGCGATAATACTATCTTCTATGGAGCCAGTTAATTCATATCGCCTCGCTGTACCAACCGCTTTGGGAACATTTGTATTAGAATGTTTTCCCGGCATCGGATCGATGCGTTTTGCTAATTTTCCTAAAACAAACTCATCATGAAATTTACAGGAAAGCTCGAGATACTTTTTATTTCCAGTGATAGCATATATATTTGCGAGCACATCATTCATACCGCCGTATTCGCAATTCAGCATTTGCAAACGTTGCTCATTTGTAAGATTCTTGAGCGTCTGATCGATCCAATCAGCCATTCTCACAACAAGTGTAAGCGCTTTTTGATTATCGCAATAAAGATAGGCATCCACAAGACCAGACATAAGTTTGTGAACAGTGTACCATGGTGACCAACCGCCATTCAAATCAAAACCGGACGACTTGATGTCACCGCGAGCTACCCGTGCAAAAAGTGTGTCTTCATTAGGAATAGCTCCAATATAGCCCGACTTTCTGGCGATTTGACATTGCTCAAGTTCATCTATTATATAATCGACTCGACGTTTGAACTCCGAATTGCCTGTTCCTGCAGACATCATTGCGCATGCTGATAAGTAATGTCCTAGCGTATGTCCTGATAATCCTTCACTCTCCCAGCCGCCATAAACTTTTCCCTTTGTAGGAAGCCCGGCGTTTTTATGAAACCGATGCAGTAGTCGATCAGGTTCGAGAGACAAAAGATACGCGGCATCTTTCTCCATCGCATTCTTAAATGGACTTCCATCCAGCAATGTTACATCGCGTAAATCAAATGCATATGCTTTTAATGGCACCACCGGCGCAACCTTTATCTTCATTGAGTTCTTCACGGGAACATGTGATTGTGCCAACACTGATGCAATCCAAAGGAGAACCTGGAGAACAATTATCGTTATTCGTATAAAATGATTCAACTGGATTTGGTCACTCGATTTCATTCTATAGTCCATCTATAAAGTCCACCGGAGTGCTCTTTCGATAAAACAACTTCAAGTCGGAGTGCTTTTGTAGAGACCTTTTCAAATCTAACTTTACAATACCGATCACGCCCGATCTCGTACGGCAACAGATTTATGACCGGCAACCATGAATTGCCGCTTCTATACAGAATTTTCCAAGAAGCCGGAATACGGCAATCCCCGTCAGGACCATCATCGAACCAATAGACGCTCGATTGCGAGACAAATTCTTCATTCACAAAATCATATTGGACCCATTCGACAGTATCACGTCTCGGCCACCAATTGAAATTACTAAACTCCCGAACATTAGAACTATTCAGTTCATACTGATTATTGAGCATTGAAAGATTGCCGTTCGGATGAAGTGCTGAGATCGTACTTTTTGAAGCAAGTGTTGTCTGAGGAGCAGGTATTGTCGATTCTGGAGTTGTGCCGAACCATACGTTCATCTCGCTCTTTCCTCTGTTTGCCCATGCGAAATAAGGAATCGCAAGAAATGGTTGTCGTTTAATTTCGATCGTTCCCTCTTTTGATCGAAATGTTCCCTTCGCCTCACCTTTAATTACCTGCACACCATTTAGGAATCCCGGAACAAATTCCGATGTCAACTCTGATCCATTTTCAAGAAATAGATTTAATGCCTTTCCATCGAGATGATCCACACCCTCAGCACAATAAACGAGCGGCCCGCGCTGAAGTGCAATTTTATCTCGATCTGCTTTGACTTTTGCAGTAGCTATAATTTTCCGAATCGGCATCGGCAGATTAAGCTGCACCTTGTCCCCTATTTTCCATTCACGTTCAATGCAAGCGTAACCATTCTTCATAACGAACATCGATTCTTTGCCATTCACCAGAAGCACCGCAGGTTGATGTTGTTCATCTTTAAATCGGTACAAATCACCGGGCAATGGCTGATTGGTAGCCCATCCAGGAATACGAATCATAAGTTGAAATTTCTGCATGCTATCGGGATTAATTTCAATCTCGATAGATCCATTCCATGGATACTTCGTCGTCTGTTTGATGCTCACCTTCTTCCCTTTCACATCAACACTCGCCGTGCTTTGCATGAAAAGATTGACATAAAGATTTTGATCCTGCACAGCATAGACATAACCGAGCACCGACGGAAGCAACCGCGTCACATTGCACGGACAGCAAGCACATCCAAACCATTCCGATCGCGAGTGCTGACCCATCGAAGCAAGCGGATTAGGATAAAAGAAATGATCGCCCGACAAGGAGACACCGGAGAGCAACGCATTGTAGAGAATGCGCTCAAGCACATCAAAATACTTTGCTTCCCCATGGAGAAGGAACATTCTGTAATTCCAGAATACATCGGCAATTGAGGCGCATGTTTCGCAATACGCAGAGCCATTCGGCAGTTCGTACGGCAACCCAAATCCTTCATTCCCGCCGCTGGCACCTGTGCCACCAGTGATGTACATTTTCCTAAATACTACATCTTCCCAGATTTTATCCAGTGCTTGTACATATTCTGTTTGACCTGTCATCGCTGCTACATCTGCGGCTCCGGAATACATATACTCCGCACGCACAGCATGACCCACAGCGGAATCTTGCTTCACAAAGCGCTTG
>JBEKLV010000177.1:0-6534 GCA_050008835.1 Bacteroidota bacterium | reverse complement strand
TGCACCGGTGATGCCGGCAGATTTCACAAGCACATATGCGATGAAGTGACCGACAACCCCGCTCCATTCCATCGGCAACGCACCGTCGAATTGTTTCAGCAAACCGGCAAACGATGCAAAAAGAACAGCGAGAATGATTGTATAGTTTGTGAGAATAATTTTGCGCCGCAGGTTTTTTTCATTCAATAAATAGAGAGACCATACGAAGCCAAGGAACGGGACGATAATGACGGAAAAGCCAATTGTTGAATTGATAAACCAATTTGACACAACGGCTCCGAACAAACCAAGCCAATTCTGTGTGCGTTCTGCTTTCAACAGAATGGATTCATCGTTTGAAAAAACTTTCCAAATATCCCATAGCGAAATCTCCCCGCTTGCCTGATCAATAGCAGAATACGAGATTATGCTCAATAGAAGCATCAGTGAAACAAGAATACCGATAAACGCCCCAATTTGCCGCCGATGATGTGGCGTTTCTTTCTTCTCGGATATTTTTTGATTCTCTGCCATGATTGAGTTATTTCCTACTACGTTGTTATGCAGAAACAACGAGTGGTTCTTCTTTTTTTAGTTTGATTTTATTTTCAATCTGCACTGGAAGTACCGGCGCAGAATCGACAGCAGAGCAAATCTTTAAATCATCTGCGAAACCGATCTCGGTTAAAAACTTACCATGTTCGGTAGTCTTCAGCATCTTGAGAATTGAGCGCCCGAAGGATTTGTGCAGGGCGTGTGCTGCTTTTGCCGAATCGCTGAGATTCAATTCCAATGATTCATATTTCATTAGTTTTTGAATTATCATTCCAGCGCAGACTGCATCTTCCAAACTAAAATGTCCGACTGTATTTACTCTGCCAGCACAGATAAATAAAAAATCTTTGTTCTCTTTACAGATGTAATCCACGACGGTTGTCAGGTTTAGAAAGGAACCAATTATGAGTGTACGCGCGTACCGGCTTTTAGCCATTGCAACCGATCCATTTGTTGTGCAGTAAATGATAGACTTTCCTTTTACAGCGGCTTCACTGTATTCCAGCGGCGAATTTCCGAGATTAAATCCTTCGATCGTTTTTCCATTACGTTCACCGCCGCGAAGAGTGACTTCTCCGAACAGACTTCCGGAAATCTTCACTGCAGATTCAATACTTGCGACTGGAATAACTTCTCGTGCGCCGTTGTTCAATGCGACTGTGATCGTTGAACTTGCACGTAAAACATCGAGCACCACTACATTCTTATCCCGCAGTTGCAAATCGTCGAACTGCCCTGCGCTAAAACTGAGATCTATTTTCATCCAAGCCCCCTCACTAATGGTTTTGTAGAAACGGCATCACTACAATCGTAGCTGGCATTTCTTTATCTCTTACACGTACCGAAATGACATTTCCGGAATTTGCAAGCTCGGCAGAAACATACCCCATCCCAATACCTTTTTTAAGCGATGGTGAGAATGTGCCGCTTGTTACCTGACCAACGACATTTCCATTGTATGTAATTTTATAACCGTGACGCGCCAATGTTCGATCCGGAAGAGTGAAGCCGACAAGTTTCCGCTTTAATCCTTCCTCCTTTGCCTTCAGCATAGCATTGCGTCCGTTGAATTCTTTTTTACTGAGTTTTGTAATCCATCCTAATCCGGCTTCTAGCGGATTCGTTGTTTTATCGATGTCATTTCCATATAGACAGAATCCCATTTCAAGGCGCAGCGTATCGCGAGCGCCAAGCCCGACCGGTCGAATGCTAAATTCCTTACCGGCATCGAATATTGCATTCCAAACATTTTTAGCTGTTTCAATATCGGCATTGAAATATAATTCAAATCCTAGTTCACCCGTGTAACCCGTGCGGGAAATAATCATCGAGACACCGGCAAGTATGCAGCGTGTGAAAGCGTAATACTCGATTTTGGATAAATCTTCTTTCGTCAATTTTTGAAGTGTGGCCAATGATTTAGGACCTTGCACCGCAAGCAATGCTGTCAAATCGCTGACATTTTCAAGTTCTACATCACCGAATTTTTGAGATTGAAGCCAATCAAAATCTTTTTGAAGATTAGACGCATTGACCACAATCATGTACTGATTTTCCATCCGATAAATAAGAAGGTCATCGATAATTCCGCCATCCTCGTTGCACATAGCGGAATATTGCACTCTTCCCGGTTTCAATCTTGAAACATCATTTATCGTCACTTTCTGAAGGAACGCAAGTGCACCTGTGCCGCGCACGTAGAATTCTCCCATGTGCGTAACATCGAAAACGCCCACCGACAGGCGTACGGCATGATGTTCTTCGATGATACTTGAATATTGCACTGGCATTTCGAAGCCAGCGAATTCCACCATCTTCGCACCAAGCGCCATATGCAGATTGTAAAACGGAGTTTGTTTAAGCATCACTTCCCTTGCGCTTTTTTCCAATCGGCAAGAAATCTTTCAATGCCGATATCCGTAAGTGGATGTTTGATAAGTTGATCGAGCACTTTGAATGGCATCGTGCAAATGTCCGCACCGATCATTGCGGCATCAATCACATGCATTGGATGACGCACACTTGCCACCAGCACTTCCGTTGTGTAGCCATAGTTACGGTAGATTGTTACAATCTGGCCAATTAAATCCATGCCGTTCTGACCGATGTCATCCAAACGGCCTATGAATGGACTGATAAAATACGCGCCTGCTTTTGCCGCTAGCAATGCTTGGCTTGCTGAAAAGCACAAAGTTACATTCGCTTTAATTCCTTCACCGCTCAACGCTTTCACTGCTTTTAATCCATCTTTGATAAGTGGAATCTTGACTACGATGTTTTTATGAATCTTGACAAGTTCACGAGCTTCTTTCATCATACCATCATAATCAAGTGGAATCACCTCCGCACTGATTGGTCCATCCACTATGGAGCAAATTTCCTCCAATAGTTTTCGGAAATCTTTTTTTTCCTTAGCAACCAAACTGGGATTCGTCGTAACGCCATCCAGCATGCCCATACTTGCAGCTTCGCGAATCTCATCAATATTTGCTGTATCTATGAAAAATTTCATGTGACTTGATCCTCACTCTACTTGTACTGATCTGTGATTTCTTTCTTCTGCTTTACCGAGAAAAATTTGAATTCATCCGCAGGTAATGCAGGATCCGGAATGAGTTTCATTTTAACGAAGAACTTGAATTGCAGTTTCGTCAACCTGCTGATTGTGCCCACAGAAAGATATTCTGCAATTATAGGATTAACTCTCAGCTCCAATCTGTATTCGTGCTTTTCTGAATTGAATCGCTTAATCCAACGTTCAATTTGATTCATGGTCGATGTTTTGGACTGAACTAAGCCGGTTCCGCCGCACATCGGACATCCTTCGCTGAAACTCAATTGCAAGCTTTGGCGAATACGCTGGCGTGTAATCTGTACCAATCCGAAATCAGTCATTGGCAAAACCGTCACTTTAGCACGATCCTTCCGCAATTCCTTTTTCATCTCATCGTAGATTTTTTTCTTGTTCTTTTCATCTTCCAAATCGATAAAATCCACAACAACGAGACCGCCTATATCACGCAGCCGAAGCTGCCGGCAAATTTCGCGCGACGCTTCAAGGTTGGTGCGGAGCGAATTTAGTTCTTGTTCTTTTTTCGCCGCATAACGCCCGCTGTTCACATCGATCACGGTCATAGCTTCTGTTTTTTCGAGGAATAAGTAACCACCGCTCTTCAACCAAACTTTCTTGCTGAGAAGAATTTGAATTTCTTTCTCGATGCCATACTTATCAAAAATTGGTTCTTTCTCACGATAGTACTCCACACGACTAAGCATATCGGGCGAAACCCATTGAACATAAGCACGAATTTCTTTGAAGAGTTTCTTTTCATCTACAACGACATGCTCTACGGCATCTTGAAATAGATCGCGAATGACACTGGACGTAGTGTTCATATCTTTGTAAATAAGGGCTGGAGCTTTTTCCGACTTAACAGATTTCTCGATGCCTTGCCACGTCTTGATTAATTCATCAAGATCCTGTTTAAGCATTTCGTCCGTTTTTCCATCTGCGACTGTGCGAATAATTGCGCCGAATCCTTTCGGCAACATCGCACGGACAACTTTACGGAGTCTGCGTTTCTCTTTAAAGTTCGAAAGTTTCTTGGAGACGCCAACTTTTCCATCGAAAGGAATGAGAACAAGAAAACGTCCGGGCATGGAAATTGCTGAACGAACACGCACGCCTTTTTTACCTACCGGTTCTTTTGTAATTTGAACTAATATTTCTTGTCCCTTTTGTAAATTGACATGCGGAATATTTTGTTGAGAATGGCGTCGCCGTTGTTGATCGTGGCGGTGGTCTTTGCTATCGGCATGTTCGCCGTTTTGAGGAATGCCGCTCACTTCGCTCGTTGGAGCTGCACCATCGGCAGTTTGAGATGCTGCTTCCGCGGCTTCTTCTTCCTTCTCGTCTTCATCTTCATCAAAGAGTGTATTAAACTCTTCAATGGAACCTACATCAGAAAAATGCAAAAAGGCGTCTTGACTCATGCCGATATCGACAAATGCAGCACGGATACCAGGCATCACCTTAGCAATTTTGCCAAGATAAATGTCGCCAACGTTTCGCGCTTTACCGGGTGTTTCTACAAACAGTTCCGCGGTCTTGCCATCCTCAAGAATGGCAATACGATGTTCGTTTGCAGTTGAATTGATAATAATTTCTTTTTTCATGCGGAATCCTCTTCCACTTCAGCAAAAAAATTGTGTGATGAGCTTGCTGCGTTTCAAAACGAAGTGGAAAAGTCCCGCCTGACTGCAAATTCCATTCGAGGTGGGGAAACACTCGTGTGAGTCTTCTTCCAAATCGGTCGAAACAAAGCGCTCTGCCATAAACAGTACGGCACTTCTCTTGAAGCGTCAAACTGATGGTAAGAATAAGAATGGTTATGTAATAATAAACCATATCGTTTGTACCGTTTTCCAATCGCCAGCGGTCGTCAGACTGCGATCGTCGATTCCGATGCATTCTGTCGAACGGACTCGTCGAGCGGTTGAGCCATCGGTGGTGGCTTTAAGTATTGAAAATTTAAAAAAGAGGTCAAGCTTCCCTGCGTCACACAAAACTGTTTGCCGACCGTTGCTTCCTTCCGGACCTGGCGGGGTTGGGCAATGCTTTGTTGCGCAGGACTTGACCCCAAATAGACAAATAAAACTCCGATTATAAATGTTTGTTATAGGCTAATTTGCGTTTAGTGTTTCAAAACTTTCTTTTATCTTTCACAAATTATTACCTTGTTGAGCTGATCAGGATCTCCCAAAGGGATTCCTTCGGAAGAACTGACGACCTTCCCGCTTGCAGCGGGACGCTCTTGCCATTGAGCTACAGCTTCTTATGTTTCACCCCTCTACGAGTGATTATTCCGTGGAGCTGATCAGGATCGAACTGACGACCTTCCCGCTTGCAGCGGGACGCTCTTGCCATTCAGCTACAGCTTCTTATGTTTCACCACTCTACGAGTGATTGTTCCGTGGAGCTGATCAGGATCGAACTGACGACCTCTTCGTTGCGAACGAAGCGCTCTCCCAACTGAGCTACAGCCCCAGATTTAATTTCAAATTACGCAATAACATCTAAAAAAACAAACGTTTGATTCTGGAATTGTTTTTCGGTATGATAAATCAGAATCGGAGCATCAATGAAAAAAACCAAAAAACCTATTGAGAAATTTGTCAAAATCGTCAAGCGGCTCAGAAAAGATTGTCCATGGGACCGCGAGCAGACACATAAATCTATCCGACATAGTTTGATCGAAGAAACATATGAAGTCATCGAAGCGATTGATCAAAACGACGCAGACGAACTAAAGAAAGAACTGGGTGACCTGCTTCTTCATATTGTTCTCCACGCTGTGATAGCGGAAGAAGAGAAATCCTTCACACTCGAAGACGTTATCGATTCAATTTCTGAGAAAATGATCCGGCGACATCCACATGTATTTGGCGATGTTATAGTCGAAGATTCGCACGAGGTAAAAAGAAATTGGGAGCACATCAAGATGACCGAAGGGAGAGAATCGGTGATTGATGGAGTACCCAAGGAGATGCCGGCATTACTTCGTGCGCTACGCATTCAGGAGAAGGCATCTAAAGTAGGATTTGATTGGAAGAAGAAGCGCGACGTTTGGAAAAAAGTTGATGAGGAAATTAAGGAATTTACCGGAGCAGAACGATCCAAAAACCATGCTCATATCGAAGAAGAATTCGGCGATTTGCTGTTTTCATTAGTCAATTATTCCAGATTCATCGGCGTCAATCCCGAGTTTGCTTTGAAAGAATCGATTAATAAATTCAGCAAACGATTCTACCACATCGAAAAAGAAATTCAACGACGCGGAAAACGGATTGGAGCTGTTTCGATGAAAGAGATGGATGAAATCTGGGATGCAAGGAAAAAAATGAAAGAGTGATCAGGCTTGATTCGCACCGTTTGTTTTTCCATCTCCCGTTCCATTTGTACGGTAGCGCTCGTATGCATCGATGATGTCCTTCACAAGA
>JBEKLV010000176.1:0-6543 GCA_050008835.1 Bacteroidota bacterium | reverse complement strand
GAATAGAACAGAGACAAAAGTCCGGAATGCAACATCCTTTACTTCGACTTCTATTTTCTTCATAGAGGACCCCCTTCCTTTGTTTTGAGTTGCCTAACGGACCGGCTCCCAATAAATCGGGATGCCACGCGCTTTTCGCGGTTTGTGCCTGCCCGCTGCTTCGCTTAGCAGGCGGGGAGCGCCTAGTTAGTCGGCGCTGTCTTCAAGATGTTGTCGGAGTTTAAAATTCCCTGAATTGCTAACTGTTGTTTATCTTTCTCCAGCTTTGAACTCCGTCCACGGCTGTGTTGGACGATCCTTGAGCAGATCGGTCATCCATTCAAATTGCGGATGTGCTTCGAGAAATTTCCTGGCGTTGAATGCTTTTCCGCAAGCAGAACTCCACCGTGCAAGAAAAGACATTTTCTTTGCCATCTTTGAGTCGACAACTTTTCCATCAACCGTCCCCGCCGGAGCAAAAGGAACTTCGTCGGCAGAGAATTGAGGATCGAGATCTTCATGAGCACATAGGCTCCTCATACCGGGAATATATTTTTTCAAATACGTATCATAATGATCGGACTCAAACTTTTTGGCAAGTTCTAGGTTAATTTTGCCCTTGTATTTTTTCATTAATTGTTTCCAGCGGACCCGGCGGGCAATGGGAGAAAGTTTAATGTTTGTTTCCCTTATTTTGGTTTCGAAGCGCAATATTCTTAAATCCTCAGCAACATTAGAGCCAACAAAATAGCCGTCCTTCTTTTTCTCAAATCCGACATATTTTAATCCAAGCTCAAGCCTTGCAATTTCATTTGTATTGATATCACCTATCAACCATGCATTTGCATACCCGCCATTGTTCTCTTTCTTCATAATCTCGCACCACTCATCAATAGAAGAAGAATATTGCGTGGCATGCCGCATTCGGGCAAATTCGGGAACACCCTTTTCATCGAAGACGAAGAAACCGGAAATTGTCGTTTCTGAGCCGACAAGTCCGGCACTTGTTACAAAAAAGTCTGTTCCGCTGTGAATGAAACCGGCCAACGACTGCATAATTATCCGGTGACCTTTATCAGGAAGGATATCCAGAATAATATTGCAGTGAGGGGGAAGATAACCACCCATCGTGTTGTGACCAAGTACGATGTCGCCATCGGCAGTCATACTTCCTGTTGCGATGAACGAGCTGCATGATTGTTTCTTTGGCTCAGGCGAATTGGGTGATATTTTGTTTTTCACAGTAGGCCACCAATACCACATAAGTTCCATGAAGCCATTGTATGCCACAATTTCATCCCGAGTCGTTGAATCGCCGGCTGCATTCATCCCTTCGACTATCCCATCGATTTCAGCAAGATTTTCTGTGTCAATTTTGGCTGTAAAAATATTTCCGGCTTCCTTAACAAGCCACTGCCACTCCAGGGCACTTCTGTATTTCCATCCCACACTCAATTCTCGTATCGCTTCCTTTATTTCTTTTGCGAGTAGGTACCCATGCTGGAATCCTCGTTCTTCCGGAGTGCCTTCGATATGGAGATAAATCCAGCCGTTCTTCTCGTGCCGATTGGCTTTGGAGAGCCATGATTTTTGCTGCTGTGTAAGGGGAGTAGTTGTTTGAGTATAAAGGAAATCTGGAAATAGGAGAATGAACAAACAGAAAAGGATAAGTTGTTTTTTCATTGTGACCCCCATGAATATGTATTCAAGTCTATATGATGACAACGCTGTCTAACGGATCGGCTCCCCATAAATCGGGATCCCCCCCGCTGTTTTTTGCGGGGAGCGCCTGGTTAGGCCGACACCCAAACAGCTATTGACTTTGACGAGCAGACTTAATCGTAAATTGTTGTTGAACCCGATTTGAATCCGAACCTACCATGATAAAAAAGGTTTCTCCTAGTTGCCAAATGTCAACGAATTCGCTTGAGTTCTTTGGCAACGGATTTGGAATAAGAATCTGCCCAACAGAAAGATCGCAAGAATGCGGCCCATCCACTCTTTCATGATTTCCCCATTTATAGAAATTGCATACAAGAACGTATTCTATTCGCTTATTTGTTGTATTGTCGACACGAACAAGTGTGTACTGACCGGTCGAAGAATCAAATGCTGTTACTTCGTAAAACACGGGAGGTTTATCATTCTTACTGCATCCAAAGAAAGTCACAATCAAAATGATGGTAAAAAAGCAAGCTATCGTTATAATCGATGATAAGAATTTCATTTGTTGCTCCTCCTGGGTAGCGACCTAACGGATCGGCGTTAATTGGCCCCGCGCATTTAGCGGGAAGCGCCTGGTTAGGCCTCAACAATCTGCACGATAACGCCAGGATGATTGCCTGAATCCCAATATATACCGTCGCCTAGCTTGTAATCGCTCTTGGAACTTGAGAGTGTATTTGAGTCTGATTCAAAAAGAGTGAATCTATAATCCTTCGAGGTATTTGCTCTCTTATCGGAGCACTCGACTGACACACGCAACTCGTAGTCTCCTGCCAGCCATATAAACTTCTCGTCAAACAAATGTAAGAAATCAGTCACATGATTTCTTTCGGCCTCAACTATTCGAGTCTTGTTTTTGATCAACTTCCGTTTCTCAAATATGTCCTTCTTTAGCAAGGCTTCTGCATCTCTATAGCGCTTCTCATCTGGACGAGAAAAGTAGTTCAGAAAACCTACGGTATGAGCCCATTCTTCCTTCGACTTAAGTGCGAACCCCACGAGTAGAACAGTTGCGGAATCTCCGGGATTCTGGTAGTAATTCTGTGCAGGTAAGACTGCGACGTCTTTTCCGTCTCGTCGAAAGGCAAGCGTTATTCTTTTGACCTTGATAGGCCTTCCTCCAACATTCGTGATTATCAAATGTAGTTGAGCATTAGGATTGCCGACTTTATGCGTAATATGCATTCGAGAATATAATTCTAGCTCAAGCTTTGCTCGCATTAGAAGAGTGTGGATGGGTGGGAGTTGCGAAAGTACGAGGGCAACCGCTGCGACTAGTACTGCCCAAAAAGACCAATCAAGGTAAAGCGGTGTGCTTAATGTTTGTGTCATTAATTCCTCCATTGTTGAGGCCTAACGGACCGGCTCCCGATAATTCGGGATACCCTGCTGTCTTTTGCGGGAAGTGCTTGGCTAGCCCGCAAGAAAACCTATTGTATTGTTTGGATTTTACGACTGAATAGAATTTACATTTCACCATAGGACCAATAATTATCATTTGATGTCCACTTTGCTTTGATTTCAGTCTTTATGATATTATTATTTACGTCCTTGTAAGAAAACCTAATTCTAAAATTTAGTGCCGCTGGCAATGGGAGTTCAATTGGCAGTTCCATATCAAATGTTACATTATTGGGCTGCGAAGGCACTAACGTTATTGTTGTATTTGCTTTAAACGCACTTTTCCATTCTTCATTTGGTAATTTAGCATCAATTTCTATCATGAGGTCAATAGCATTAGTTTTCCCCAAATTTTCAAAAGCGAAATATGGTTTGAAAAGTCTCGTGATAAATACTTTGTTTTTATAACCAATTCTATTCAACTCCTCTGCCACTTCATGAACGGTAAATACTGGATTAAAGCGATCAACTTTTTCCTTGGTTGTTATATCACGCACGCTAAGACAATATGGAATTTGATAAAGATTGGAAGCTTCCCGTAAGGAATAAATCGAAGGGTCATAACCCCAGTTAGTTTTCACCGCTTCTTCTTTAGTCAATTCCTTCCTGTTTATCATTTTGATTTCTTTAATAGCAATATTCGCGGCATTTAAATTATCCCAGCGACGATTCTGTTCCCATTGATTTACTAGCGTCCAAATAAAACCCACAATTGAAATGAATAATGCCAACAAAGACAACACAACCTTGGGATCAGAAAAGAAACTTGGAGAATTATTCATTGATAATCCCTTTCTTGCGGGCTAACATGTAATTAGATATGCCAAAGGTATCTGCCAAGAGCATGGCTTTGCCACCTTCGGGAGACTTAATCTATATTTTATCCGTAAGAATGGCCAATGGATTTCATTTGCCCTGTACAATGTCTTTTCTCTTTAAGATTTTTCTTAGAATTGGAATCCCTCATCGTATCACCAATAGCCCCACTAGTGAAACAACTGTCAACAAAGTACGTGAGAGATCAATCAAACGCAACACTATCGTGATAAAATACAAAACCCTCGACGTCACAAGTAAACATCGAGGGTTTAAAGAAGAAACAAAATGCACTATTGACTATTGCTGCATCGGCGTTTGTGGTGGAATTGTTGGTTTTTTCTTCCCCAAAATTCCGTATCCGATAAGCCCGCCAAGCATAGAAAAAATCGGATATAGAATCAAAGCATAAACCAGGGATCGAAGGATCCCGCCGATTGTGCCGCTCTCCTTGAGAGATTGTTCAAATTGATCTCGCATATTATCCAACGTGCCCGACGGAACAGATCCGTTGTTTTCTAACTTCTGTGTTAATTTCTCCATAAAGTTGCGCATCATTTGCGTCTCTACCGGACCGAGAATTAGAGTAATTATCGCACTGAGGCATGTCGTTATCAATGCACCGATAATACCTGCAACGATTCCCAAGATCAGAGCATCGGACGATTCCATTGGCGGCATCTCATTTTTAAATTCCTGTCTATAAAGATAAACCGACATTGCACCGCCCAATAAAATTCCTGCGCAGCAGCAGCAATTAAGCAGGTTTAAACCCGGGATACCCGAGATCGCGCCGATGATGAGTCCGCCAAGAATGGCTGAGCGTAGTTTATTGGGTTTTTCAATCATATGTATATGCTCCGGAATCTGGTGTGTGAATTTTCTTTCTATGAATTAACTGCGAACACGCCTCGATAAGAAGCGGAACAATGCACCACGGCATCACGCCGCCGAATAACAAACCTGTTGCCATACGCGTCATCGTTGTGCTGGCGTGAAGACCGGTACCGTTCAATACCACGTCAATAAACATAGGAATAATTACAGCAATCATTAGCATCGGCTTCGGAACGCGTTTTCGCTTAAGCGCACCTGATAACGGCATTAACAGCAGTCCTGCAAGAAACCCAAAATAGATTGCACTGCATCTAATGCACACGCCGGACTTTTCCCCTTCAATATGAAATGAACGCGCATCGTTCTGATGACAGATGCGTGAGAAAATGGAGTATGCGATGTCTGCACTGCCGTTCAAACCGGCATGCTTAAGCACAGGTGCGGCAAGAATTCCTGCACACCAGAAAGCGACAAGGATTGTGATGATAATATAAATTCTGATTGATAGGTTCATGATGTTGTGGTGATATTATCGGAACAAAAGCCCACTTTGTCAAGCATGAGTCAAGCGTGGGGCAAACGCTGGCAGGCTTGCTTTTCCAGCAGGTTTGAGATATATTGAAGCACAATTTTGGAGAAGGTATTATGGTAAAGGCACTCGATATCAAACGAAACTTTCTCGGTATCGAAAAACAATATTCTGCATTTGAGACATCAAAAGTCGTCGTTCTGCCGGCGCCGTATGAACATACAGTGAGCTACGGTACCGGAACTAAGAACGGGCCGGAAGCAATTTTGAAAGCATCGCGGCAAGTCGAATTCTTTGACGAAGAGACAAAACGTGAAATCTTTAGGGAATGTGGTATCGCAACTCTTTCGCCTCTTGTCTTCGAAAAGAAAAAGGATGAAGCTGCTCTGCAGCTTATTTACGACACCGTGTTTGAAATGGTAGAACGGCAAAAGTTTGTGGTGACGCTTGGCGGCGAACATTCAATCGCTTCCTCAACGATTGCCGCTCATGCGAAGCTGTATCCTAACCTTTCCGTCCTTCAGTTCGATGCGCATTCCGATCTCCGTCCAGAGTATTTAGGAAACAAGTACAGCCATGCATCGGTGATGGCAAGAGTTTGCGAATTTCTCGATCCGCGTCAGCTCGTGCAGGTCGGCATTCGTGCGCAATGCAAAGAAGAAGCGGAATTCATACGCGATCACGGAATCAATACATTTTATGCGCACGATATTCGCCGCGGCACTTATACAAAAGTGCTGAAGTACTGGGATGATTTCGTTGTTGAAAAACTTTCTGAGAATGTCTATATCTCATTCGATGTTGATGCGTTTGATCCATCCATAATGCCGGCGACAGGAACACCGGAACCAAACGGTTTATTTTGGGATGAAGTGATGAAATGCTTGCGGAAAGTTGCACGCAAAAGGCACATTATCGGTTTTGATGTTGTTGAATTAGCGCCAATTAAGGGACTGCACTATGCCGATGTAACAGCGGCAAAATTAGTTTCAAAGATTCTGAACTACGCGCTTTAATTAAATTGTGATTCCACATATCTTCAACTTTTCTTTTACAGGAAACAATGGAACAGACTTTTGAAAAACTTGAACGCGCAAGCGTTCCGGAATTAGATAAAATCCTTGGTGTTCCCTTCAACGTGTTGAATGATGGTTTTGTACGTGTCATCGACTATATGGGTTCTGATTCTTCTATCGTCCAAGCCGCACGTGTATCTTATGGAAAAGGATCAAAGAAGCTCCACGAAGATGAAGGAC
>JBEKLV010000175.1:0-6606 GCA_050008835.1 Bacteroidota bacterium | reverse complement strand
CGTATGTTGAACTGACAAATATTTGATATCTTTTATCCATAGACTTTCCTAATTGCTGTGGCCAACTAACTAGTGAGTAGATAGAGTAACCCTATAATTCATGCATATTAGGTACAAATTATAAATTGAGCCCATATTTTGTTCGTTAAATACATGATAGGCAGATTTACATTCTATCATTTTAGGTTCTTCTTTGAAGATTGAGAAAAGTAGCAGATGCCTAGTACCTCCCTGTAACGACAACTACTTGGTGATAATGTAGCTCTGTTTAGAATCATTGTCAATAAGCCGGAGGCCGCGTGTTAATGTTCATCCCGCATCGCGGGACGACTAAAGCTACGCAGTCTTTTCTTTTCATTACGCGCAGAGCGAGTGTCTAATAAAAACAAAACCCCGACGCACTACCAGACGCCGGGGTTAGGGAGGCTAACTATGCCCCGTCGGGGAGACAGGGCAAAACAACATAAGAAACCAATTCGCCTTTGTCAAACATCCTCTCCTCACCCCCTTCAATTGAAGAGAGATTCGAGGTGGGGCTCATTTTACTTCGCGGGCTTGCCCGCTACACTATTTAGCGGGCTTGCCCGACGATTTATTTGACGGGCCTGCCCGACGATCTATTTGGTGGGCCTGCCCGACGATCTATTTGGCGGGTGTTGCAGCTTGCGCCGGTGTTGGTTCCGGCCTATGCCGAATTCCAGTATCCTTCACCACTCATTGATAAGTCATTCCGTCCCGACTATGTCGGGATCGGAATCCATCTTTCAGACCCTGAAACAAGTTCAGGGTGACAAAAGGGCTATATCATGCCGTCCCGACTCTGTCAGGATCGGCATCTATCTCTCCTTCTCCAAGAACCTCGTCACTTAAATCCTTCATTTCCGGATTAATGGATTTTATCAAATTGATTTTCCATTCTCGATGCCAATTCTTTAATTGTTTCTCACGAGCAATAGCATCGATCATTGCACCTGCATCTTCAAAGTAAACAAGATATTTCAAGCGATACCTTTTCGTAAATCCTTCAATTTCTCCTGCTCGATGTTGATAGACCCTGCAGGCAAGATCACTTGTGACGCCTGTATAGAATGTTGTCCGCTTGAAGTTGGTCATGATGTACACGTAGCCGGTTTTCATCTTTTCCCTCTGATTGTCATGCTGAACTCGGTTCAGTATCTTATTTCGAGACCCTGAAACAAGTTCAGGGTGACAAAAAGAGCTTGTCATGCTGAACTCGGTTCAGCATCTACACCCAGATCCTGAAACAAGTTCTGGGTGACATAGCAAATGCCCTTTTTCTTATTATATTCGGCATTTCTTTCTCGATAAACTGCTTCGTGTGTCCGCCAAACCACTCCGTGCGTTCGACCAACTGCTTCGTGTATTCAGCAAACTGCTTTGTGCGATCGTCAGACTGCTTCGTGTGTTCGCCAAAGTGCTTCGCGGAATCGTCAAACTACTCCGCGGCAATGTCAACTGACTTTGTGTCAATGTCACCTGTCATTGTGTTCTTGCCAAAGTACTTCGCGTGGTTGTTAAACTACTTTGTGTTATCGTCAAATGGCTTCGTGCCATTGTTAGATGTCTCCGTGTCATTGTCAGATTGCTTCGCGTTGTCGTCCGATGTCTCCGTGTCGATGTCAGATTGCTTCGCGTCGTCGTCCGATGTCTCCGCGTCGCAGGCAAATTGCTTCGCGCCGATGTCCGATGTCTTTCCAGCGCCGTCAGTTAGCTTCCCGCCAACGTCAATTAACTTTTCAAAGATAGAGCATAGCTATGCTTCAGCTCAAATGGTTAATTCGCTGTACCAGTCTGTCATTATACATAGTCAAATAGACTCTGATTTATCAAACTTGTATTCGTACGCATAGATTTTATATTTTTTAAATCTTGTATGGATTTCTTGTGGTGCGGTATGATTGGAATCAATAGTCGGGTTTAATCTATTCATTACATTTTCAATGCGCAATCACATAAATGCGTGTTTTTTAAAAATACCTTCTTGACAATAAGTTGAGTGGAAATACAAAACCCTCTATATCACGAGCAGACATCGAGGGTTTGAAGAAGAAATAAAATGCACAATTGACTATTGCTGCAAACATTACAGGTTGTATTGGTCCGGCCTTCGCCCTTTGAACAGGTGATTATATTCATTGATTTGCTTTTTATCCGCAAGAGAAAGGTCAACATCGGCAACTGAAATTGCAGGCCTATGAACTCCGATTCTGCAAAGAATTTTTCCGTTTGGCGCAACGATCTCGCTTTTCCCAATGAACTTCAGATCAACTCCGCCCCTATTTTCTTCACCGACCCGATCTGCTGTTGCAGTGAACACTCTATTTTCCAAACAGCGCGTTACCATCGCATCTGGACAATTTGGCAAGACAAGGTTTGCCGGATGAACAATAAGCTGTGCGCCTTTAAGCGCAAGTGAACGCGCACTTTCAGGGTATATCCAGTCGAAGCAAATCATTATTCCAACTTTACCAAATGGGAGATTGAAAACAGGAAAGCCAAGATTTCCCGGAGCGAAGAATAAATTCTCCCTATCAAACAGATGCACCTTGCGATAAATCCCAACTATTCCATGAGGACCGACAAGCGCGGCTGAGTTATATATCCTATCTGCTTGTTCCGCAAATCCATAGACAACATAACAGGAATGCTTTTTTATCCATTCACAAATCGTTCGAAAGGTTGGACCATTCGCTGGTTCAGCTAAAGTTCCAACTTCTGCTTCATCGACAAAATTGTAACCCGAGTTAAACAACTCCGGCAGAACGTAGATATCTGCTGGCGCTGTTTCCATCAGCGACAGCGCATTACCAACATTCTTTTTTACTTCACCAAATATCGGATTCGTTTGAACGACAGCAACGCGCATTTTTAGCCTTCATGCTTCGTTTTGAAATCTTTCATCATCCATTTACGGGCTAACCATAATGAAATTGGTGTTATCACTGCAATAAATCCGAAAATTAGCCACATTGTTCCAGTGTCCTTCGAACCTTCAGCTGGACAGTAACGCTCCATCATCTGACCAGAATAGAGCAACGGAACAAGAAATTTTGTGAGGAACCAAGGAAGTTGAGCCACTCCTTGATACTGTCCCGCTCTATCTGCCGGTGCAATTTCAGTAGCATATTGCAGAAAACGGGCAGACCACATTGCCTCGCCAATGGTCATGAAAATAATGTAGGTAATAAGCGTTGCAGGCGTTGGTCCGAGTGCAAGAACAAATGCTGATGAACCCATAATAAGTGTTCCCCAGATCATCATGTTGTACACATTTCTCTTGTACGTGAGTGCCGTAATGACCGGTACAAGAATAAATATAAGAATTGGGTTGGCATTGGATCCTATTTCATAATACTCACCAATCCAACCGCCGGCAAATGCCCGGGAAATATATTGCGGCAAGACAAGCCAATTATACGTGAAGAGCGTCTGCACCGGCATGAGTGCAAAAATAAAGAAAAAGAATCTTGGATCGGCCAAAGGATGTACGACAACCCAATGAATAATAGGCGCTTTGAAACGATCGGGCAAAATTGAGATGATAATAGGGATAAGAATTACAATTGTTCCAAGGATATAACGCCATGGATCTGCAGCACGGAAATATATGGCAACCAAAATACCTGCAAGAACAATCCATGTGGTAATAGGAATTTTTTTCTGTATAGTAGTTTGATTTGCTGCAATTTTATCTTGTTCGATTTGTGTTTGAGAAGATTTATTTTCTTCTGCTATTGCTGCATTTTCCGCTTTTGCCCGGGCAATTGCATTGTCAACGGTTTTTTTTGACAAAACAAAAATAGTTAACAAAAGAGAAATAAGAGTAAGTGCTGTGTAGAACCAAAATGTTCCTACGATTCCGAGGCCAAGGAAATTATCATCCCGAAGCATGAATGCCATCATCGCTAAGGAAGATCCCGCATTCATAAGAGCATACAGCATTGCATAAGCCATAGAAGCGGTTTTCGGGGTCGTAAATTGTCGAACAGCGGCGTAGGCAGCGGGTTGATAGACACCATAACCGATGACAACAAATAAAATCCCGAGCATAGTGACGATATGTAAAGATGACCATATACCATTAGGTGTCAACCCAAAGAATGTTGGTGCAGCAGACATCACAAATCTGCCAATCAGGAGAAATGCAAAGGAAAAGATAAGAGCACGCCGTACACCAAACTTATCCGGTACGAACCCTAAAACAACCATTGCAATCGCAATACCTGCAGTGAGTACCATAACCATTTCGTGAGACCAGATATCAGCATGATCAACACCTCTGAAAACAAAATCCGAAAAATGGATTGCAAGGTAAGTAAGAATTCCGAAGTAGGATAATCCTTCGATGGTATATGCAAGATTCACTCCCCACAACGCACGCGGAGCATGTACAAGATCAATAAACGGTTGAGATATTTCCTGCCAGGTTTTCTGCAGAACACCTTCAGCTTTATTTTCCTTCGCTGGTTCTATTTCTGCCATAGTATCCTCTTAAATATGAGTTATGGGTTTTATATCATTCAAACATGTTTTAAAAATACAGCGGCAAGCGGAGGCAAAGTAAGATTCAGTGAAAACTTTCGATTGTGGCAAGAGATAGATTCTGCTTCAATCTCTCCGGCGTTTCCGACATTGCTGCCTTCGTAATAGGATGAATCGCTGTTTAAGATTTCTTTGTACTTCCCTCCATCTGGAACACCAATCCGATAATTCTGACGCGGCACGGGCGTAAAGTTGCAGACAACTATAACCTTTTCTTTCCCGTCGTTTGATTTCCGAATAAATGTGATGACACTGCTTGCTTTGTCATGAAAATCGATCCACTCAAAACCGGAATAATAAAAATCAACCTGATGCAGTGCGCTTTCCTTTCGGTAGACTCGATTTAAATCCGTAATCCATTTTTGCACTCCTGCGTGCGGTGGGAATTGAGTTAGATGCCAGTCGAGAGATTTTTCGTGGCTCCACTCGTCCCGTTGAGCAAACTCGCCTCCCATGAAAAGCAATTTCTTTCCAGGGAATCCATACATTAGCCCATACAGCAAACGGAGATTTGAAAATTTCTGCCAATCATCCCCCGGCATTTTATGAAGAAGCGAAGACTTCCCATGCACAACTTCATCGTGTGAAAGGGGCAGTAAAAAGCGTTCAGAGAACGCATATAAAAGTGCGAATGTAAGATTGTTATGGTGGTCCTTGCGGAATAGCGGATCGGTTGAAAAATACTTCAACATATCATGCATCCAGCCCATATTCCATTTCAAATTGAAACCAAGTCCGCCATAAGCGATATCGGTTGTCACTCCGGGCCACGCGGTGGATTCTTCTGCAATAGTCAATATTCCCGGATAATACTGATGGACAAGTCTATTCGTATCTTTCAGAAACGCAATCGCATCTAAATTTTCCCGCCCGCCATATTCGTTCGGTATCCACTGACCTTTTTTGCGTGAATAATCTAAGTACAACATTGAAGCAACTGCGTCAATACGCAATCCATCAATATGATATTTTTCTACCCAAAAGAGCGCGTTGCTGATAAGGAAATTGCGAACCTCTTTTCTGCCATAATTAAAAATATATGTTCCCCAATCCTGATGTTCGCCTTTGCGCGGATCGGCATGTTCATAGAGATGAGTTCCGTCAAATTGAGCAAGTGCATACTGATCTTTCGGAAAATGCGCCGGCACCCAATCGAGAATCACGCCAATGTTATTCTGATGGCAGTAATTCACAAAATACATGAATTCTTGCGGTGTACCAAAGCGGCTTGTTGGTGCAAAATATCCTGTCACTTGATATCCCCAAGAAGCATCGAAAGGATGTTCCATAACAGGAAGCAGTTCAATGTGTGTATACCCTCGCTCCTGAACATGCGCCACTAATTTCTCTGCTATTTCACGGTAAGTCAGCCATCGATTGTTCTCTTCTGTAACGCGCGCCCAAGAACCAAGATGCACCTCATAAATGGATATCGGTTCTCCAAGATGATCTGATTCAGCGCGGTGCTTAATCCATCCTTCATCTTTCCATTCATACTGTTTAAGAAAATTTATTTTCGAAGCGGTCTTAGGGCGCAGTTCCATTTCTGTTGCGTACGGATCTGCTTTATCGAGAATGCTGCCGGATTTTATTTTTACCTGATACTTATAAAGTTCACCTTCCTTTAATCCAGGAATAAAAATTTCCCAAACACCGGAAGCACCGAGCACGCGCATGGCATGCCGTCGCCGATCCCAATTGTTAAAATTTCCGACAACACTAACGCTCCGCGCATTCGGAGCCCAAACAGCAAACTGTACGCCGTTCACTCCATTTACTTCTATTGCGTGAGATCCTAATTTATCATAAATGCGATGGTGATCGCCGCTGTTAAATAAATACAAATCAAATTCAGTAAGCGTTGGAAGAAATGAATAAGGGTCGTTGAATATTTCTACTGCATTATCGTATGTTACTTTTTTCAACTTGTAGGGGAATACTTCGGAATACTCAGCAAGCAAAATTTCATAAAACCCTTCCTCCTTTATTTTCACCATTTCATATTCAGTGGAAGTCGCTGCATCTATGACGCTAACTTGCTTA